>NZ_JBEYTS010000128.1:0-10107 GCF_040643155.1 Streptomyces sp. NPDC047453 | reverse complement strand
CCAACTTCGCCCGAGCACGGTTCACTTCATGTAAGTCCACAACGTCCAACATGCCCCAAACAGGGCCGAGAAGACCTAACGGAGCCCTACTAGTCCACCCAGACGACGATGCCGGTCAGATCGCTGAGCACCGCCGCGACTCCGGCGCGTACGGCGCGGTCGGCCCGTTCCGAGGTGAAGCTGGCCGGGTCGTACGACGAGGACATGCCGAGTCCCTCGCCGCGGAACGAGGCACCGGTCCAGTCGGCGGCCGTGACGTTCGACGTCGGCTCGGCCAACTCGGCGCCGACCACGAGGAACTGCTGGTCGAGGTGGTTGGCCGTGACCACGGCCAGGGGGTCGACGAGGTCGTTGCCGGCACTGATGATCAGGTCGGGCCGCATGCCGATCGCCTCGCTGATGTGCGGGACGAACTCGTCCGGCTTCGTGGCGGTGACGGTCCTCAGGTCGGCGTGCACCTCCTCGGCCCATTTCTTCACGGCGCTCACCAGCGTCCTGGTCTGAGGGTCTTTGCCCGCGGTGAGCAGTACGACGCGGTAGTCCTCCGACGGCCGGAGTGCGTCCCAGGAGCCGGGCCGCGGCGTGATCGTCGCCTCCGGAGCCGGTGGTGCCGCCGGGTCGGCGAACCCCGGGCCGAGGGTACCGATGGCGCTCGGCTTCGGGTGCGGCTGGGACCAGTCGTCGCCGGAGCTGCATCCGCCGAGCAGTACGGCGGTCGCGACTGCCGCGGCCAGCGTGCAGGCAGGCAGAAGCCGAGAGCGCATGGGGGATCGTCCTCCGAAGTGGCGTGAGTGCGCCTACTTCCTACCTCATGGCGTGCGCTTTTCGGACCGTGGGGCGTCTTGTCCGGACTCACTTCGTGGCTGGTTCGCGCGCGAGCCACCTGTTGTTCATCCGGGCCCACGAGATTCCGTGCGCCGACCGAAGAGGAGTCACATGTTTTCCGCCGCCCGGCGTCGTGCCTGTGCCACTGTCGCTGTCATCATCGCGGCCGTCCTGCTCGGTGCCGTGCCGCCGGCGCTCGCCCACGGGTTCAGCTCGACCGTGTACGCAGGTCTCACCTCTCCCGAGGCGGGGCACGTCCGTACCGAACTCCGGCTGGAGTACGACCTGCTCGTCGTCTCCGCCGCCGACTACGAAAAGGACGATGCGCTGTTCCGGGCGGGCACCGCGGCGTTCGACGACGGCGACGCGAAGGATCAGGCCGCGGCGCTCGACCGCCACGCCGACTCGGTCGTCGCCTACGTGACCCGCCGCTTCGGCGTCACGGCCGGGGGCCGGGCGTGCACACCGGTCAGGGACGGCGACTTCACGATCGAGCGACGCGAGAAAGTTCCGTACGCACTGCTGGTCCTCGACTACCGGTGCCCGTCGTCCGCCGAGACGCACGAGGTGCGCAGCGGGCTGTTCCCGGACTCCGAGGACTATGTGCGCGACACCAAGACGATCGTCACCTACGACCTCGACCTGACGTCCGGAAGCACGGCCCTCGACGCCGAGCACCAGTCGTTCTCCACCCGGCAGTCCGGGGCCGAGCGGTTCTGGACCTTCCTCCGGCTCGGAGCGGAGCACCTGCTCACCGGGCTCGACCACATCCTGTTCCTGCTGGCGCTCGTCGTCGGTTCGCGCCGGCTGCGCGAGATCGTGCTGGCGGCCACGACCTTCACGCTGGCCCACTCGGTGACCTTCGTCCTGGCCGCCCTGGGACTCGTGCAGGTTCCGGCGTGGTTCGTCGAACCTGTCATCGCGCTCTCGATCGCGGTCGTCGCGGGCTGGCACCTGTGGCGGCTGTGGCGACGCCGGTCCCACGCCACGGACCTGAGGACGTTCGGCCGCGGCCATCTCAGCCTGGACCGCGCGGGCTGGACGCGGCTTGCGGTGGTGTTCTGCTTCGGCCTCGTGCACGGACTCGGCTTCGCCTCCGCGCTGGGCATCGACCGGGCCTGGTCGTGGACGCTCCTGTGGTCGCTGCTCGTCTTCAACGTGGGCATCGAAGCCGTCCAACTGGCGATCGTGGCCGCCGTCTTCCCGGTCCTCGCCCTGCTGCGCAGACGCCGGCCGGTCGCCGGGCTGTGGACGACGGGGTCGGTCGCGGCGGCCGTGTCCGTCATGGGCCTGGTGTGGTTCGTGCAGCGGACCTTCGAGACCTGACGGGCCGTCTGACTTCGGGTAAGTGGAACGGTCCGCTTCTCCCTGGTTCATCAGAACGTCACCGTCTCATGTGACTTTTGCCGGGTTCTTACGCCACCCTCCATCTCTCGAACGAACGGAAGCCGATGAAGCTCGACAAGGGGGCCCAGCGATCTGGGCTCGTCCGTCGCCGGGTAGCCATGAGCGCCACCGCCGTGGTCCTGGGCGTGACAGCGGCGTTCGGCAGCGGTCTGATGACCGGGGCCTACGCCGAGACCTCCGCGACGCCCGCCGGAATCGTCCTGGGGGTGGGCGCCAACGAATCGCAACGCGTCGTGTCCTGGTACACCCCGACCGACTCGGCCCAGGAGGTACAGGTCGCACCGACCTCCCAGGTCGTGGACGGCGAGTTCCCCGAGGACGCCGTCACCTTCCCGGCCACTGTCGCCGCGAACAGCGTCAACGGCGGCCACAACGCGCACGCCACGATCGACAGCCTGCGCGAGAGCACCGCGTACTCCTACCGCGTCGGATCCGAGGGCAGCTGGTCCCCGGCGTACTCCTTCAAGACACAAGAATTCAAAGGCGACTTCGACTTCCTGTTCTACGGCGACCCGCAGATCGGTGCGTCCGGCAACGTGGACAAGGACGGCGCCGGGTGGAAGGACACGCTGGACGTCTCCCTCGCCGCGAACCCGAACGCCGAACTGCTGGTGTCGGGTGGTGACCAGGTCGAGACGGCCAACACCGAGACGCAGTGGAACGCCTTCCTCGGGCCCGACAAGCTGCGCCAGTACCCGTGGGCGGCCACGATCGGCAACCACGACGTCGGCGGCAGGGCGTACGAGCAGCACTTCTGGACGCCGAACACCGACCGCTCCGCGCCGTACTACAACGGCAGTTCGGCGACCCGGTCGGGCGGCAACTACTGGTACACGTACAAGGGCGTCCTGTTCATCGACCTGAACAGCAACGCGTACTCCAACGGTTCCGACGCCGCGCACATCGAGTACGTCAGCGACGTCATCAAGAACCACGGTGCCGACGCCAAGTACACGGTGCTCGTCTACCACCACGCGATCTACTCGCCGGCCGCCCACGCGAACGACAGCGACAACAAGCAGCGCCGCCAGGACTTCCCGACCGCGTTCTCGAAGCTCGGCGTCGACCTGGTCCTGCAGGGTCACGACCACGCCTACTCTCGTAGCTACGTGCTCAAGAACGGCAAGAAGTCGCACCCGGACGAGCAGCCCGGTGCCGCCCAGGTGGCCCAGGGCCCCGGCGGCGTCGTCTACGTGACGGCGAACTCCGCGTCGGGGTCGAAGTACTACGACCTCACCGCTCCCGACACGAACAAGGACCCGAACTTCGGTCCCGACCCGCTGAACCCCAAGAACCACTGGGCCAACTCGGTCGAGGACCAGGAGCACGTCCGCACCTACGTCAAGGTCCAGGTGCGCGACAACAAGCTCGTCGTCGAGAACCTGCGCAGCGGCACGTGCGCCGCACCCAACGCCGCCGTGGAGCTGAACAAGGTGAAGTGGTGCGGCCCGGACAGCGGCGCCACCCCCGCTCAGCCGGTCGGCTCCGCCGTCGACAAGGCGGTGATCCACCCCTACCGAGGCAAGGGCTGGGCCCAGCGCGCCGACGTGGCCACCACCACCCCGGACAAGTCCGACTGGCTCCAGTAGCCGACCCGGGGTGACGCCGGGACCCTCGCGCCGACCGCGCCCAGTCGTTCCGGCCCGCTCCACCGGTGGGGTGGGTACCGCCGGGTGCCCACCCCACTCCCGTTCCGCTCCCACCGCCCCGAGGACCTTCAGATGCGCCCGCCCAGACCGCGTACCACCACCGCTGCCACAGCCCTCCACCGGTCCGCCGTCGTGGCCCTGCTCGCCGTGCTCACCTTCCTCGCAACGGGCGCCGGACCCGCAGCGGCGGCGGACGGCGACGTCTCCTGGGCAGTCAGGACGGCCTCCAACGACTTCGGTTCCGACCGACCCAACTACAGCTACACCGTCAATCCCGGTGGGCACGTCGACGACGCTCTCGTCGTGGTCAACCACGGCACCACGCCGCTCCACCTGGCCGTGTACGCCGCCGACGCGTTCACCGACGAGGCCGGCAGGCTCGACCTGGTCACCAAGGACGCGAAGTCGACACGCGTGGGTGCCTGGGTCCGCACGGACCGACCCGACGTGGCGATCCGGCCCGGCCGGTCGGTCAAGGTGCCCTTCACGCTCACGGTCCCGCGGGACGCCGCGCCCGGCGACCACATGGGCGGCATCGTCACCTCGCTGGCGGACGGGACCGATACCGGCCGCCGCCTCGGCATCCGGATCCGGCTGCGCGTGGGCGGAGCGCTCGAGCCGAAGCTGTCGGTGCAGGACCTGCACGTGCGGTACTCGGGTACGGCGAATCCGGTCGGCAGGGGAGACGCCACCGTCACGTACACGATCCACAACACGGGCAACGCGATCCTGGCGGCTCGTCAGGCGGTGGCCGTGTCCGGCCCCTTCGGGGTCCTGAGGGCCGCCGCCAGCCACGTCGACGACTCACCCGCGCTGCTCCCCGGCGAGATCTGGAAGGTCACCGTGCCGGTCCACGGCGTGGCTCCCGCGCTGCGGGCGGCGGGGACGGTCACCCTCGTCCCGCTCCTCACCGACGCGTCGGGCTCGGTCGCGCCGCTCGCCGGCGCGAAGACCACGACCCACGCCTGGACCGTTCCCTGGACGCTGCTGCTCTGCGTCATCGTCCTTATCGGGCTGGTGGCCGCCGGGTTGGTTTCCCGGAGCCGCCGTCATCGGCGTCGCGCCGAGAACCCCTCCGCCTCCGCCTCGGCCTCAGCCGAGGGCGAAGGTGATCACGGCCCGAGCCGCGAAGCGGAAGGCGCCACCGAGCATGTCGGAACACTCGATCACGACGCCGAGACCGGCGCCCGCGGAACCCGGTGACGGGTAGATCCAGACGGGGCCCCACAGGGCGGACCCGCGGTCGGGTAGCGGCGCTTGCGCACCCCGTTGTCGGCGGCGTTTCCGAACCGGTGAGCCACACAGTCACACGCGAGGGTCGCCGAAGTAGACTCCGCCTCCGCGTTGGCATACAACTGCGACAACAGGGCCTCCTGGTGCACGAGTTGGCATAGACACCCTCCGAGCTACCAAGAGGCCCTGCTCTCATGCCCGGGCCGGGCCGCCCATCTGGTGGGGTGGGCGGCCGGTGTGAGGGTGGGTCAGGAGGTGAGCTTGTCGGCGGCCGGCTTGGCGGGGGCGCGCTTGCGGGCCGGGCGCTTGGGCTCGGCGTCGGCGGCCGGGGTGTCGGCCTTGTCGTTGGAAGTGGGCGTAGCGGTACGGGCCCGGAATACCGTCTGGTGCTGGGATCCGGCAGGAACCGTGTTCGCAGGCTGCCGATGCGGGATCTTTCGTGTGACGTCGGGGGCACGTGATGCTATGTGGGTCGTCGGAACAGCATTGGGCGACCCAAACACAGAGGGAGGAGCGGCGCATGGACCGGGTAAAGCTGTCCGGCCTGCGGTGGGGCAGCCGAGTCCATTTCCTTCTCGCCTGGGTCCTGTACGTGTTCGCGCTGCTGCTCACTGCGGTGACCTGGCTGCCAGGACCGAACAGGGTCCCTTCCGCTGTCGTGGTCTTCCTGTTCGCTGCGATCTTCCCGGTCTTCGGCGCCGCCCTGTTGCGGGCCTTGTTCTCCAAAAGCGGCCGTACCCTGCTCGACAGGGCGAACGGCGACCGGCTGAGCCGGTTCATACGGAACCTGTCGACCGGTCTGAAATGTTGCTACGCGGTGGTATTCGTCGTGTTGCTCCTGGCCCTCGTGACCGGGGCTGGTGCCGCACACGACACCGAGACCGCCACCGACATCTTCCCGTCCTTGGGGAACGACACGTCATCGACCACCCAGGCATCCGGGCCGATCAGCGGCACCATGCGCTCCGCGATGCGCCGGAGCACCGGCATCGGATCCCAGGTCGGCCCCGTGGCGGCTCTTCGCCGTCGGCAGCAGGCGGGCGGCGTCCCGGTCTGTCGTGGAGGCCGGCGTCCCACCTGCCCGCTGTGGACCGTTGACCCGGGCACTGTTGCGACAGATGTTCCGCCTACGCGCCGCACGGCGCGGGCACGGCGCCAGGGCCGTGCCGGTCCTGAAGGATCTGGGTGATCAGCGGGAACAGGCAGTTGATGGTGCCCTTGGAGTGGCCGCGCCGGCGCAGCGCCTCGCGGACGGCGGCGACGACCCGTTCGTCGGCCCGCCCGGTGGTGCCCGCCTGACACCGTCCCTGCCGGGTGGCGCTTCGCGCCGACCGTGCCCGTGTGAGTGTCGAGTCAGCGCGGAGCAGGCCCCGGGGCGATCGCGTGCTGGACGTCGGCGCTGCGCACTTCCCAGACCACTCCTCGTGCCGCTCTTGATTCCTCCGGGGAGCGGCACGAGGAGGGACCGGGGCGGCCGGACCCCGCCCACGGCACGGGGCCGGCCGCCCCAAACACGCATCGGACCGACGGCGGCTGGTGTGCGGATCACGGACCTCATCGGTGCTGCCGATCCAAGTTCGGGTGCCCCCCCATTGCGCCGCAGCAATCCGTATTGCCTGGAGCAGCGGCGGGGCTCATGCCGTCGTCCTGCCGGTTCTGCTGTTGACCGACCCGTCCCTTTCAGTTTCCGTGCTGTGTCGGTCGAGGTGTAACACCTCCGGCCGAAATTGCTCTTACCAAGTAGACGACTGCGTAGGTCGGCCAGGACAGGAGACACGACTCGTGCAGTGGACGGACGAGAGCGGCGGAGCGTACGGCGAGGGTCCGTACGGTGGCGTGGGGTACGCGCACGACTACGGCTACGAGTGCGCCACCACCGACGCGGCGACGAGGTCCTGGGACCCGCAACTCGCCCAATGGTCGTACCCGACGGGTAACGCCTATGTGGGGGAGACAGCCTCCTACGCCACCGGGACGCATCTGCACGCCGCCGGACCGGGGCCCGCCACGATGGCGTGGGACGCTCCCCATGGAGACGTCCTCACCGTGCCGCCTCCAGAACTCGACACGCCCGGCCTTCCCGTACCGGGACCGGACACGCCGAAGCGCGAGTCGGTGCGGCCCGTCTTCGTCGATTCCTCGGGGCGACGCCAGCGCCGCGTGCTGCGCGCCGCACGCCTGTTGGTGATCCCCGCCGGCGGCTACATCGCTCTGCTGATCAGCACCGTGGTTGGCGGCCCGAGCCTCAGCGCCCCGTTCGTCCCGCAGACGGGCTCCACGCACCCGGCCACGCCCCGGGCGACCGCGCCCGACGCCTCCCCCGGCACCGGCCACTCCGCGGGGAGTGTGGGCCCTACCGCGGCGCAGAAGAACTCCCGCCCCACGGGGGCGCAAAAGACTTCCGGCTCCACCGACCAGTCGACAGGCTCTGCGGCCGCACCCGCGCCTACCGCGGCCGCCCACCGCCATCGCGTCTCCGACCTCGGCCCCGACCGCCGCCCCCACCTCCAAGCCCGCCTCCAGGCCCACCACCTCCGAGGGCCGCGCGATCGGCTCGTCCCACAAGCCAGTGAAGTGATCCAAGGCCCCTGACGTGACCAACCGCAGACGCCACTACGCTCCTCGTCGCCGTAGCGAGTCATACCCCGCAGCCATTGGCTGTTGCTGAGCGTGCTCGTGGTGAACCTGTCGACGGCCCTCCTGCTGCAGGGCTACACCCACCACATGTTCGGCATCACGTCGGACAACGTGACCGGCACCCGGGGCAGCAGTGCCGCAGTGCCCACCCAGGTGGCCCACGGCGGCCCCGTGATCGCGGACGCCGCCACCTCTGCGTACACCGCCCAGGTGCGGCCCGCACCATCGCGCTCACCTTCGACGACGGCCCCGACCCCGTCTGGACACCGCGGATCCTGGACGTGCTGCGCCGCAATCACGTACACGCGACCTTCTTCGTCGTTGGAACCGAGGTCGTCGCCCACCCGGAGCTGATCCGCCGGATCGTCGCCGAGGGCCACCAGATCGGCATCCACACCTTCACCCATCCCGACCTGGCCCACCTCGCCCCATGGCAGCGTTCCCTGGAGCTGCGCGAGACGCAGCTGGCGGTGGCCGGCGCAGCCGGGGTCACCACCGCACTGCTGAGGCCGCCGTTCTCCTCGAAGAACGACGCGCTGGACGACGCCGACTGGTCCGTCCTGAAGCAGGCCGACGCGGCGGGCTGTGCCACGGTGCTCACCACTCAGGATGCCGAGGACTGGCAGCGTCCGGGAGTGGACCGCATCCTCGCGAACGCGACACTGCACGGGCACGGCGGGCAGATCATGCTGATGCACGACGGCGGCGGTGACCGCTCCCAGACCGTCGCCGCGTTGAACACTTTGATCCCCAGGCTGAAGGCACAGGGCTTCACGTTCGCGACGGTGTCCGACGCGGTCGGCATGGCCGCACCCGTCCAGCCCGCCGGGCTCGGCGCTCATCTGCAGGGGCTGGCCCTCATCCGGGTGCTGCAGGCCGGCGACTGGCTCGTGTTGCTGCTGGGCCTGCTGATGTACGCGGCCGGCGCGATCAGTGTGCTGCGCGCGGTGGTCGTGCTGATCGCCGCCCGGCGGCACCGCCGCCTGCGGACCAGACACCGGAGCCAGCTCTGGGGGCCGCCGGTGACCGCGCCGGTCAGCGAACGATCGGGATGCGCAGCACCGCATCGGTCGCCTACCACATGGCCCACCTGGAATGGTCGGGCACGCTGATACGCGACGGCCGGGGCTGGCACACCTGCCGCCTGGGCCACTGACCCGCACTGCCAGGGGGTGCTGCGCAGCGGCTTCGCCAGGGTGAGCGGGGGCTGCGCGGGGCGTCTCCAGGCCCGGGGCACGTGGCGCATGAAGTCGGCCAGCGCCAGATCCGCGGCGGCCGCGCGCCAGAGCCCTGATACAGGTTTCGATGCCGACGGGGCCGGTGCCGTCCAGGACGAACAGCAGCCCTGGGAAGAGCGGATAGTGCCCCCTCCACTCCTCCTGCAACGGCTCCGCGCCGGCCAGCAGATGCCGCCTGCCCGGCTGCGATCTCTCGGTTTGGTGTCAGTAGTGGTGAGAGTCAGTGGTCGGGGGTGTGGTTGTCGAGTTTTGCTGCTGGTCAGGTGGGCTTTTGATGGTGGGATTTCACTGACCCAAGAGGGGGCCGCACGACCAACCCCGACCCGAACCACGATGACGAGCCGAGAGCATCGGATCGGAGGCTGTCCGCTGCGGTAAACCGCCTCGTCAGTGCGGAGACGGCTCTGGCACTGATGGGGGTTGACGGCGTTCCTGCCGTTTCCTCGCGCACAGCCGCCGCCCAGCAACGTCGCGTTGGCGAGGACGGCGGGCTGAGCAGCCATGCGGGCATGCCGCCGCTGCATTACTCGGCCCTCGGCGATGCACGGTGACGTTGAGTCTTCGGCAGCAGAGGAAGAGCGTGCGCGAGGTCTTCCGTGGGGTTTATGTGTTTTCGGTGGTGTGAGTTCCGGCCCTTCGGCCTGACGCACGTTCGGGCCCACTCCCATGGAAAGCGGTACGGCCAACTGCACTGCCTCTCAGACCGGGTCGACAGATGTCCACCAGGCAATCACCCGCGCCGCCATCGCATCGGGCCGCAAGCCCAAAGGATCGAGACCGAAGTGATCCTTCAGCTCGTGCCGCAGGAACTCACCGATCTCCGTCTGGCTGGCGTTGCGACAGAGCCGCCCGAGAAGAGGGGCGAGCATGCAGTCATACTCGTCCTGCACGAGGTCAGCGACGCCGATCGGATCCCACTCATTGAGCAGATGTCGCAACTCGTTCTCGGTGGAGGTGCTCCAGGGTTTCATCGCCTCAGACTGCCACTCGAGAACGACCGCCATGTCTCGCCCTCGTCTTGATCTAACCTCGATTCGTCAGCGGGTTTCGGTCGCTGATCGGTGCGGCTGTTCGCCCGTAATGTCCTCTGCCGTTGGAGGACGGGCCGTCGCGTGACG
>NZ_JBEYTS010000127.1:0-10240 GCF_040643155.1 Streptomyces sp. NPDC047453 | reverse complement strand
ACCGGCACCTGCACCACCTGCCACCGCCCGCTGCCCAGAACGTCCACCACCAGCCCAAACCCAAGAACCAGAGCAACCTAACGGAGTCCTACTAGGACGCGCGTCAGCAGGCCGCCAAGACCCGGATCCCGCCATTCGTCGGCCGGGAGTTCCAACGCGTCGCGGTCGACGAGGAGTTCGACGACGGGCAGGGGGCCGTCCGGTTCCCGCGGGTGGAGCGGCGCGAGAGCATCGAAGATCTCGCGGGCCGCCTCCTGCGCGGTGCGCGGCCGGTCGTCCTCCGCGGACACTCGGCGCGGCCCGTCTATATCGTCGCACCACAGCCGCAGCCGGTAACAGGCCGCGCCGTCGGCGGTGCCGCACGAGGAGAGTTCCACCAGCAGCCGGGGGGCCGCCGTCCGCTCCTGCCGGGCGGCCCATTCCTCCGCGTCCCTGCGGCGGTCCTCCAGGGCGGACCGGTGGATGGCCAGCCGCGCGGCGACCCGTTCGCCCCATTGGCGCAGCGCGCCCCGCTGCTCCGAAGGGCAACACACGGCCAGGAACTCGACGGCGCGCACCAGCCCGGGGACCGGGGCCGCCTCCCCAGGGTGGCCGAAGGAGGACGCGGGCGGGCCGGGAAGGCGTTCGAGGTATCCGACGAGATCCCCGATGCCCTCACCCCGGGACGCCTGGGAGACCAGCGGCTCGGGCACGACGGCCAGCGGCAGCGCCGCCCGCAGGGCTGCCGGTACACGGGCGGTGGAGGCCGCGTCCAGTACCTCCAGGCGCCGCACCAGCAGGTCGTACTCCCCGGGGGTGAGCAGCCGCGGAAAGCGGATGTCGCGGCCGGTAAGCAGGAGTTCGTCCGCCAGACGCGGGGCGACGTTGCGCAACGCTCCGACCAGCGTCGGCAGAGCGCGTTCGTGCGTGAGTATCAGGTGGGCGAACTCCTCGGCGGACGGATCCCCGTCTCCGCTGTGCTCCAGCCCGCACTCCCAGGCCACGGCTCTCCCGCAGCGGGCCCAGTCCTCGGTATGGGGCAGCCTCCGGTCCAGGAGGGCGACGAGTTCGGCGTAGAAGGGATCCCCGCGCACGTCGTCGTCGGGCTGCGCGGTGAGAGCTGCCAGACCCGCACCTGCCAGTTCGTCGCGGATCCGCTGCCAGGGAATGCCCCAGGCACGCCGCAGCGCACCGTCAGTGTTAAGCCTTGCCGTCACGAGACCGACGACGGCCCGCTCGCGGCCCGACCAGAGGGGGCCGCCGCTGTAGCCGCGGTCGACGGCGAGCTTGTCGCGCAGTGCGTCCACGTAGCCGAAGCGGCCGTTGCACTCGGTCACTTCGACATCGGCGAAGGAGCCGCGCTCCGCGCCGCCGTGCCAGGCGCGCACGAGCTGCTTTTCCGCCATGGGATGCCAGCGGGGCGGCTGGATGCCGTGGGGCAGTGCGGAGTCGAGGCGGAGCACGGCGAGGTCGCCGTTCCACTCATACGCCCCGAGCCCCCCGTCCGCCGGGCGTGGAGCTATCCACGCCGTCAGCTCGGCCTGGCACATGTGGGTGATGTCTGGCCCGTACACCCGGATCTGTAACGAGACCGGTCCGGGGTGCTGCACGGCCAACATTTCACAGCCGACGGCACAGTTGACCACATGGGCGCAGGTCAGTACATGCTGACCGGGCAGCAGCACGCCCGAGCCGACGGGCTCGCCGTCCAGTCGGCTCAGAATCGAAACGGCAGGGGGACGCGAGTCGGCGCCCACGCAGCGGAACCACCCCACGGTCAGCCCGTACCGTTCGGCATTCGCCAGGTCGCCGAAACGCTGAGGCTGGCCTGGACACCTGCCCCGACGATCCCCAGTTTGAGATCCTGCCCGACTTGCACGCCGAACTGCACCGTGATCTCCTGCGGCCGGTCGTGCGCGGTGCCCACCGCGTCGTGCACCTCCTGCAGCAGCGGACCGAGGGGGCGCAGCACGGCGCGCAGCGTGCCGGTGGCGAGGGTGGCGGCCCGGTCGCTCCGCCCGACCGGGGTGACCCCGTCGATGCCCCCGGGCTGGTCCCCGCCCGTACCGTTGCGAGCAGCCCCCACGGGCGCCAGCTCCAGGCGCACGGAGGTGTCGTCGGCCAGCAGTATCTCGGCAAAATGCGTCACATGCCCATGATGCCGATCAACTCGCTTGGAGCGCAGGGGGTTTACCGAATCCGATCCCGGCCTGCGCGACGTCGATGTCGGACTCCCAGCAGCTCCGGACGTCCGGGTGCCCGATGCTGGACCCCACGCACACCGCTGGGCGTCACCATCCGCCACTGGGCGTTCTCGTGGCCCTGGCCCATGTATTCGATGCCCTGGATCAGGCACTCCAGCTTGTCGGCGTCCGGGCGCGGGAGGCCGGCGGTGAAGGTCAGTAGGTGGCGGGCCGCCGCCGGTAAGGAACGGCGGGCACTCGGGCGCGCAGACCCGGAGCCGGAACAGCAGGCCCCGGTGGCGCACTTCGCCCGGCACCCGGCCGGTACCGGATGCTCTCCAGCTTCCCACGTCTGCACAGACGTGGCTCGCGCGGGGCTCCTCCGCCCCAGTGGTGAGCCCGTCATACCGAGGCGGAGACGACACCACCCGACGGCGTACCTCTTCCAGGAGTGGGCCCTCAAACCCCACGAGATGTGGCTGACCGTGGAACGCGGCCCGGGCGGGGTCGGCGCCTTCGAGCTTGGCGATGATCGTCGCGATGAGAGCGGCGCGCCAGCGGGCTTGGCGGCGGAGCAGGGACCTGTCCGCGTCGCGGACCTTGTTTCGAAGTCCTCGCGTGGCCACTCGGCCACGTACCGCCCCTGCCAGTCGTCTGGCCCACAGCGATCAACGCGATCGAGCAGCTCAGCCCCAGCCCCCGTGGGAGAAAACCGGGATTGCGGGGTCTTCAAAATTGAGCGGTGCGGAGGTGCCCGCGGGCTTGCCGGGTGGTGACGCAACGTGTCCGTAGCCGCTGGTTGTCGGCGTTGCGGAAGCCGAACGCGTTGCGGGCGACGAGCTTGATCACGCGGTTGATGCACTCGCTCTTGGAGTTGTGGTGGCCAGTATTGATGAATGCCTCGATCTCGGGCCACCAGCGGTCGACGGTGATGGCGAGCTGCCGCACCTCGGAGATGTCGGAGTCCGCGCACCAGGCGAGGAACTTCCACCGCGCGTGGCCGACTTGGTGGCGGTCGGCACCGGTGCGAGCCAGGGCGAGGAGGGTGCGCAGGTTCTCCTTGGCGATCCAGGCGGTCAGGAGCCGCTGGCCGATCTTCCCCTCACCCATCAGGGCGTTCCACATCGCGGCGAACTGCTCGTCGGTGAGGTCCTCCCGGTTTCGGAGCAGGCGCCGCCTGGCCGTCCACTCCGGATCGGTGGCGCGTCCGCGCCGTCCGCGGATCTCGGCGGTGGTGCGGCGCCGGACCATGGACAGCATCTTGTTGGCGAGCTGGACCACGTGGAAGTGGTCGACTACCACAGTGGCCTGCGGCAGGGCGATGCGGACGGCCGCGCGGTAGGTGGTGGACATGTCGATGGCCACGTACTTGATGTTCTTCCTCCACTCCAGCGGGGTGGCGGCGAGCCAGACGAGCACGTCGGCGACGGTGCGGCCCTCGATCTGCCCGAGCAGGTCGCCAGTGCCGAGCGCGTCGACGAAGCCGGTGTGCCACCGATCCCTCACCAGGTGCCACTTGCCGGTGGTCGGATCCTGTTCCCAGCGCGGCCGCCCGCGCCGGGTCTCGTCGATGCCCAGCACCTCCACGTTCGGCCGCGGCGCCTCGACGACGGCGCGGGCCTGGGTGCGGAAGGCGTCCATCACGGTGGGCCAGGACAGGTGCAGGTCTCGGGCGGCCTGGATGACGGTGGAGCCGGCGTCCCGCACCCGGCGTCCGGCCGGGTTCGCGGCAGAACCAACGTCGCTTGTGCCAGCGGAACTCCAGCCCGCTCTCGCCGTAGGGCAGGTCGCGGGGCCGGGTGGTCGTGGAGCCCTTGACTCGGGTGGCGAAGACCCCGCAGGCCGGGCAGGCCCGGGCGGTCTCGTCGGACGTGATCAGGTGGACCCGGCGTCTGCCGTCGGCCAGTCGCTCGACCCGAACGACGGACACCCCGTCGAGGTCGAGGAGCAACGTCGTATCGTTGAGCAAGCCCGTGGCTCCTGCTTGATCGCTCTGCGTAGAGAACAGAAATGATCACTCAGGACCGCAGGCATCTTTGTACCTGGGTCACCGGCTCCATCGCCGCCCGTGACTGTGTCGTCGGCGTAGCGGGCCTGGGACGGTGCGCGTCAGGGGGTCAGAACAACCTTGCCGCTGACGGTGCCCGACTCCGCCAGGCGCAGGGCCTCGGCGGCCTTGGCGAGCGGGAGTTGGGCGGCGATGCGGGCGGTGACGTCGCCGCGGCGGACGGCGGCGAAGACCTCGGTGAGGTCAGCGCGCAGGCAGGCGCGGAAGCGATTCTTGTTCAGTGCCCGGCCCGCCCAGATGTTGTAGAAGTGGGCGTGGCGCCCGTTGGGCAGGGTGTTCCAGAGCCAGGTGCGGGCGAGGATCTTCATGACCGGCCACTGCTTGGAGCCGGTGACGTCGCGAGTGGAGGCGCTGCCGTAGGCGACCAGGGTGCCGCCGGGGGCGAGCAGGTGCCAGGAGTCGATGACGCTCCGTCCGCCGACGTGGTCGAAGACCGCGTCCACCCCGGCGGGCGCCAACTCGCGGACCCGGGAGGGCACGTCGCCGTCACGGTAGTCGACCGGGATGACGTCCAGCTCCCGCAGGGCCTCATGGTGCCGGGGCGACGCCGTGCCGATCACCTTGGCGCCTGCCGCGCGGGCGAGTTGGACCAGGACGGAGCCGACGCCGCCGCCGGCGCCGTGCACCAGGACGGTCTGCCCCGCGCGCACCCGGGCCCTGCGGTGCAGTATCTGCCGGGCCGTGATGCCGTTGACCACGACGGTCTCGGCCTCAGTGGCCGAGAGGCCGTCGGGGACCAGGACCGCGTCCTCGGCGTCGACCACCACATGGCTGGCCCACGCGCCGACCTTGACCAGCGCGGCCACCCGTCGGCCGACCAGGTTCGGGTCGACGCCCGGACCGGTCGCCAGCACCCGGCCCACCAAGTCGTAGCCCGGCACGAACGGGAACGGCGGCTGGTCGTAGTACCGCCCGCGGCGCATCTGCTGCTCGGCGAACGAAACCCCGGTCGCCTCCATGGCGATCACGATCTGTCCCGGGCCGGCGTCCGGTACGGCTGCCTGGCGGATCTGCAGACCTTCCGGGTCCACGATGCCCGGCAGAACGACCTGAACGAGGTGGGCGCTTTCCATGATCAACCCCTCTGGTTGGTAGATGCATTTGCGTTCGTTAGAAGTTATAACTCATCGAGAGTGAGAGTCAAGAGCGTTGGTGATAGGCTCTAACTGAGCAGGTGATGGTGCGGCTTCGGGAGAGTGGGAGGCGAGTCGTGATCGAGGCGGACGCGAGGACTCCGAGGGAGCGGTACCGTACCCAGGTACGCGAGGAGATCAAGCAGCACGCATGGGCCCAGATCGCCGCCGCCGGGGCATCCGCCCTGTCCCTCAACGCCATCGCCAAGCACATGGGCATGAGCGGCCCGGCCCTCTACCGGTACTTTGCCAACCGCAACGAGCTGATCAGCGAACTCGTCAAGGACGCCTACCGCAGCCTGGCCGACACCTTCCGCGCTCGCGCCGAGACCGGCGCCGGCCTCGGCGACCTTGCGCAGGCTCTACGCCGGTGGGCTCTGGACGACCCCCAGCGGTACTTCCTGATCTACGGCACCCCCGTGCCCGGGTACCAGGCGCCTGACGACACCACGCGCATCGCCTCCGAGATCATGGCCCGCCTCCTCGACGCCTGCGCCGCCGAGCAACCGCCAGCCACCCCGCCGTCCGCGCTCGATGCGCACCTCGCCGAGCACCGGTCCTGGGCCGGAGAGCACCCGGCCTCGCCGTCGGCGCTATGCCGGGCCCTCGCCTTCTGGACCCGCCTCCACGGCGTGCTCTCGCTCGAACTCGCGGGCCACTTCACCGGCATGGGATTCGACCCCGCCCAGCTCTACGCCTCCGAAACGGAAGCCATCGGGGGTTGTTGACGACATGGGTTGATGGAGGGCGGGATGCCGTGGACATGGCCGAGAACGCCCGCAGCCGTTCCTCGAAGAGTTCAAGGAACGGCTGCGGGCGTTCTACGCCGCCACCACGCCGAGGCGGACGACCGGTCAGTGGCTTGGTGGATCCCCGCTGTCGAGCGGGCTCAAACGGACGGTGCGAGCGAGGACCACACGCCGAACCACTGATCGTTCTGCGTAGAGAACAGAAATGATCACTCACGACCGCGGGCATCTTTGTACCCGGGTCACCGGCTCCATCGCCGCCCGTGACGGATCATCAGCGGGCCAGTCGAGGCGCACCGCTCAACTTCGACGCCCCAGTAAAGCCAGGGATGGCTGACGGGTGGGGTGGGCGGTGCGGTGCTGCTGGTGATGAAGAGGTGCGGGTTGGCGGCGTGTGGCCAGCGCTGGCTGCGGTGGGTGAGGCAGGTGGCCAGACGGACGCGGACCGGTTCGGCCAAGTGGAGGGTGCGGCCGGGCAGGTGTAGGCGGCCCATCTCAAGGTCGCGGGCATCGGTAAGGGGCAGCTGGCGGATCTCGCTCGCGCGTCCTACACGTCGTCGAAGCTGGGCTGACTCTACGGCTCCTCGGGGGGCGGACCTTGGACACCGAGGAGTCGGGTGATCTTCTCGGCTTCATCACTCTAGAGGTCGAAGAGCAGGCGCGTCGTCGTGCCGAGGAGAGCGTCCAGCGGCACCTGGGTACGTGCGCCGCGGGCGCTGGCGATTCCGGAGCCGAACAAGTACTGGAGAGTCTCGCCGGAGGGGATGCGGGCATCGGCCTCGATGCGGTCGCCCGGCATGTCGCCGAACGCGACCCGGCTGCCCGTCCCCGGGGCTGAACCGTCACCACAGAACGGTGAGAGGACCCCGGTCAGGCGCCGGGGTCCTCTCACCGTTCTCCTACGTGTCAGTGACTGCTGGTGAATACCGTGGAGGTCTGCACCCAGGTCGTTGAGGCTCGTCGGGCACCTGTGCGATTCCCGCGGATCCGAGAAGTGGGGGGAGAGGAGGTTGAGGCTGTCCCTCGGTCGATCAGCGGCGTCGCAGGGACGGGTCGAGCAGCGCGGGCGGAGTGTCGTTCTTCTCGTGCGCGGCCAGGTCGGTGCCGGGGACCACGATGGCGTCGATCGCATCGAGTACGTCGGGGGAGAGCACGGTGTCTGCGGCGGCGAGTTGCGAGTGCAGGTGGTCCAGCGTGCGGGGGCCGATGAGCGCGCCGGTCACGCCAGGGTGCGCGGTCACGAATCCGAGCGCGAGCTGGATCATGGTCAGGCCGGCCTCGTCGGCGACCTTGGCCAACCGCTCGACTGCTTCGAGCCTGGCCCGGTTGGCGGGGACGGTGGTATCGAAACGCTGCGGCATGAACGCTGAGCGGTTGCTGGTGATCTCCCGGCCCTCGCGGATCGCGCCCGACAGCCAGCCTGAGGCCAATGGGCTCCACGCCAACACACCGAGCCCGTATTCCTCGGTCACGGGCAGGACGTGGGCCTCGATTCCGCGCTGCAGGATCGAGTAGCTGGGCTGTTCCGTGGCGTAGCGGCTCAGGTGGTGCTCGCGGGCGGCCCACTGTGCCTGCACGATGCGGTAGGCGGGGAAGGTCGAGGAGCCGAAGTAACGGATCTTTCCTGCGCGCTGCAGGTCGGTCAGAGCCGACAGCGTCTCCTCGTCGCTGGCACGGGGGTCCCACCGGTGGATCTGGTAGAGATCGACGTGGTCGACACCGAGACGGCGCAGGCTGTCGTCCAGTGCGGTGACCAGCCAGCGGCGCGAGCCGCCCTGATGGTTGCGCTCGTCGCCCATCGGCAGGCTTGCCTTGGTGGCCAGCACGATGTCCTCGCGGCGGCCGGCGATGGCTTTGCCGACCATCTCTTCCGACTCGCCGCCGCCGTACACGTCGGCGGTGTCGATCAGGTTGATCCCGGCCTCAAGAGCGACGTCGACGATGGCGGTGACCTCGTCCTGGGTGGTGCGCCCGATCTTGCCGAAGTTCATCGCGCCGAGCGCGAGGGTGCTGACCTGCACACCAGTGCGGCCCAAGGTGCGGTACTGCATGACCGTGTGTCTCCTCATTGCGGGTGGAACGTGGTGGCGATGGGTGGCTTGGATGTCCGGCTCCTGCTCTGGCATCATAAGCAAAACGGAACCTCGTTCCGGAACGATACGGAACGCTGTTCCGGTTTGGCAAGTGCGATGACGGTGGAGGAGCGCGGTGAACGACAGCGACCAGGGCGCAGAGCGCGCGGCCCAGTCCAAACGGAAGGACGCCCGGCGTAACAAGGAGGCCCTGCTCGACGCGGCTGCCGCGGTCTTCATCACGTCAGGCGTGGAAGCACCCGTACGCGACATCGCGACCAAAGCCGGCGTCGGGCTGGGCACGATCTACCGCCACTTCCCGACGCGAGCGGACCTCATCATCGCCGTCTACCGGCACCAGGTCGACGCCTGCGCCGAGGCCGGTCCAACACTCCTGGCAGCCGGCCCGACTCCTCATGCCGCACTAGGACGGTGGATCAGCCTCTTCGTCGACTTCCTGGTAACCAAGCACGGACTCGCCGCGGTGCTCCAGTCCGACAACGCCGCCTTCGACACGCTGCACGCCTACTTCCTCGACCGCCTCGTGCCTGTCTGCGCCCGGCTACTCAAAGCCGCAGCAGCCGCTGGAGAGATCCGCTCCGACATCAGTGCCTACGAACTCATGCGCGGAGTCGGCAACCTCTGCATCGGCGCGGACAGCGATCCCGGCTACGACGCACGTCGACTGGCCGAAATCCTCATCGCAGGACTGCGCCTACCGCACTAGCCGCGACACCGTGACCAAGTTCGGCACCGTCAACACCCCCAGAGTCATGCAGGCCATCAGCCACACCAGCGGGCCCTGACGGGCCTCGAACACCCGATCCGAAACAGCTCGCCACGCTCAGCTACATGCGGGTTGTTAGAGATCATCTCGTTTGGTGGATCGAAGCGAAGGTCCCCGGCGGACTGAGCCTCCGGTACTGGTGCGACGATGCGGGGGTGCGCGAGGTCGATGAGCTGATCAACGTCGATGATCCAGCCTGGCCGCTCCTCCTCCAGGAGCTGTCCGGCACTGACGTACCAGTTGAGGTGCTGCCCGGCGATGCCGAGACAGGACGCGCGTCCCTGCTGCAGCTCCAGATCTCGGCCCGGTCAAATCTGGGCGGGATCGTGCTGAATTGCGGCGGTCTGCTCGTGGACAGCGGATGGTTGCGCATTTTCGGAAGCCCGCGTGGCACCGACGCCGAGGGGCTACCGGGTCTAGCCGAGATCAACGCGATGCCCTCGGCGTTCGAGCCAGCCTGGCGGCCAGGGGCGGGGCTTGTGGTCGCGCACGATGTGCTGGGCGGGGTGTTCGCCCTCAATGGGGGCAACCCCCGGGAGGCCGGTCGGCCCAGCGAGCCGGGCGAGATCCTCTACTTCGCCCCCGACGCCCTTGGCTGGGAGGCGCTGGGGGCCGGGCACTCGGCCTGGCTGTCCTGGATTCTCTCCGGAGGGCTTCGGAAGTTCTACGAAGGCCTGCGGTGGGACGGCTGGCGCACTGAGGTCTCCGTACTGAAGGGCCGACAGGGATTGTCGTTCTTCCCGCCGTTGTGGTCGGCCGAGGCCCGCCAGGATCTGTCGGCGACCAGCCGCCGTGCGGTGCCCATGGCGGAGCTCCTGGGTCTGAGCCGCGACTTGTGCCTTCAGTTCGACGGCGCCGACCCAGGGTTCCTCGGAGTCGCATGAACCGGCTCACCCGCCCAGACGCCGGTAGCAGATGAGCGCGGTGGCGATGCCGGCGAAAGCGAGGAAGTGTTCGGCCCGGCAGCCCCGGCGCCCATACCCCGCACCGCCGACGGCCGGGGTGACCACGCCGCCGCCAGGGCCCGCAACGAGCGCCGCATCGCCACCGCCTGACGTCGCGGCAAAGCCGTGCACCCCCGGGCGCAACGGCTTCGCTTCTGTCGATCTTCGGGCACCCCGCCACCGCTGGGCTTGTTATCAGCCGGCCAACTGGTCGGCGCCCGCATCGCCGGCGGCACCTCCGCGCTGTAGACCCCGTAGCGCGCCCGCACCCCTGGTCGGCAGTCCTGCCGCTTCCGCCGCCGTCCACAGGACGTCCCGGAGCATG
>NZ_JBEYTS010000126.1:0-11604 GCF_040643155.1 Streptomyces sp. NPDC047453 | reverse complement strand
CGCCAACTTCGCCCGAGCACGGTTCACTTCATGTAAGTCCACAACGTCCAACATGCCCCAAACAGGGCCGAGAAGACCTAACGGAGCCCTACTAGACGACTTCGAAGTTGGCCATCATCGCCATGTCCTCGTGCTCCAGGTTGTGGCAGTGGAAGACGAAACGCCCCCGGTAGCCGGTGAATCTGGTGATGATCGAGACCCCTTCGCCCGGGCTCAGGTCGATGGTGTCCTTCCAGCCCGCGTCGTAGGGGCCGGGAGCCTCGCCGTTGCGGGAGAGCACCTGAAAGTGCACCAGGTGCAGGTGGACCGGGTGGTGGAAGTCGCTGGTGAACCGCCAGACCTCCAGCGCTCCCAGCCGGGGGGTGGCGTCGGCCCGCATCGGGTCGAAGGGCCGGCCGTTGATCGTCCAGCCCTCGTCGCCCTGGTCACGGAAGGCGAAGGTACGGGTCGCCGTCGCGCGCGCCGGGTCCAGGCGCTCGATGCCCGACAGCCGCGCGGGCACGGTGCTGTCGTCGGTGGCGCGCCGGGCGATCCGGAAGCGCATGACCGCGGCGGTGGTGCCGCTGCCGAGCCGGTTGACCAGGGTGACCTCCTCGCCGACCCGGTAGCGGGAGAAGTCAACGACGACGTCGAAGCGTTGCGCGGGCGCCAGTACGATCGCGTCGTGCGCTCTCGGGGCCGCCAGCAGGCCGCCGTCGGAGCCGATCTGCACCAGGGCGCCGCCGCCCGCGGGCTGGGGGTCCAGCTCCAGCCGGTAGCGGCGTGCGTTGGAGGCGTTGAGGATGCGCAGCCGGTAGCGGGCGGCGTCGACTTCCAGGACGGGCCACGGCGCGCCGTTGACCAGGATCACGTCGCCCAGGACCCCTTCGACGTAGTCCGGCTGCACGCCCGGGGTGTGCAGCAGGGTCGGGTCGGTCGCGGGGTAGCGGAAGGAGCCGTCGGCGTCGAAGGCCCGGTCGGTGATCATGAGGGGGATGTCTCGGTCCCCGCGCGGCAGGGGCAGGGCCTCCTCCTCGTCGTCGTGTACGAGATGAAACCCGGCCAGTCCGCGCCAGACGGCGGCGCCGGTGAAGTCCATGCGGTGGTCGTGATACCAGAGCGTGGCGGCCCGCTGCTGGAGCGGGTACTCGTAGACACGTGAGCCGTGGGCCAGGCTGGCCCGGTGGTCGTGGTGCGGGAGCGGGCCGGTGAACCCGTCCGGCACGATCAGGTCGGTGGGGTAGCCGTCGCTGGCCGACGGGGTGCGGCCGCCGTGCAGATGCACGACGGCGGGCACAGGAAGCGCGTTGTGGTGGCGGACGACGGTCCGCCGACCGCTGCGGGAGACGAGGGTGGGCCCGGGGAAGATCCCCTCGTACCCCCAGATCGCGGTGGTGTGGCCGGGCAGTATCTCCTGGGTGGCGGCCTTCTGCGTCACCTCGTAGTAGTCGGTGGTGGCGTCCTGGCGCGGGGTCAGCACCGGCGGGACCGGCAGCGGCGCCTGGTACGGGGCGGGCAGCGGCAGCAGGCTGCGGAGCAGTTCCCCGGTCTGGGCGCCGGCGGCCAGCCGAGGGATCTGTGTGCCCACCGCCGCCAGGGCGGCCGCGCCGCCAAGGACGCCGAGGAGACGGCGGCGCGGTATCGCCGGCCTCACGAGACCTCCCGCACGGACCGTGACGCCTCCGGGGACGATCCGGGCGGCGGCACCCTCCCGGACGCTGACCCGGCGTCACCGGGCGCGGCCGTGACATGGCCCGGGGGCAGGGGACGCCACACCTGGACCAGGAGCAGCAGCCCGGCGGCGATGAGCGTCACGCCCAGCGGGACGTGCACCCCCAGGGTCCGCTGGTAGCCGAGGACCGCCTGCCCGGCCTCGGCCACGAGCAGCACGGCGCTGACCGCGGCCGGCCAGCCCGGACCGCGGCCCGGCCGCCAGTACAGCACCGCCACCACGACCTGCACGAGGCCGACGGCGACGATGACATTGGCGTTGACCGCGTGCGCGGTGAGCATGTCGTAGTCGCCGGACAAGAACCGCCCGGCGAGTACGGCCTGGGTGAACAGGGTCGCCACGTGCACCGTCGTCACCGCGCGCAGTGCCCCGCGGGCCCACGCGGGGTGCCGTCGCGGGTCTGGCGACTCATGTGTGCCGGAGCCGCCCGGCTCGTCGGCGGCCAACGACGGCTGCATGGACGTCCCCCCTCGCCAGTGGATGATCAGCACGCAACCGTAATCCGCCCCCTCATGCGCGTCTACACCTGGACACAAAGGACCGAGCCGCCCGCTCCCCGGACCGGCGCCTACGGGGCATACGGCTGGCACGAGCGGTGACTGCGTGACCGCCGAGTCGTCCATCGGTAAGGCCGCGACTTGTGGAGATGAAGGAGCGTGGCCGGAAGCCGGTCAATGAACACCAACCTCAGCGGCAAAGGAGCGCCCCTCGCCTGCGAGGCTCTTTCACCCCATCGCGGCTTGCGTTGAATCGTAGATCGGGAAAACCTGGTCCAAGCTCGTAACGGTGAAGATCTGCCGGATGTTCGGGTTCACGATGACCGGCCTCAGGGCGCCGGCGCGTGTACGGATCCGCTTGTGGATGCCGACAAGGAGCCCAAGACCGGTCGAGTCCATGAATGTCGTCCCTGTCAGGTCGACGATGAGGCGGTGCCGGCCCGCCTGAATCCTTTTGCCCAAGTGTTCGCGGATGCGGGGCACGGTGTACACGTCGACCTCTCCGCGGATCTCGACGACGGTCCAGTCGTTCTCGTCATGGTGACAGATGTGGAGTTCGGGATGCATGCCTCACCTAACGGCGCAACCTTGGGGAGAGGTTGCGGGTAGTGCCGGACGCACGCCCGTTCTGCATATGCAGCCCCGGCGAGAGGCGGATGCCCTTGAGGCCAGGCCAGGGGAAGGCGGACGACATCCGTCGCCGTATGACCCTTCGAATACGGGTTCGGGTGACCATCCCGAAAGGCGCCCACGCGGGCCAGTTAAGCCTGTGAAGAGACCTGGTGATGAGATCAGAACCGAAGGGCAGGTTGGGCGCAGGCGCCCTCCGCAAGAACTTCACCCCGAGCATGTGAAGTCGCGATGACACGAGGTCCCTCACAGCCTGCACGCCATCGCCGTCGGCCCCGTTCCTCCTGTGCTCCCGGCGCACAGTTCCCCCTTCGCGCAAGAATCCGGGCTCCGAAGCCACGCGATGCTAGAAAGGAAGGATGGTGGGACTTTCGAGGCGATTGCCGGTCTCATGGTCACTGCGCCGGCGGCACGCTTGTGCCTCAGCCCCCGACCCCGAGCTCGCCCATCACGAGTGCCCCCAGGAGTCTTCCCACCGCGCCCCGTCCCGGTGGTCGCGTCTTTGGGGGCTTGGGCGCAGCGTCGCCGGGCAGGTGTTCGTGCTGCAGGCGGCGGTCGTGGTCGCCCTGGTCATTGCCGCCGTCGTAGCGTTGGTGCTCCAGGCCCGGCGCGACAGCCTGCAGGACGCCCGTGCTCGCACCTTGGCGGTGGCCCACACATTCGCGAGCGCACCGGGGACGGCACAGGCGCTGACCAGCCGCAATCCCACCGCGATCCTGCAGCCGCGTGCCGAGCAGGTCCGAAAGCAGACCGGCGTCGCCTTCGTCGTCGTCTTCGACCGCGACGGGATCCGTCTCACTCACCCCGATCCCTCCCTGATCGGGAAACGCGTCATCGGCCCGTATCAGCAGCAAACGGTCCAGGGCCTCACCGTCACGAGAACCTTCGCCACGTCCCGCGGCCCAGCCGTGGACTCGGGCGTGCCCGTCATCCGGGCAGACGGGGAGATCGTCGGTGCGGTGTCCGTCGCGATCACCGTCCAGCACGTGAACGCGGTGGTGAACCGGCAGGTGCCGGTGGTACTGGGGGCGGCCGCCATCGCGCTCGCCCTGGGCACGGGCGGATCGGCGCTGGTGAGCCGACGACTGCGTCGGCAGACTCACGGCCTCGGCCCGACGGAGGTGACTCGCATGTACGAGCACCACGACGCCGTGCTGCACGCCGTCCGGGAAGGCGTGCTGATCACCGCCGGAGACGGACGGCTGATGCTGGCCAACGACGAGGCCCGACGGCTGCTGGATCTGCCCCCGGACGTGGAGCGGCGCCCCATCGCCGCCCTGGGCCTGGATCCGGGGATGGTCGACCTGCTGACGGCGGACCGTCCGGTCACCGACCAGATGCACTTCGCGGGGGAACGGCTGCTGGCCGTCAACGTAAGGCCCACCGCTCCCTACGGCGGACAGCCGGGCTGTGCGGTGACGCTGCGGGACGCCACCGAGTTGCGGACGCTCGCGGGCAGGGCCGAGCGGGCCCAGCAGCGGTTGCGGCTGCTGTACGAAGCGGGCATGCGGATAGGCACCACCCTGGATGTGACGCGCACCGCGGAGGAGGTCGCCGAGGTCGCGACGTCCCGCTTCGCCGACTACGCCACCGTCGAGTTGCTGGAACCCGTGTTGCACGGCGCCGAGCCCGAGGACACGGCGGGTCTGCTCCGCATCGCCTGCCGCGGCGTGAGGCAGGGTCCTCCGTTGCCCGCAGCCGGCGAGCGCGTCGTCCGGGACGCGGCCACCCCGATGACGATGGCCCTGGCGGGCGGGCACGCGGTGCTGGAGCGGGATCTGGCCGTCTCCCCCAGTTGGCTTGCGCGGGTACCGGAGCTTGCCCGCCTGGTGCCCGACCTGGGGCTCCGTTCGCTGATCAGCGTGCCGCTCAAGGCTCGCGGCGTGGTGCTGGGCCTGGTCACCTTCTGGCGCTCGGAGCACAGCGGCCCGTTCGAGGAAGAGGATCTCCCGGTCACCGAGGAGCTGGCCGCCCGCGCCGCGGTGTGCATCGACAACGCCCGCCGCTACACCCAAGAGCACACGGTGGCCGTCGCCTTGCAGCGCAGCCTGCTCCCCCGCGTTCTGCCCCAGCAGAACGCGCTGGAGGTCGCCCACCGCTACCTGCCCGCCCAGGCCGGGGTGGGCGGCGACTGGTTCGACGTCATCCCCCTGTCCGGAGCCCGCGTAGCCCTGGTGGTCGGTGACGTCGTCGGCCACGGCCTGCACGCCGCCGCCACCATGGGGCGCCTGCGCACCGCGGTGCACAACTTCTCGGCCCTCGACCTGCCCCCCGACGAACTGCTCGGCCGTCTCGACGAGCTGGTCACCCGGATCGACCAGGACGGACCAGAGGGTGAGCAGGACGTCACCGGGGCTACGTGTCTCTACGCCATCTACGACCCGGTGGCCGAACAGGTCACCCTGGCCAGGGCCGGCCATCTGGGACCCGCCCTGGTCCATCCGGACGGCACGGTCGTCCTCCCCGACATACCCGGCTCCCCACCCCTGGGCCTGGGCGGCGGCCTGCCCATCGAAACCGTCGACCTGCGGCTGCCGGAAGGGTCCAGTCTGGTGCTGTTCACCGACGGCCTGATCGAGACACGTGACCGAGACATCGACACCGGCCTCGCCCTGCTACGGCAGGCACTCACCGAACCCCCGCACACCCCGGCCCGCGATCCGGAGCAGACCTGCCAGGCAGTCTTCGACACCCTGCAACCGGACCACCCCCGCGACGACGTCGCCCTGCTGGTAGCCCGCACCCGCCTGCTCGACCCCACCCAGGTCGCGGCCTGGGACGTACCACGGGACCCCGCGGCCGTCCGCCGAATCCGCGACGGTGCCAGCCGCCAGCTTGAGGTGTGGGGCCTGGAGGAGATGGCCTTCACCACCGAGCTGATCATCAGCGAACTGATCACCAACGCGATCCGCTACGGAACCGAGCCCATCCGCCTGCGCCTGCTGCGCGACCGCACCCTGATCTGCGAGGTTGCCGACGGCAGCAGTACCTCCCCCCGCCTGTGCAGGGCCACCACCACCGACGAGGGCGGACGCGGCCTGTTCCTTGTGGCCCAACTCGCCCAGCGCTGGGGAACCCGCTACACCCACCGCGGCAAGATCATCTGGACCGAACAGGCCCTCTCCGGCGCACCGGACGGCGCCGGCCCCCTCCTGGCCGAAGCAGCACCCGTGCCGTGAGACGGGCACGATGCCCGTCCCAGCCACCATGAGGACTACGAGTAGCTGAGCGAGTCAACGCCTGGGCGTCATTGGCGACGCCGCCGATCGCATCCATGACGGCGGCGGTCAGCAGGGTCGTGACGACGTGGTCGACAGGGGCGTTGCAGAAGGCGATGGCGTCGACGGCGCAGGTCGGGCTGAAGCCGATAAGAGGCGCGCGCCACACACATCTGGACCGTCAGCGTGCACAAGCGAACCGGACCCGTCCGACCTCCACAACGGCTGACACTCGGCGGTGAACCTTCGAGTACGCGCGACCTGCTCGCCGGAATCGCCAGGGCATGGCCTGGCCATGCCGTCACACTTCCGAGTGGTAGGCCTCGTGCACCCGAAATAACGTGGAAAGTCATTGTTCGACTGATGGAGAACGTCATGACCGGCAAGGCGTATCCGGACGAAGAATGGAGCGGGGCAGGCTGTCCGATGGGTGCGTTCACGCGGCGGACGCTCCTGCAAGGCACCGCTGCCGGCCTCGCTGCCGGAGCGGCGGGCGGGACTGCCCTCAGAGACGGTGCAACAGTCGCAGGAACGCCGTCCGGGGCCACGACGGAAGCCAAGTCTCGGACGATTCCCTTCCATGGCTACTACCAGGCGGGCATCGCCACTCCTCCCCCAACAGGACGCTGTTTTCGTTTCGCTGGACGTCACCTCGGCCAACCGCCGGGAACTCACCGAGTTGTTCCGCGCGCTGACCGCACGAGCCCGCTTCCTCACCGCGGGGGGTAGGCCGCCGAAGACGCCTTCGACCGCAGCACCGTCCAGCACCGGCATCCTGGGACCCACGGTCGTCGCGGACGGCCTCACGCTGACCATCGGGGTGGGCGCCTCACTCTTCGACGACCGCTACGGTCTGCGTGCCCGGAAGCCGGTCCAACTCGTCACGATGACACCGTTCCGGCATGACGACCTGGATCCCGCGCTCAGCCAAGGGGACCTGCTGGTCCAGATATGCGCCGATCACCGGGACACAACGGTGAACGCACTGCTCGACGTCCTGACTCGCACCGAGTCGGCGGCAAAGCTGCGCTGGCGCATCGACGGCCAGCGCAATCCGGAACGCCCCGTCGGTGTCCGGCGCGACTGGTTCGGTTTCAAGGACGGCCGTACGGGTCCTGCTGGGGAGGGGCTGGTGGTAGCGGGGCTGGGGCCGGCAGCCGACGGGGCCGTTGCGGTTTGGGGCCACAGACATCGCGTCGAACGGGTGGGCGGGGACGGCCGACACGTAGTCTCTTCCTCAGTCTTCCAGGCCGGCCCGTAGGCGGCGTCGGCCACGGCAACCGGCGGCGTCATGCCCCCAGCCGGCCAGCGTGTCGACTATGTCCAATGCCGCCACTTCTCGCGGTGGGTGACCGCGGGCGGACGCGAGTGAGGGTCCTGCGTTCGGTATCCGCAGCCACGCCATGGCAGGAACAACTGCCACTGCGGGTGGGCAGGAGGCAGTGTCGCTCACGGCGTGGACGCTGACCGCGACCTGGCAGTTGGCGCGTTGGGTCCTGCTGGGGAGGGGCTGGTGGTAGCAGGGCTGGGGCCGGCAGCCGACGGGGCCGTTGCGGTTTGGGGCCACAGACATCGCGTCGAACGGGTGGGCGGGGACGGCCGACACGTAGTCTCTTCCCCAGTCTTCCAGGCCGGCCCGTAGGCGGCGTCGGCCACGGCAACCGGCGGCGTCATGCCCCCAGCCGGCCAGCGTGTCGACTATGTCCAATGCCGCCACTTCTCGCGGTGGGTGACCGCGGGCGGACGCGAGTGAGGGTCCTGCGTTCGGTATCCGCAGCCACGCCATGGCAGGAACAACTGCCACTGCGGGTGGGCAGGAGGCAGTGTCGCTCACGGCGTGGACGCTGACCGCGACCTGGCAGTTGGCGCGTTGATCCAAGGCCCCGCAGTACTGCAGGGCCACCGCGACCGACATCCGGCCTTCCTTTGGAAGAACCACAGAATGCCTGGAATCCTTAACTCCGGCCCCGGAACACTGCGTTGGCGGCACGTGCCGCGCCCTGCCGGGGTGAGCGGACCGGTCGGAACCGCTCACCCGGAGGCCACGATCAGCTCACCATGGCTGGTCCCCCAGATGGAGACCTTGCCGTCGTGGTGGGCCCAGACACGGCCCAACAGGATGCGGTCCTCGTCAAGGGCCCACTCGAGGTAGGCCTCCTCCACGCGCGAACCCGCGGGGATCTCGACGCCGAATTTGTCGGCGAGCGGGAGCACTCCGTCCATGAGCTGGACCATGTCCCAGTGGATCGACCTGCCCCGCCGCTGGAGAGCCAGGCTGACGAACTCCCCGTCCGACTGAGGGTCGACCTTGACCCAGTCGGAGGCTGGACGGCGACGTGTGCACTTTGCGCAGCGAGTCCCGTTGGTCCGGGGTAACAAGCCGCACGCGGGTAAGGGGACTTGAGTTGAGGCGCTGACGTGGGCGGCGAACCCTGCCGGGGCTGTCGGTGTGTCACCGCCCGACTGTGCGCGAGCTCCTCAGCTTGGGTGCGGGTGAGACCTGCGTCGGCGCCGCGTGTGCTGGGCCGTTTCTCGCACGCATGGGGGAATTCGGCGTGAGCGCGTCGGCAGGGTGAGGGGGCGTCATGGGGCCTGGCCTCAAGCCCTCATCCGCGTGGCTACGAGACGGTGGCGTGGTCCACGCCGGGTGGCGGTCGACTTGGGCACAGGGCCCGGGCGGGGCGGGGTTGCCGTGGTCCGGTCTGTGGCCCTCCCTCCCCCGTATCTCTGAGCCCTTCGCTGAGGCTTTTCCAGGCGACCCGCTGCCGCATGGGTGATCAGGCGTCAGAGATCACCTTGAAGGCCTAATGCCCCATCAATCTGACGGTCATTTGAAGATGATTGACGTTCCGTCAGCAGTCGGAGGGCCGGGCCTGTGGGCGCTCTGGGTACCCCGTTCGGCTCCCCCGCACCAGCACTTCCGATATGCCCGAAATGACAGCTCTGGGGGTGGTCATTACGTTCAATCACACGTCGGCTGTCACAGTCGGCCCCTCAGAGAGAGGAGCAAGGCATCATGATCATGACCCGTTCCACCGCCGTCACTGCGGCCGTCGCCGCCGCTTCCGCACTCGCCGCGACCGGCATCACCTACGCCGCCGCCACTCCCGCATCGATGCCCGAGACGGTCCCGGCCGTCGCCCAGCAGGCGCCCGCTCCGGCCTACGCCCCGATGGGCGGCGAGGGCGGACAGGGCAAGGGCAACGAGGGCGGCGGCGAAGGCGGCGAGCGTGGTGAGCGCGGCGAGCGTGGTGAACACGGCAAGCGCCGCCACCACGAGATCGGCAGAATCCACATCAACGAGCGGACGTACTCCGCCGTCCCGGACGGCTGCATCACGATCGTGAGCGGCCTCGGCTCCAAGAGCCTCAACATCCGCAACGACAGCCGCAGGGGCGTCGAGGTCTTCCGCGGCGCGACCTGCGACAACGGCGCCCCCATCGCCACGGTCGGCCCCCGCAGCGAAGCCAACGGCATCAAGCCCGGCCACGCCAGGGGCGTGTTCGTCAAGGACGGAGTAGTGGCCAGCTTCCGGGTGGTCGGTCACCACAAGGGCGACTTCGACTTCGACTTCGACGACTTCGGTTTCGACGGCTTCTAAGCTCAGACGCAGCATTCGAACCATCTAGAACCCCGGCCCGCCGCAATCGGGCCGGGGTTCTGGTCTCAGCCCCCGAGCGCCGGCACGTGGCGCCCACACCTGACCAGCGCTTCACGGTCCACGCGCCTCGCACGCCACACTAAACCCGGCCACCAGGCGCCGCCCGGCTGCCCGCGCCGACGTCCTCCTGCTCCACCGGTACAACACCAAGCACATTCCCGCTGAAACACCCCCAGTTGGCGGTGTTCCCCGGTAACGGCCGCTGATCTCCCCCGCGGCAGCCGGGTGAGCCCGAACGGGTGACGAAAGCAAAAAGCCGCACACCAGGTGCCCCTCCCCCGGCCCGGCCGTGCGGGCGACGCTTTTGCATGCCGCCGCCGACGGGGAGCCGGCCCGGGACGGTCGTGATCCAGCGGACCACATGGCGAGGCCGCAGCGGCGCCGGGGCGGCGCGGCTGCGGCCCTGCCGCTCGAGGAACTCGATCCGCGTGACATGCCCCCGGCCCGTCCCGAACCACAGGGGCCGGACGCCCTCATGCCAGCCCCCGGACGAAGACGACCCCGAAGCATGACAGGCCACCAACTTTCCTATGTAGCAACGCTGTTTGCGCTAGCCGGGCGGGACGCGATCTGTAGGTTCAGGCCTGGAAGACGCAGGATGCGGCGCGGGCGATCAGCGAGTTCAGTGACCACCTCGGCCTGGCCGACCTGGAGGTCCACCAGGCCCTCGATACCCGTGGCGCCCGCCGTCGGCCCTGGCCGACGGCTCCTCCATCGACAAGACCCACGCCCTCGCGGGAGGCGGTAAGCAAACTTGTGGCCTTCTGGCGGCCGTGGCATCCCATCAGCCCCAGCCGCTCCGACGCGGCCCTGGCCGACATGACGACCCCCGGCCCCGCACACCGTGCCCTCACTACCCCGGCCCGGACCCGCTCCGGGGAAGGAGTTTGCAGCAGGTCCGCGCAGCCGCCCCACCAACCGGGAGCCGCTGCTGATGCCGGCCCACCCTGCGGCCCGAGCGCTGGCAGACCCCGACGACCCTCGCCCCGGCCGTTGGACGCCGCCGACCCCAGAGTGCCCGCGAGGTGCGGTCCGGCCCAAGGGCTCGCACCCCTTGGGCTGCGGCCATGACGGAATGCCGGACCCCCACCGGCGGACCTGCCGAACGCCGACGCCCTCCGGGTGAGGGGTCGTCACAGACCTGGCCTCGCGCCCTCACCCCCTTGACCACAGCACGGCGGCCCGGTCCACACCGGACGGCGGACGGCACGAGCACAAGACCCCGGCGGGCGGGGTCTACGTGATCCGACCTGAGACCCGCCCGTCCCGGAATCTGGTGAGCCTTTCGCGTCGGCATTGCCAGGCGACTCGCTGCCGCACGGGTGATCAGGCATCAGAGATCACCTTGAAGGCGTAATCGCTCATCAATCTGCCCAGGAATTGCGACAGATTGACGTGCCGTCAAGCGTTGGAGAGACGGGCCTGCGGGACCTCTGGGTACCCCGTTCGGCCCCCCACACCAGCCATTCCGATACGCCCGAAATGACAGCTTTGTGGGCGATCAGTACCTTCAATCACACGCCGGCCGCAAAAGCCGGCCTCTCTGAGACAGGAGCAAGGCATCATGATCATGACCCGTTCCAAGGTCGTCACGGCGGGCGTCTCCGCCGCTGCCGTACTCGCCGTGACCGGCATCACCTACGCCACGGCCGCCCCCGCACCCGAGGCGGCCCCGGCCGTCGTCCAGCAGGCGCCCGCCCCGGCCCAGGCGCCGATGGGCGGCGAAGGCGGACAGGGCAAGGGCAACGAGGGCGGCGGCCGCGGTGGCGAAGGCGGCGAAGGCGGCGAGGGTGGCGAGCGCGGCGAGGGCTTCAAGGGCAAGCGCCACCACGAGATCGGCCGGATCTTCATCAACGAGCGGTCGTTCTCCGCCCACCCCGACGGCTG
>NZ_JBEYTS010000125.1:0-11614 GCF_040643155.1 Streptomyces sp. NPDC047453 | reverse complement strand
GTGGAAGTCCTCGTGGTGGGCGAGAACGAGGGCGGCCAGGCCCACGACGTGGGCGGAGGCGGTGCTGGTGCCGTCGAGAGCCATGTAGCCGCCGTCGGGGGCGCAGGAGAGGACCGACACGCCGGGGGCGGCCACATTCACTGCGGGGCCGTGGCAGCTGAACGGCGCGGCGAACAGCCCTTCCGGTGTCAACTGCAGCCCGGTGTGGGTGGCCTGGGAGGTGCCGGGTGGGTAGGTGCCGAAGGCGCCCAGGGCGCCCACGGCGAAGACAGTGGGCAGCGAGGCGGGGAAGACGACCGGTCCGCCGGTGTCGCCTGCCGGGGCGATGCAGGCGATGCCCGCCGCGGGGCGTCGGCGAGTTTGACCGTCGGACAGCCACCGCGGTGACCCGGAGCAGTTCAGGGGAGGTCCGGCAGGTAAAGCGAGCGTTCACTTGGGGTGAGGGACCTATGGACTGCCTGCTGAATCTTTGTTATCGCGGAGAGGGGGCTAGGAAGGGAAACCTCCCACAGCCGCACCGTGTTGTCATCGCCGCCGCTGGCCAGGCTGCGGCCGTCAGGACTGAACGCCACCGACCACACGCTGCCGGTGTGCCCGGTCAAGGTCGCGCGCAGCCCACCGGTCCTCACATCCCACAGCCGGACCTTCTTGTCATCCCCGCCGCTGGCCAGGCTGCGGCCGTCAGGACTGAACGCCACCGACTCCACGACGTCGGTGGCGTCTGCGGTAGTGCGCAGCTGGCCTGTCGCCATGTCCCATAGCCGGACTGTCGCGTCGCTGCTGCCGCTGGCCAGGCTGCGGCCGTCAGGACTGAACGCCACCGAGAACACGCCGCTGGTGTGCCCGGTCAAGGTCGCGCGCAGCCCACCCGTCGCTACATCCCACAACCTGACCTTGCCATCGGTCCCGCCGCTGGCCAGAGTGCGGCCGTCGGGACTGAATGCCACCGTTCCCACCGCGTCGGTGTGCGCGTCCAAGGAGGCGCGGAGGTTTCCGGATGCTGCATCCCATAGCCGGATCTTCCCGTCATCCCCGCTGCTGGCCAAGGTTCGGCCGCCCGGACTGAACGCCACCGACTCCACGTTGCTGGTGGTGTTCAACGTGACGCGTAGTCGGCCCGTCGCTGCGTCCCACAACTGGATGTACCCATCGTCTCCGCCGCTGGCCAGGGCGCGGCCGTCCGAACTGAACGCCAGGGATTCGGCACCATTGGTGGCCTTTGAGGTGACGTGTGGACCGCCCGTCGCTGCGTCCCACAGCCGGACGTTTCCGTCCTCGCCGCCGCTGGCCAGGGTACGGCCGTCAGGACTGAACGCCACCGACTCCACGTTGCCTGTGTGTCCGATCAAGGTGGCCCGCAGCCCGCCCGTCCCTACATCCCACAGCCGGACGTTTCCGTCATCACCGCTGCTGGCCAACGTGCGGCCGCCCGGACTGAACGCCACCGACCTCACGAGCTGGGTCCGCCCGTCCAAGGCGGTGCGCAGCCGACCGGTCGCTATATCCCACAGCCGGACCTTCCCGTCATCACCGCTGCTCGCCAAGGTTCGGCCATCCGAACTGAAGGCCAGCGCCTGCACAGCTTGGGCGTGTCCGGTCAGGGTGGTGCGCAGCTTCCCCGTCGTCGCGTTCCACAGCCGGACGTTCCCGTCGCCGCCGCCGCTGGCCAGGGTACGGCCGTCAGGACTGAACGCCACCGCCCACACGCTCCCGCCGTGCCCGGTCAAGGTGGCCCGCAGCCCGCCCGTCCCTACATCCCACAGCGAGACCTTTCCGTCATCACCGCCACTGGCCACAGCGCGGCCGTCCGGACTGAATGCCACCGACCTCACGATGTCGGTGACATTCAAGGTGGCGCGCAGATGGCCCGTCCCCACATCCCACAGCCGCACCGTCTTGTCATCCTCGCCGCTGGCCAGGGTGCGACCGTCAGGACTGAACGCCACCGACTCCACGGCCGCGGTGTGCCCGGTCAGAGTGGTGCGCAGCTTCCCCGTCGTCGGATCCCACAGTCGTACTGCCGTGTCATCGCTTCCGCTGGCCAGGGTGCGGCCACCCGGACTGAACGCCACCGACCCCACGGCCGCGGTGTGCCCGGTCAGACGGTGCTGGAGTGGCAGCGCTGCGGCAACGAAGAGGCTGGCGGTGGCCTCCTTCGTCGGACTGGTCTGGTACGCCTGGACTGCCAAGAGTGAGGCCAAGTCGGGGTTGGCCGCCAAGAGGCTGGACGACTGGGCGGCCAGCTGGCGGGAGAGCGCCATCCGCTGAGCGGTGAGTGCCTGCTGTCGCTGCTGCTCGCTGGCCCGATATTGCTGCCACGCGAGCAAGCCGGCGGTAAGGGCGAGTACAAGCAGAATCGACAACGTCACGGTGAACTGGCGCAAACGCCGAGTAGTACGGTCGGCTGCCTCTTCTTCGCGACGGCGTGCAGTGGCACTGCTGGTAAGGAAGTCTCGTTCCAGAGAGGTGAGGTCCCTCTCAGCGTATTGAAGGCAAAAGGTCTCTTCAGCTGCCGTGAGCCGTGTGCCGCGGTACAGCGCGCCTGGGTCACGGTCGAGGTCGTTCCAGGTGCGGGCGGCTTCGGTGAGCTGGCGGTGAAGGCGCAGTCGATCGCGGGCATCGTCGATCCACTGCCGCAGGCGCGGCCAGGCGGTGATCAGGGCTTCGTGGGCGAGGTAGACGGTGTCGTGGTCGAGCGTGAGCAGGCGGGCGCGGGCGAGGCGGTCGAGAACGATGACCGTGTCGGTGGAGTTGCCGAAGTCGAGTTCCGTGCGGTGGGCGGGCCGTCGGGTGTCGGGGGTTCCCTCGCCCGGGGTGATCAGGCGCAGCAGGATCCGGCGGGCGAGGTCGGCCTGGTCCGGGGTGAGGCGGGCACGGGCGTCCTCTGCGGTGCGGGCGATCGCCCCGTGCAGGCCGCCCGCCGCCTGGTAGGCCTCGAGTGTGAGGGCGCGGCCTTTGCGGCGGCGCCACGTCTCCAGCAGCGCGTGCGACATCAACGGCAGCGCGCCGGGTTCGTCCTCGACCTCGTCGAGGATGCGGGTGGTCAGGGCGCGCTCGACGATCAGCCCGGCCTTCTGGGCGGGCTTGACGATGGCCTCGCGTAGCTCGTCGCGGCTCATCGGCCCGGCCAGCACAGTGGCGTCCTGCAGCGCGGCGGTCAGCTGGGGATGTGCGGCGCAGCGGCCGAGGAAGTCGGCGCGTACCGCGATCACGACACGCAGCCGGCTGGCCGGATCGGTGGCGGCCAGGAGGCGGTCGATGAACTCGTCCCGTTCGGCGGAATCAGTACACAGGGTGTACAGCTCTTCGAACTGGTCCACGACCAGCCACGTGTCGCCATCCCCATCGGCCGGCTCCAGGCGCTCGGCGTGAGCGCGCAGGGGATGCTCGCCGGGGGTGAGGACGCGCAGCGCCGCCGGCTGCGGGCCGCCCCGACCCGGGCTACGGAGGCGAGGGATCAAACCGGCGCGCAGCAGAGAGGACTTGCCGCTGCCCGAGGACCCGAACACCGCGGTGAAACGACCGGAACGGGCCTGCTGGAACAGGCGCTCAGCGAGTTCATCGCGGCCGAAGAACAGACCGGCGTCAGCGAGTTCGAAGCGCGCCAGACCCCGATACGGAGGCTCGGCATCCTCGTCCTCGGCCCGCGGTTCGGCCGCTGCCTCCGCGGCCGCCTGACGCCAGCGCTCCTCCCACTCTTCGGCGTCACCGCCGCACGCCTCCACGTAGGCAAGGACGACCGGCAGGGTCGGCAGCCGCTCCCCCGCAGCCGCCTGCGACAGCGTGCTCGCCCCCTGACCGGTGCGCTGCGCCATCACCCGATACGTCGGACTCCCGGCCTCCACACGGAGCTTGCGTAGATCGAACGCGAGCCGCGCAACCGGCCCGGCACTCGGATCCAACGGGCTCTCGCGGCGCCCCGCCATCAACAGCTCCCCTCCCCGACCCGCCTCCTCCGTGGACACGGCACTGCGGCCCGAGAAGCTACGCGCGCCCGCGGCAGGAGAGCAAGCCACAGGCGTCTTCTTTGGTCAGTCGCAACTCGGCGCCCATGACCTGCGACGCCGCCATTGATCAGAGTGGCAAAACACGCTGCCCATTCAATCCTCAAGGCGGAAATGTCGAGGTCAGGCAGTCACGGACAGCCGCCTTGGCACGTCCGGCCAGACAGAACAGACCCGAGAAGAAGGGAATCGGATCATGCAGGTATACAAGCGGCTCGCACTCGCCGCCACGGCGCTCACCGCGGCCGGCGGGCTGGCTGCGGCTGTCCCCGCTCAGGCGGCCCCTCCCGCCGCCATAGCAGCACAGGGAACACAGGCGGCTAAAAGCGGCTTCCCCGGCATCTTCCAGTGGCTTCCGGAGCACTTCAGCGGCCCCTGCATCACCGCCCACGGAGGTGTACGCAAGGGAGCAAAGCTGGACCAATATCGCTGCGTTGGACAATCGAACCAGAAGTGGTATATCGAAGGGCCGACCAGCATTTACAACGACTACCGGATTCATCCGGCGAAGCACATGAACCTCTGCGTCGACATCCCCAACAACTACCGCAAGGGCACACAACTCATCCTCTGGAACTGCAACGGCCGCACGAACCAGCTTTTCCTCTTCCAGTGCGGCGGCTCACGCCGCCACTGTCAGATCTGGCCGTACCCGGGCGGCCACCACGACAAGTGCCTGTCAGTGAAGGGCGGAAAGCAAGCCAACAACACCCCCCTGATCTTGTGGCGATGCAATGGAGCCCGGGACCAGAAGTTCACCTTCCGCTGACCAGCGTCTGTCCTGGCCCGGGGAACTGGCTAGCGGGCCTGCTGAACGACCCTGACCAGGGCTGAACTGGGGGTTGAGGTTCCCCCGGGTCGGCAAGAACACCCGCCACAGGCCCTCGGCCGCCCCGGAAAACCTGGGCGACCCGCACCTGACGAAGGGAAAACGATGGGAATCAATTGCCGTGTTGCCGGTATCGGCGCGCTCCTGCTGGGCGTTGCCGCACTGCCGGTCGTTTCGACATCGGCTGCCGCCGCACCGACAGCGCCGACGGGCGAGTCGGCACGGACGTCAGCCGTGAATCAGGGGGCCGTACGTGCCGGAGGCATCTGGTATTTCCGGGCCAAGCACAGCGGAAAGTGTCTGACTGTCCACGGGGCCAGCACCGCCAAGGGGGCCCCGGTCGACCAGTACACGTGCGTGGGCGCAGCCAACCAGCGCTGGAGGCTGATGTACACGGATACGTTTGGACTCGCCTACCTCGTCAACGAAAAGAGCGGGAAGTGCCTGGATGTGCTGGGCGGAGGCAAGTCCAACGGAACCAAGATCGTTCAGTGGGACTGCAACAGCCGCAGCAACCAGGTCTTCCACGCCAGGAATCTCACGGGGTACATGGCCCTGAAGCCCTCCCACGTGCCGTCGAAGTGCCTCGATGTTCCCGGGGCCTCCCGGCAGAACAACACCCGGCTGGTCCTGTGGACCTGCAAGAACGTCAGTAACCAAGCGTTCAAGCCGGTCCCCGCCTAAGAACCGATGAGGACGACGAAATGAACAGGACCAAGACCCTCCTGGTGGCGACGGCGGCCGCAGCGAGCATGCTCGGGGTGGTGCCATCCGCTACCTCATCCGCTGCGGCGCCCGCGCCCGACACCGGCGTGCATGCTGCGGCCGCACCCATTCCCGGCGTGCACTACCTTCGGCCAGCCCACGCGCCCAGCAAATGCATCACCGTGCACGGCTGGGACACCAGCAGCAACGCAAAGATCGACCAGTGGACGTGCCAGGGCCAGCGGAACCAGCGCTGGAACTTCATGGCGAACAACTACAGGTACTGGATCAAGTCCGACCTCAGCAGCAAATGCCTCGACGCGGTCGATATCGCCAAGGGCCGCAAGGTGATTCAGTGGCCCTGCAAGAACAGCCTCAACCAGTCCTGGAACCCCGTCCCCCGCGGGAAGAACCGCTTCCAGATCGTCGTGGGCACGCGGTGCCTGGACGTTGAAGGCGGCAGTAAGAGCAACGGCGCCCGACTCATCGTGTGGAACTGCAAAAACGTCCCCAACCAGTTGTTCTATCTGAACTAGCGCACCCAGGGACCCGGTCATGGTCGCCGAGTGGGTGTCGTTCAACGTGATCGACACGGAGAAGCAGGACTGGGCTCGCGGCTGGGCGAAGCTGAAGGCGTACGTGGAGCGGGAGGGGAACGCGCGCGTGCCCTACGGACACCGGGAGGGAGCGACTCCGCTTGGGCAGTGGGTCGCAGAACAGCGAAGGGCGTATGGGGCCGGGCAGATGAGCGGCCAGCGCGCCCGGCGACTGGAGACGCTGGGCATGGTCTGGTCGGTGGTCGATGAGCGGTTTCAGGAGAACCTGGAGGCGGCCCGCGCCTACTACGACCAGCACTGGACCCTCTGTGCGCCCCGGACCGCGGCTGCTCTTGACCGGCCGGTGGGGCAGTGGTTGAGCAACCTCCGGCGTCCGGGTGCGCTGGACGGACACCCGGAGTGGGAGCGGGCGCTCACGGAGATCGATGAGCACTGGAACCCGGCGTGGCCGGCGGACTGGCAGCGGCACTACGCCGCGCTGCGGGAGCTGGTGCGGGATGAGGACCAGGCCGACGTCCTGCCCGGCGTGACCGTGCACGGGATGGACGTGGGACGGTTTCTGGCGAAACAGCGTCAGCATGCCGTCTGGCAGGGGCTGATGGAGGGGCAGCGCGAGCTCCTGGAGCAGATCGGCGTCGTGCCGCTGCCCCCGAAAGCGGGAGCGCCCGCGAAGGCGTCCAGGGGCGCTTCTGGGGCCTTCGAGCGCGGCGTAGCGGCCCTGGCGCAGTACAAAGCCCGCACAGGCTCTGTGACGGTTCCCAGGGCCCACGTAGAGGCGTTGCCGGACGGGTCGGAGGTGAAGCTCGGGGGTGTTCCTGTCGAACACCAAGACCCGGCGCACCAAGCTCACCGCCGACAAGCTCCAGGCACTGGCCGCCCTCGGACTCAACTGGGCGGCATCCTGACGCTGTCGGGCGGACCCCGGGCGCTGTGTGCGGCCCGGGGTCCTTCGCTGCTCCGGGCTTGCGACATCGCACTGGAGTGCGTGTAGGCACTGGGGTCCCCGGCCACTCCCTCTACGCGCTATGCGGCGGCCGGGAGGTTTGACACCGTTTCTCGTACACGATCCGGTGCCGATCCGGCTGCGGACCGCGGCATTCGGATCTTGCTCAAGAATCGGTCGATTCTTGAGCGGCAGTGGCAAGCCCAGGCACCGCTTGATGCTTCGCCGTGATTTGGTGAGAGCTGTATCAGGCCAGTGGTCCGTGCTCGGGTGTCGGATCCGTATCGGCGGGCAGGGCCGTGCCACCTAGCCTCAGAGGCAGACGCTTGGACCGGGGCCCTGGGAGGAGGGCGGCGGGGATGAAGCCGATGAGCGTGAAGGTCAGCATCCACCAGAAGCTGTTGCCGTAGGCGCTCGCAATGTCCCGGGTTCCGGGCAAGGCCGACGTGTTCGGAAGCTGGATGGCCAAGATGATGGCGATCACGGCGGTGCCGAATGACGCACCGAGCCGTTGAGCGCGGCCGGGGTGGGGAACCGCTCACGGTCCTCACCCATCTCTGCCAGCAGAGTGGCCGCGCAGGAGCGTCCCATGCAGGGGAAACTGAGGAAGATCGGCGCGTCTGGGTGGACGACCAGGAGCTCATCGACGCGTTTGTTGAGGATGCGGATGTGGTCGTTGAGCAGGGCGAGTTGCTCGGCGAACAGGACAGCGGTCAGCTGCTTGCCGGAGGTTGTGCCCGGTGCCGCGGTCAGCAGGTGTGCACGCAGTCGCTCCACCAGTACTTCGGGGCGGGTGCGGCCGGAGTAGCCGTGGCGGCCGATGAACGCCTTCATCCGCTCGGGTCCGATGTGACGGGCCTGTCCCGCGTTCCGCGTAATTCGGAGCCTCTGGAGCAACGGCATGCCTACTGGCCTGCGGTTTCTCCTTGCCGGGCACCGCAGGCCGTTTCTCTAGTGCTCGATGTTTCCGCAGGTCAGGAGGGGTTCTGCGAGTGACCCGGAAGGCGCTGGGAGGCGGCCTCGGGCGAGCCAAGCCTGGTGCCACGATAGGGCGCGGCGCCATGCTCGGCGTGAGAGACGTCAACTTGCCCCGAACTGCTCGGGTTTGGCCAGCGACTCTTCGCTGCATTGTCGGTGGATAGACGCACATGGGCATCTCGCTGACCTGCGCGTTTCTCTATGCCTAGAGAAACGCCTCAGCAGCACCGCCAGAGGCATCTCCGCAGGTCACGTGCCATATCTGCGCTCTAGGCGTAGCGAATTGCGCGGAACGCAGGCCTGTTCGGGGGTCGGATAGTCCCGTAGGAACGCGAGGCTGATGTCGCGGTCGAGGGAGGAGAACAGGTGCAGCACGGCCGGGTGGTAGGACTCAAGGATGGCCCGCAGCTGATTCTCCAGGTCACGCTGGTTCCAGACGACGCGTTCGCGGTCGCGGATGACGGCCCGCAGCTCGGCCAGCTCCGCTGAGGCCAGGGGCAGCGGCCGCCAGTGCCGGTATTCGTGGCGGAGGCTGTCGGCCAGGACGAACGCGTCGAAGGCATCGTCCTTCTTCGGCGCCATCCGGTAGCGTTCCCGCGCCCTGGCGGAGATCTTCGGAGAGACGCAGTAGCAGGTGTGACCCGCGGCTTGAAGGCGCTCGACCAACAGGCCCTGGCCTCGTTCGATGGCGATCCCGGTCAGTGGTGCGTGACGACGCAGGTGCCGCTCCAGACGCTCAAGGCCGTCAGCGGTGTGCGCATAGCGCCCCCGGTGCACGACCTGGCCGGCCTCGTCCATGAGGCAGAGCTGCTGATGGGCGTTGCCCCAGTCGAGGCCGGCGAACACCCCGGCTGGGCCCACGAGGTTCGTGGATAACGAGTGATCCATGGCTTCCGTCCTGTCGGTCCAGGTCACCGACCGGGCGGCCCCGCTGGTACCTCATCTCGGCGCTCGAAGCGCAACTCCCGCTGGCCAGTTCGCGGCCCGCCTCCAGCGGGAGGGACAGGTCTGCATGGGGGCCTCGAAGGCAACGCGTCTGCATAGGTCCTCTCCCGCTGGCGCGGTGACCGGCGGGCATCTCCCGCCACCAAGGAGTGTGCACGGATGAGGTCTGCACGACGGTCTGGGGCCAGACGGTGTTCACCGCGTCGGGCAGGGCACTCAGACCGTCGCAGACCAGCATGAGCACGTCGCGGACGCCTCTGTTCTTGATCTCGGTCAGGACGGTCTGCCAGTACTTGGCGCCCTCGCCGCCGTCGCCGGCCCACAGGCCGAGGATCTCGCGGTAGCCGTCGGCGGTGACCGCGATGGCCACGTAGACGGGCCGGTTGGCGACATGACCGTCCCTGATCTTGACGTGCACGGCGTCGATGAAGACGACCGGGTAGACCGGATCGAGTGGGCGGGTGCGCCATTCCGCCATCGATTCCAAGGCCTTGTCGGTGATCGTGGAGATGGTCTCCTTCGTCGTCGTCATCCCGTACGTCTGGGCGAGGTGAGAGACGATCTCGCCGGAGGTCAGGCCCTTCGCAGTCAGCGAGAGCACCAGGTCGTCCAGCGCGCCGGTGCGGCGCGCGTACACAGGCAGCATCCGGGGCCGGAAGGTACCCAGCCGATCCCTGGGGACCTGCACCGTCACGGCGCCGACCTCCGTCATGACCTTCTTGGCCCGATAGCCGTTGCGCATGTTGCCACCCGAGCGGGACCCGCGCCCGCCGACCCGACCGGCCTCGGCGGCCAGATGCTCGTCCATCTCCGCCTCCAAGGCGGCCTGCATCAAATGCTGGGTCAACTCGGGCAGCAGCCCGCCCTCGCCCATCAGCCGCAGACCCTCCCCACGGACCTTCTCAGCCGCGAGCGCGGCCAGCTCCTCCAGCAACTCGAGGGACAGACCGTTCGGCGATACCGGCATCGACTTCACGTCGGCACCCTGAACACTGCCGTCGGCCACGGCAAGCGACACGCTGCCGGAGGTCTCGATCCGGTGATCCGTCGTCGTACTCATCAGGTGACTCCTTCGGGGAGCTTCACACCTGATTCATGACACTCCCCAAGCGGCATGCTGGTACTCGTGGAGTACGCCGCCAAGGCGGTCGCGTCTTCGTACCTCGAGGTGGGCGAGCCGGGCCGGGTCGATGATCGGCTCGGGCAACGGGCAGAGCGGGCGGACGTTGCCCATGCCCTGATGCGGTCGATGCGAGTTGTAGAAGCGCTCGAACTCGCATAGTACATGGAGCAGGTGACGCTGATTCCATATCAACGTGCAGTCCAGGAGCTCACGCCGGCAGGTCTGCACCCACCGCTCCATGACGGCGTTCATCCTCGGCATCCGGACGCCGCTGAGCACAACCTGGATTCCCGCGTCCTTGAGGATGCCGTCGAAGAGGTCGGGAAACTTGCCGTCCCGGTCCCGGATGAGAAACCGGGCCTGGCAGCCTTCGTCCTCGAGGTCCATGGCGAGGTTCTTCGCCGCCTGCGCCACCCAGGCCGCGGTCGGGTGCGCGGTGGCGCCCAGGATGCGGACCCGCCGGCTGGCGTGCTCGACGACGGCCAGCACGTGCAGACGGGCACCGGTCAGGGTAACCGCCTCGAAGAAGTCGCAGGCCAACAGGGCATCGGCCTGGGAGCGCAGAAAGTCGGCCCACGTGCTGGAGCCACGCTCGGGCGCTGGATCGATTCCGGCCTCCTTCAAGATCTCCCAGACCGTGGAGGCGGCGACCCTGATGCCCAGGACAAGCAGTTCGCCGTGCACCCTCCTGTAGCCCCAGTTGGGATTCTCGCGCGCGAGGCGGAGTACGAGGGCCCGTATGGAGTGCACGGTCCGCGGCCGCCCCGGGCGCTTGGGCCGGGACTGGGCAGCATGCCGACGCGCGACCAGGTCCCTGTGCCACCGCAGCACCGTCTCCGGGCGCACCAGCAGCCGCACCCGGCGCAGCACATCCATCGGCAGCCGATGCAGCAGCGCCGCCAGGAACGCCCGGTCGGCTGCATCGAACCGCGGCCTGTGCTTGCCCAGCTGCCGCTCCAGCACCGTGACCTGATGCCGCAGGGCCAGGATCTCGATGTCCTTGTCCCGGTCCCTGACCGGCAGTAGGCGTAGCAGCGCGAGCGCATTGCTCACGCCCAGGTAGGCCAGTCGCAGCAGCATGGGCGATCACGTTGCCGGGCTGATCGGCTTCAGCGCAAGAAGCGTCCTGGAGTGAGCGTCGATCGCGAAGGACGTCCACCTCCTCCCACCTGCACGGATGAGGTTTTCGGCAAGGACAACGCTCGGGCTCCTCCTCGCCGTGATCGTCACCGCGGCGAGCCTCTCCGAAAACGCCGTGGGAATACAACTCCTCGACCAGGCCAAGGAAACGCACCCGACCATCAGGAAAATCTGGGTCGACACCGGCTTCAAGAACGCCGTCGTCGAGCATGGAGCGAACCTGGGAATCGACGTCGAAGTCGTCAACAGAAACCCCGAAGTTCGCGGCTTCCAGGGTCTCAAAAGACGCTGGGTCGTCGAGATCTGTCAAGCACAGTGCACTCATGGAGTCTGTTGCTCTGTTGTCTCGGCGGTCTCGGTCCAGATGCGGCGGCTGTACCAGCCAGGCGG
>NZ_JBEYTS010000124.1:0-11718 GCF_040643155.1 Streptomyces sp. NPDC047453 | reverse complement strand
ACACCTCGAAGCGTGAAGAACGGCCGTCCTGCTGTCCCGGGAACGAACCAAGATCAGCGGGTCAGGTGAACCGCCGAGGTTAAACATCAAGCTCAGTCACCTGCTTCACTGAGACACAGCAGCGAGTCTATTTCCGCGGCCCCGTTTCACAGGGTTGAGGTCGCTGGCGAATCCTCCTCCGGGACCAGATTCTCGGTGATCCATACCAGCGCTCCCCACTCGCTCAGGACGCCCCAGGCGACGTTGGCGTCGGTGTAGACGACCCAGTCCGGAAACAAGTCCGGCATCTCGTAGGGATTCCTGGTGGCATCCCACGCGCAGTTCAGCTCGATCGACTTCGAGGAGCCGGTCTTGGAGAGGTCTACTGTCGCTCTCCACCCCCCGTCGTGGTCTTCCTCAGACGTGAAGGCCAGCGTGTGGTTGTCGAGGAAGACGGTCAGTTCCCCGCCGACTTCGAGTTCAGTGATGGCATCGCTCAGGCCTGGTTTCGACTCGACGCCCGGTATGAGGGTCAAGACGTCCAAGAGCTCGTTGAACGCCTCCTCCGGCCCAGCGGAGGCGCCATCATCCACTCCGAAGGCAACCGCTTCGCCGGACTCTGACTCCGCCTTGACCACGGCGCCATTCTCGAGAGTGAAGCTGAGAACATCACGGACGACGATGCCCGGAACCGCACCCGAGTGAGTCCTGGCCTCGCCCTCGGCGTCGAGCGACCAGCTGGTGTACGCGACCGTCGGGCAGAGGAAAACTTGGGCCGTGACCACACCAGTCAACCGGTTGATCTTGACCTGGTTGAATCCGGCGAAGGCCTCCAACTGCACCAAACTCACGTCGTGTATTCGGTCTGACTGCCAGTCATCGACCAGGCCGGCCAAGTCCTTGACCTCGCCAAGAACCAGCCTGCCGTCAGGCGTTCCTCCTGCCTTGAGCGGGGAGCCCACGAGGCTCCGCAGGAACGTGGCGATCTTTTGTACGACACTGTCGTCTGGTTCATCGAGGACGAACAGAGCCTCCTGGAGATCGCGCAGCGGGACCATCCAAGGCTTACCTCGCTTCCACGCCTCGAAGGCCTTGTAGACGTCCCGGTCGCTACCCACGATCACGAACTGGTCAGGGTCGTCGCCTGCCGTCTTGAGGACTTGCCTGAGCCACGCGCTGTCGGATGCTCCGGTCTTGACCCCGTCCCGCGGCTTGGCCGGTGCGCGCTGCAGGACCTGGTCCTTCAGCGCTTCGACGGCTACGTCTCCGTCGAGTTGAAGGACACGCAGCGCAGTGCCAAGAGAGCGGATCTTGCCCTCGACTTCTTGGATGACCTCATCCCGTGAGCCGTAAGGCGAGCCGGTGGGTACCTCGAGTCCGGCGTGCGAAAGAGCTTTGCCCGCCTTATTCGTGATCGCCTGGTACTCGTCCCAGGTGGTGGCGGCATGCTCGGCGAGTTCCCAGACCACCGGCTCCGGGAGCCATATCTCGAGACCTGCCAGGCGGGCTCGGCGCTCCCACTCCTTGAGGGTGCTGAGACGGAGTCCCCCGTTGGGGAAGGAGTTGGTGTCGAAGACGATCGACCTGAGCTTTTCACGCACCGGCTGGGGGAGAAGTCTGGGTTGGGCGTCTGAGGTGGCCATGCGCAGACCTTATGGGCTCCGATCGCGTGACGGCCCAGGTGGCCCGGCACCAGCGATGGGATGGAGGGGGTTACCGAGTGGTTCTCTGACAGCAACTGATCTGCGTGCAGGCCGGTGATCTCGTTCTCCGCCCGCCAGCGGAGCAGGGTCTGGTAGCCCTCGAGCCACACGAGACTGTCCAGCCGACCGTCCCCTCGGCGTCGGCGGCGCGCACCGAGTTGCGGCTGCTGACCCGCGCTCAGAGAGCCATCCGCGCCGCATGACGGGCCGCCGGGTGCCCTCGGTCGACCGGGAGCACCATATTGCGGCGTGGGTTGCGCTTACGGTGGCGCTAACTGTTGCGCCTCCTGTTGCGCGACCCGAAGAACCGGTTCCGCATCTATGCAGATCACCACGCGGCTTCGGCGTGGTCGGGCCTCTGACATCCCCGTTGCGGCCGCTTTCGCCCAGTCCCTGGCTGGAGTTGAGGGAGAAGGGATGGACGGGATGGGCGGCGCGGACGCGGCCGGGGATCGAGGCGCGCCCAGCCGGTTGCGCATCGGCCGGGGCCGCCGCGCCGCCGGTAGCGTGGCGATGCCAGGCGGGAGGGAGACGCTGGCCTGCCGGTCCCGGCCGGCGCCGCCCAGCTGCGCGCCGACCCCCGCGCCGGCCGCCCGCACACGCCCGGCCACCGATCAGCGGCCTGGCTTCCGGGTCCGGTCGCTGGTACGACGCCGCAGCCACGCCGCCTCCGCAGGCGTGAGGTTCGGGTCGGTCAGCTTGGCTTCCGCCACCTCCCGGATGCGTCCCGCAGGATCGGTCCGAGAGCCCTTGCGCACGCTGTGCACCAGCAGACTCCGCCCCAGGCGGACTGCCAGTCCGGGGACCTCCGCGCTGCCGACAGTGACCATGGTCATCGCCACATCCGCAGCGGGATCACCAGCGCCCGCGTTGCGCCAGTCGATCACCACCGGGCCCCGCCGGGTCAGAAGCACGTTGCCCGGATGCAGGTCCAGATGCAGCACCCGGTCGTCACCTACCGTCGCAAACCGCTGGGGCAGCCACTTCGGCGTCGGCAACGCATGCAACCGGTCGTGCAGGCGGCCCAACGTCCGGCCGAGGGATCCAACCCGCCAGGGGCGCCGGGCCAGCACATCCAGCATCGTCGGCCCGGTCAGCCGCTCCAAGACCATGTCGGTATCGGTGATCTCGTACACCTTCGGCACGGGATACCCACAGGCCGCCAAATGGGTCATCAACCGAGCTTCCAGCTCCGTTGGTCCCCCCTGCCGATAACGCCGCAACACCCTGGACTCGTCCAGGGCATACACGTCAGCTTCCCGCCCCCGCCCGATCAACTCCATGCAGTGCAGTCTGTCCTGACGGCGTACCAGCCACCAATCTGGCTAACGTGTCTGATGCGGCACTAGTGGCGTGTCGCTGCTTAGTTGTCGTGTGTCTGGTTGGGAGGTTGGTGTCTGGAAGATTCCTTCCCCTTTGCCAGACAGGACTGTTGTCGTGGGTTCGCAGAAGAAGTGGCCGGTCAGGTTGACTGTGCGGGATCGCGAGGAGTTGGTCCGGGTGACCACGACAGGTGTTCGCGGAGCCTCGATGATCATGCGTGCGCGGGTGCTGCTTGCGTTGGATACCTCGGTGGGTGAGGTGGATTCCAAGGAGGTGATCGCGACCCGGCTCGGCGTCTCTGGTGAGACGTTGCGGCTGGTCGCCAAGCGTTTCACCGAGACCGGTGGCGATGTTCACGCCACGATCGCGCGGAAGAAGCGCGACCTGCCGCCGGTGCCCTCGCCGGTGACCGGTGAGGTCGAAGCCCGGCTGATCGCGATGGCCTGCTCCCAGCCACCCCAGGGCTATGCACGGTGGTCGCTGCGGCTGCTGGAGAAGCACGTCGCGCTGGTCGAGGACATCCCTGATCTGGACCACTCCACCATCGGGCGGATCTTAAAAAAACGGAACTGCGCCCTCACCTGAAGAAGTGCTGGACCATCCCGCCACGAGCGAACGCGGAGTTTGCGGCCCGGATGGAAGACGTGCTGGCCGTCTATGCCCGGCCCTATGACCCGGCGCGTCCGGTGGTGTGCATGGACGAGAAGCCCTACCAGCTCCTCGACCATGCTCGCGGCCCGCTCCCGGCCCGGCCAGGTCACGACGCCTGCCAGGACAGCGAGTACATCCGCTGCGGCACGTGCTCCGTCTTCGTGTGGGTTGAGCCCTTACGCGGATGGCGTCGAGTTCGGGCACTGTCCCAGCGGACCCGGATCGACTGGGCCGGCCAGGTCAAGCAGCTGCTGAGTGTGGAGGGACTGCAGCACGGATAGGTGACACCTGACCTGGCTTGCTGAGAGGCGGCCTGGAAGGATGTTGCAGTGCCCAAGCCGTATCCGAAGGAGTTCCGCGAGGACGTCGTACGGGTCGCGCGCAACCGCGAGCCCGGCGTCACGCTGGAACAGATCGCTGCCGACTTCGGCGTCCACCCGATCACTCTGTCGAAGTGGCTGCGCCGTGCCGACACCGACGAGGGCGCCGGGCCCGCGACGGCGTCGGGTGCATCGGCCGAGCTGCGCGAGGCCCGCAAGCGCATCCGGCTGCTGGAGCAGGAGAACGAGGTCCTCAGGAGGGCTGCGGCGTATCTGTCGCAGGCGAACCTGCCAGCAAAATGATGTACCCGCTCGTCCGCGAGCTGGCCGCCGCCGCTGCCCCTCACCGGGTGCCGGTGGCGGTGACGTGCCGGGTGCTCGGGCTGGCCCGCCAGCCCTACTATCGGTGGCTGGACAGGCCGGTCACCGACGCCGAACTGGCCGAAGCGTATCGGGCCAACGCGCTGTTCGACGCGCACCGCGACGATCCCGAGTTCGGCCACCGCTTCCTGCTCGACGAGGCCCGGGCCGCCGGTGAGGCGATGGCCGAGCGGACCGCCTGGCGGATCTGCCGGGACAACGGCTGGTGGAGCGCCTTCGGCAAGCGAAGAGGCCATGGGAAGAACGCCAAGGTCGGGCCGCCTGTCCACGATGACCGGGTGCGGCGGGACTTCACCGCAGCCGGGCCGAACCGGCTGTGGCTCACGGACATCACTGAGCACGCCACCGGCGAGGGCAAGTTGTACCTGTGCGCGGTCAAGGACATGTACTCCGGCCGCATCGTGGGCTATTCCATCGACGCCCGGATGAAATCCAGTCTCGCGGTGAGAGCCCTTGAATCCGCGGTGGCCCGTCGCGGCCAGGTCGCCGGATGCATTGTTCATTCCGATCGCGGGTCGCAGTTCCGCTCACGGAAGTTCGTGTCCGTTCTCGCACGTCACGACCTGGTCGGCTCCATGGGCCGGGCCGGGTCGGTGCGGCCGGCGACAACGCGGCCATGGAGAGCTTCTTCGCGCTGCTGCAGAAGAACGTCCTCGACCGCCGTGCCTGGGCCACCCGCCAGGAGCTGCGGATCGCGATCGTCACCTGGATCGAGCGCACCTACCACCGACGCCGGCGTCAGAGACGCCTGGCCCGATTGACCCCCGTCGAGTACGAGACCATCATGACCCCAGCCGCAGCCCTGGCTGCATAAACCCCGCTGTCACCCGATCATGCAGCAGTCCCGGGTCCGTCACCTGCTCGCCGCCTACGACCTGGCCCGGGACAAGCTCTACGGCCACATTAAGCCGAGGAAGAACCGGACGAGGTTCCTGGAGTTCTGCCGCTACCTGCGCAGCCTCTACCCACCGAAGATCCGCATTGCGATCGTGCTCGACAACTACTCCCCGCACCTGACCACGAAGAAGGACACCCGGGTCGGCGACTGGGCCGAGGCGAACAACGTCGAGTTCGCCTACACGCCGACCAACAGTTCCTGGCTGAACCGGATCGAGGCCCAGTTCACCGCCCTGCGCTACTTCACGCTGGACGGTACCGACCATGCCAGCCACAAGGAGCAGGGAAGCATGATCCGCCGCTACATCATTTGGCGGAACAAGCACGCCACCGACGAACGCCTTCGCGAGGTCGTAAACAGGGCGAACGTTGCCTGATGCGGCACTAGATCAAGGGACCATCCCCGCGGGTGCGGGGAGCAGCGCTGGAAGTCCGGACACTCCGACTGCGCTTCGGGACCATCCCCGCGGGTGCGGGGAGCAGAGGGCTGCGGATGGGCCGTGACTTCGCGTTGGGGGACCATCCCCGCGGGTGCGGGGGGCAGAGAAAGGGAATGACCCGTGTCCACGGACAAGAGGGACCATCCCCGCGGGCGGGGAGCAGACCAGGGCCTGACGGATCTGCCAGTCCGCCTCGGGGCCATCCCCGCGGGTGCGGGGAGCAGCTCACCGGCGGCGACATCTACATGCCCATCCGGGGACCATCCCCGCGGGTGCGGGGAGCAGCTCACCGGCGGCGACATCTACATGCCCATCCGGGGACCATCCCCGCGGGTGCGGGGAGCAGTGCAGCAGGTCGTCATCAACTGGCCGCGGCTGGGGGCCATCCCCGAGGGGCGGGGAGCAGGACGTCGCCCACCCGTGCTGCTGCACCTGCACGGGGCCATCCCCGCGGGTGCGGGGAGCAGCTGTTTCAGATTTCGCGGTCCGCCCACCCCGAGGGGCCATCCCCGCGGGTGCGGGGAGCAGGACGTGGACCCGGCCATCGCCAACATCGTGGCGGGACCATCCCCGCGGGTGCGGGGAGCAGCGGTGGTGGGTTGGGACACGTGCGGCTCCTGGGGGACCATCCCCGCGGGTGCGGGGGCAGCGGTGTCCGGGCCCACGCAGGCGAGAAGACCGGGGACAATCCCCGCGAGTGCGGGGAGCAGTCGCCGACGCGCACCACCACCTCAGCCAGAAGGCGGGACCATCCCCGCGGGTGCGGGGAGCAGACCAAAGGCAACCTGACGATGCGCCGGAAGTCGGGACCATCCCCGCGGGTGCGGGGAGCAGAACAGGTAGAGCTTCCGGGTCCGCAGGACCGGGGGACCATCCCCGCGGGTGCGGGGAGCAGGTTCTCCTTCGGGTTCATGCGGCGTGGCCGCGGGGACCATCCCCGCGGGTGCGGGGAGCAGTTGTGGTGGACCTCGTGACCGTGCTGGAAGATGGGACCATCCCCGCGGGTGCGGGGAGCAGCAGATCGGGTCGTAGCGGGTGGACCAGTCGGGGGGACCATCCCCGCGGGTGCAGGGAGCAGGCCAAGCCCGGGCGCCCGCTGCCGGTGGGCAAGGGACCATCCCCGCGGGTGCGGGGAGCAGTTCACGGTGCCGGGGACTCGTCGTAGCCCTCGGGACCATCCCCGCGGGTGTGGGGAGCAGGACCCCTGGTTGGTGACAGTGCCGGCGTTGTTGGGACCATCCCCGCGGGTGCGGGGAGCAGGGCCTGGGTGGTGACCAGTGAGCCCAGGAAAGGGGCCATCCCCGCGGGTGCGGGGAGCAGGGCACGCTTCGGCGTGCGAAGGGCTGGGGCAAGGGACCATCCCCGCGGGTGCGGGGAGCAGTGTGCTGGTACGTCCCTAATCCCAAGGAAATGGGGACCATCTCCGCGGGTGCGGGGAGCAGTCGGCGTATGCATGGTGTCGTGTCTGGCGCTCGGGACCATCCCCGCGGGTGCGGGGAGCAGCGCCGGCGGATCGCTGTCCACTACCAAGAGGGGGGACCATCCCCGCGGGTGCGGGGAGCAGAGCGTGGTCTGCATGACGTGCACCACGTCATCGGGACCATCCTCGCGGGTGCGGGGAGCAGACGTTGGTTGCCCGTGCCGTTGACAGTTCCCAGGGACCATCCCCGCGGGTGCAGGGAGCAGTCGCGGCCTGCGGCGACGATGCCGGTTTCGTCGGGATCATCCCCGCGGGTGCGGGGAGCAGAGCTCCCGGGCCCACGCCTCAACGTCGAACCAGGGACCATCCCCGCGGGTGCGGGGAGCAGCTGATCCACGACGAGATCCGCCCACGAGCCGTGGGACCATCCCCGCGGGTGCGGGGAGCAGGGCACCACCCCACGACGACCTCCTCTCAGGAGGAGACCATCCCCGCGGGCGCGGGGAGCAGAAGGCACTGGACCTGCAGCCCGACCTCACAATGGGACCATCCCCGCGGGTGCGGGGAGCAGTGGGACGTCAAGACGGGTACTGGCCGGGGCCGGGGACCATCCCCGCGGGTGCGGGGAGCAGGTGACGCGATGCCAGGTGGAGCAGTCGGCAGTGGGACCATACCCGCGGGTGCGGGGAGCAGAGGCCGGACGCGTTGATCACGTTGCTCGCGCCGGGACCATCCCTGCGGGTGCGGGGAGCAGTACTTGGTCGAGTGGACCTCGACGGTGCCGGTGGGACCATCCCCGCGGGTGCGGGAAGCAGTACGGGCTGAAGCGCGGGTTCATGGCGACCGCGGGACCATCCCCGCGGGTGCGGGGAGCAGCCGGCGGAACGTGGTCTTGGCCTCGTGCAGGAGGGACCATCCCGCGGGTGCGGGGAGCAGGACGCCGGCAGCATGTTGGTGACCTCGATGTAGGGACCATCCCCGCGGGTGCGGGGAGCAGGAGACGCCGCCCGGCTTCAGGGTGCGCGGCCGGGGACCATCCCCGCGGGTGCGGGGAGCAGTGGAGGTGAGCACCGCGATGGCGGTTCGCACTGGGACCATCTCCGCGGGTGCGGGGAGCAGCAGTACGCCAAGGGCGGCGGTGACGTCGGCGAGGGACCATCCCCGCGGGTGCGGGGAGCAGGCGGAGACCAAGTACACGTAGCCCTTGCGCTTGGGACCATCCCCGCGGTGCGGGGAGCAGTTCTCTGCGATCGCGCTCGGCGCGAAGGTGCTGGGACCATCCCCGCGGGTGCGGGGAGCAGGCGGACGCCTTGAGCCCGGTGGGCCGCGTCAGGGGGCCATCCCCGCGAGTGCGGGGAGCAGGCCGACGTCATGCCGGTCCAGATGACGTTCAAGGGGCCATCCCCGAGGGTGCGGGGAGCAGGAAGCCAGACCCGTCAGGAACCCCTTGCTGGCGGGGCCATCCCCGCGGGTGCGGGGAGCAGCCGACCACCTTCTTCAGCACCGTCAGCGCGACGGGGCCATCCCCGCGGGTGCGGGGAGCAGACCGGGCAGCCGACCACTGAGGTCGGTGTCGCGGGACCATCCCCCGGGTGCGGGGAGCAGTTGAGCAGGCCGTCCTAGACATGCGGGGAGCAGAACGAACTCTTCGAGCGCAACAGCACGGCATGGGGACCATCCCCGTGGGTGCGGGGAGCAGAACGCCGGCCACGACCCCGGGTCCTGGTGGTCGGGACCATCCCCACGGGTGCGGGGAGCAGCCGGTTCAGATGGGGAATATCGAACCGGGCCCCGGGGCCATCCCCGCGGGTGCAGGGTGCAGGGTGCAGGGTGCAGGGTGCAGGGTGCAGGGAGCAGGGGAGCGTGGCCTCCAGGTTGTACGCGTACGCGGGACCATCCCCGCCGGTGCGGGGAGCAGCGTCTTCGCGTGCAGCAGCGTCACCTCAGCCTTGGGACCATCCCCGCGGGTGCGGGGAGCAGGACGCGGAGTCCATGTCGACGGCGCTGCGGATGGGACCATCCCCGCGGGTGCGGGGAGCAGCCCGATCCCCGGCCAGGTCTTCGTCCCGGCCCAGGGACCATCCCCGCGGGAGCGGGGAGCAGACCTGCACAAGCCGAGCCCAGCTGTCTGCCGCGGGACCATTGTCGTCGACGGGTGAAATGAGGACCACCGACGGCGGTGTCGAGAAGCACAAGGGACCATCCCCGCGAGTGCGGGGAGCAGCTCGGGGGTGTGGCGACCGAGACGCAGATCCTGGGACCATCCCCGCGGGTGCGGGGAGCAGGAGGACGCACGGCGCATCTGCGTGGCGTACTGGGGACCATCCCCGCGGGTGCGGAGAGCAGTCTGTGAGCCATGCGGCGAAACGGCGCGGCTTGGGACCATCCCCGCGGGTGCGGGGAGCAGTCGGCGAAGCCGACGCCGAAGACGCCGGTGACGGGACCATCCCCGCGGGTGCGGGGAGCAGACCAGGTAGAGGGTGCCGTCCACGCCGATGGAGGGACCATCCCCGCGGGTGCGGGGAGCAGCCGGCCAACTCCTCCGAGGTTGGGACACCGATGGGACCATCCCCGCGGGTGCGGGGAGCAGGCAACGTTCGGCCCCAACCTCGAATTTGAGCGGGGACCATCCCCGCGGGTGCGGGGAGCAGAACACCAGCACCCAGGCCCTCAGGCCCTACGAGGGACCATCCCCGCGGGTGCGGGGAGCAGGACAGGCAACCAGGCACGCCCGAGGGGGCCCCGGGACCATCCCCGCGGGCGCGGGGAGCAGCTGACGGGCTACCTCGCCGCATACCTGCTCGCGGGACCATCCCCGCGGGCGCGGGGAGTAGCCGGGCTGGACGCCTGGCAGGGACGTGCACACGGGACCATCCCCGCGGGTGCGGGGAGCAGACCCCGAAGACGATGACGACCACTCCGGAGGGGGGATCATCCCCGCGGGTGCGGGGAGCAGTTGGGGAACGTGAACGTGGTGTCGTTCCACTGGGGACCATCCCCGCGGGTGCGGGGAGCAGGCGTGGCGGGAGTCGAACCCGCACTGGCCGGGGGGACCATCCCCGCGGGTGCGGGGAGCAGAACGTGGCGTTCGGTGCGGCCGCGGTCACCACGGGACCACCCCCGCGGGTGCGGGGAGCAGGACACCCTCACCGTGCAGCTCGACCTCGGCCCGGGACCATCCCCGCGGGTGCGGGGAGCAGACGTGCAGACCCCGGATCGCATCCGCGATCGTGGGACCATCCCCGCGGGTGCGGGGAGCAGGCGGTGACGAACTGGCCCGGGATCCGGCTGAGGGGACCATCCCAGCGGGTGCGGGGAGCAGAACCGGAGGTCGGCGACCAGGAGAGTCGACCAGGGACCATCCCGCGGGTGCGGGGAGCAGACCGCGTAGGCGCGCCAGTCGTCGACCTTCGCGGGACCATCCCCGCGGGTGCGGGGAGCATAGGGACTTGCCCCAGCCCTCGGACTTCTTGATGGGACCATCCCCGCGGGTGCGGGGAGCAGTCGGTGAACCGGGTGTCTTCGGAGCTCTGCCAGGGACCATCCCCGCGGGTGCGGGGAGCAGAGCGAGGCGCCCGGAGGACAAGCCCCCAGCTTGGGACCATCCCCGCGGGTGCGGGGAGCAGTCGATGTACTGGGACGACTGCCTCACCCAGGCGGCACCATCCCCGCGGGTGCGGGGAGCAGGCTCGCGAGGCCGAGTCCCGGCTCGCGTGGGTGGGACCATCCCCGCGGGTGCGGGGAGCAGACAGCGCACAATCCGGAGTTCCTTCCTACCGAGGGACTATCCCCGCGGGTGCGGGGAGCAGAGCCTCCAGCGTTGACCACGCCCCGGAGAGCCGGGACCATCCCCGCGGGTGCGGGGAGCAGGGCGGCGATTTCGAGTGGATTGACCGCGGATCGGGAACATCCCTGCGGGTGCGGGGAGCAGGTCAACCCCATGAAGGCCGCCTGGGAGGACGCGGGACCATCCCCGCGGGTGCGGGGAACAGACGACCCGGTCCTTGAACGCTCAGCCGGTCTGGGGGTCATCCCCCGCGGGTGCAGGGAGCAGTCAGTGTCGATGGGGTAGATCTGGAAGTTGCCGGGACCATCCCCGCGGGCGCGGGGAGCAGTTCAAGCGTTGACGCCTGGGCTTTCGCCCTACGGGACCATCCCCGCGGGTGCGGGGAGCAGGAGACGTGGCGGAAGAGCCCGCAGGCGGCCACGGGACCATCCCCGCGGGTGAGGGAAGCAGACCTCGACCGCGGACTGACAGATCTCCACCACCGGACCACCCCCGCGGGTGCTGGGAGCAGTTGTTCTCGATGCGGACGTTGTTGTCCTCGTCTGGACCATCACAGCGGGTGCGGGAACAGGTGGCCTTGGCTAGCGGCCCGAGTTTCCGCAGGTGACCATCTCCGCGGATGGGGGGAGCAGGCTGCGATTCGTTCTTAAGGTGTCCCGGACGTGAGACCATCCCCGCGGGCGCGGGGGAGCAGCTGATGGTGCCGCCGCCGAACACCGCCTTTCTCGACGACGGCCGAACGCTGACCCTCTGACGGCGGATCAAAAGTGACCCACTTGGTGATCTTCGTCTGACTCTGGCCTTGGTGATCAAGGTC
>NZ_JBEYTS010000123.1:0-12043 GCF_040643155.1 Streptomyces sp. NPDC047453 | reverse complement strand
AAACTGGACCCGTCGCGCACCTACTGAACCTCACAGTCGGTGCACGTTTTCTCCTAAAGCGGGTGTCGCAGGTTCGAATCCTGCCGGGGGCACAGAGAAAAGGGCCAGCTCAGGAGGGGTTTCCTCCCAGGCTGGCCCTTCGGCGTTTCAGGTGTCGTGCCAGAGACGTGCCACTATGCCGCCGACGGCCCGACCACGCATGGGCAGGGAGTCTTACAACAAACTGCCCGCCGCGAACTCACGGCGAGTGCCGGATGGTCTGCAGCAACCCGCCGGACCCATCATCGAGCACCCAGAATGACCAACCGTTACGGTTCGGATTCACGCCCGGCTTGTAGTGCGTCACCACCGCTCGCGCCGCCCCAGTCGGCGTCTTGAAGCTTTGCCCTGCAAGCGGCCCCGATGTGATGTCGATCCGCTTTGTGTCCCGGTCATAGTTGCCGCGAGTCCGATGGCCTTCGTAGTCGACGTACACGCCAACCTTGCGCTCCTCGTTCTCCTTACTCGCTGCGGCCGGCACACTTGCGCTCTTCACGAGCCGAGCAACAACCTCGCCAGCAGTGGTACCGCCCATGCTCGCCGCGAACTCGATAGAGCGATACGTCTGTTCATCAACCTCAATAGTTGGGCTCATGCCCTCCCCCTTGCTAGTCGGCGTTGGCCACGCAAGACTAGCGCATCCGGAGACGCAAGAGATACAAAAAGCAGTTTTCAGCGAATCCTGCGAAGCGAGAGACTGGGCGCAGGACGAAGGGCCAGCTCACGAGAGGTGCCCTCTCGTGAGCTGGCCCATCACAGATCAGGCGCTGCGGCTACGCACTCGCTGTTATCGCTGGTCGAGTCTCGCTCTCGCCGAGCCAGCCGCCGCTCCCCCATCGTCTCGGATCATGGCACCGAGCTGGTCGGCGATGACCCGGTCACGGTCGCTGGTCATGTGCTGATAGATCAGCGCGGCGCGCGAGCTGCTGTGGCCCATGCGAGTCATCAGCTCCCGTGTGCTGGCCCCGGCCGTCGAGGCCAGTGTGTTGCCCGTGTGCCGCAGATCGTGGAAGTGCAGCTCGGCCGTGACGCCCGCGGCCTTCCTGGCCTTGACCCAGTCGTCCCGGAAGTTGCTCCGCCGCAGTTGTCCGCCCTGCGGCCCGACGAAGACGTGCCCGTCGCGGCCGGGAGCGGCGAAGTGCTCCAGGTGGTGCGTGACCGCGTCGAGCAGTTCGGCCGGGAAGGAGACGGTGCGCACGCCGGCTGCGGATTTCGGTGCCTTGTCGAAGAGCTGGCCGTCCTGCAACTCGGCTTGAGCGCGGCGCACGGTGACGGTCAGCCCTTCCAGGTCGATGTCCCGGCGCCGCAGAGCCGCCAGTTCCCCGAACCGCAGGGTGGTGAAGGCCGCCAGGAGCACGAGCAGCCGGTAGCGCGGCGCTATGGAGTCGGCGACGGCGAAGACCTCCGCGACCGTGAGGACCGGCCGTTCGGGCACGTCGTAGCGGTCCGCACCCTTGATGCGGCACGGGTTGCGCCGGATCAGCTCGTCGTCCACGGCCGTGTTCATCAGGGCCCGCAGCAGTTGGTACGCCTTGACCACCGTCGGCTCTCCGACGCCGGCCGCGAGGAGTTTGCCGCGCCAGCTACGCACCCGGGCCGTCGTTACGTCGGCCACGCTCCCGGCTCCGAACGTGGGCAGGATGTGCAGCCGCATCACCGACTCGTTCCGCTCGCGGGTACGGTCGGCGAGCTTCCGGTCCCGCAGCCACGCGGTGGCGTACTCCCCGAAGTTCACCGCCCCGGCGTCCGGGTCCGACCACTGCCCGCGCACGATGTCCGACTCGATGTGCGTCAGGGCTACTTGGGCATCGGTCTTGGTCGCGTACGTCTTCTCCGCCGGGCGCAGCTGCCCCGTCTCCGGATCCCGGTAGCGGACCTGCCAACGGCCGGACGGAAGCTGCCGGACCGAACCGAAGTTCCGCCGCTTCCCTCTCTTGTTGGCCATCAGGCAGCCCTCCGCAGGGAGCTGCGGCGGTCGCCGATCGGCTGCACCGTGTTGGCGTCGATGAAGGCGTTCAGTGCGCTCCCCGGGATACGGACGTGCCGACCGACCTTGACGAACACGATGCGTCGCTCGGCGATCAGGCGGCGCGGGAAGCGTTCCGTGGTGCCGAGGAGTTCGGCCACCTGCGCCACGGTCAGGTAGCGGTCAGCCATGGGTGGGTTCTCCTTCCGTTCCGGGGGCGGGTTCGAGGGTTTCGGCGAGCCAGGCTTCGGCGTCGGTGAGGCCGGTTCCGGCGTAGACCCAGTGCGCGAGGACGAGGGTCGTGTCCGGGTCGGTCTCGTTCGCTGCTGCGGCCTGTGTGCGGCGCCATTCGGCGCGGGCCTCGCGGAGGGCGCCGAGGGTGGTGGAGTAGCGGCGGGACTTGGTGGAGAAGTGGCCGCGGAAGCCGAGCATGTGCGCCCAGGCCCGCAGGCGGAGGTGTTCGAGGTCCTTGCGGGCGCCGAGGGTCCAGGCGGTACGGATGAGTTGGCGGGCATGGTCGCTGATGTCGAGCTGGGCAAGTTCGGCGAGGAACTTCAGCGGCCGGTCCAGAGCTCCCGTGGCGGTCTCGGCGCCCTTGGTGGCGTACTTGGCGATGTACGCGGCGACAGCCCGCTCGGTCAGCTCCTGGCCGCCGTCGAAGTCGGCCGAGCGGATGGTGCGGACGTCGAGTTGACGGCCGAAGGCGAAGGCATGGGCTCGGCCGTCGATGTCCGGGCCGTCCACGCGAGCGGCGGCAGCGGCGGCCCGGATCGCGTCGGTCAGCAGCTCGGCGGTGGCCCAGGCGGGAGGCGGGGTGTCGCCGCCCTCGGGGCCGTCGATGCGGATGACGGCGTGGAAGTGGACGGCCCCGCGCTTCTGGTACTCGGCGACCTTGGCGAAGGACACCCGGGCGTATTCGCGGAAGGCCCGCTGTGTGAGTCCAGCGCGCTTGGCGACCTCCCGGCGCAGGTAGATCGAGAAGCGCCGCCACAGCGGACCGGCGTGCGCGTTCCAGAGCACGGCCGCTTCGTAGTCGTAGGTGTCCGGGTCGAGCGGGGTGCCGAGGGCGGGGTCGTCCTGGTCGTGGAGAGCGCCGCAGCGGCAGCGGCGGACCGATCCGGCCGGGCCAGTGGCGCGGTTGTGGACCGGGCCGAAGCTCGGCGCGGTGAAGGTGGCGAAGACGCGCGGGTGGGCGGCGACGCGTTCGGGGACGCCCTTGCCGCCGCGCAGTCCGGAGGTGATCAGGTGGAAGGTGTCGCGGCGGTACACCTCGGCGCAGGCTGCGCACCGGGTCGTGCGGCGGTTGTTGCAGCGGACCAGGAGGTGACCGGCCGGGAGGCTGGAGGAGTCGAGGTGGTGGAGGACGTTGCCGATCTCGCCGGTGCGGGTGTCGACGGCGTGCTCGGTGCGGTGGCCGTCGAGGCGGATCGGGTGTGTGCAGCCGCCGAGGCCAGCGAGTTGGCGCAGGAGGGCGGGCATGGTGCCGAGGGCGGCCAGTTCGCCGAGTTCGTGGAGCGGGGGCGGAGTGGCGCGGGTGATGATGGCTTTCTCCTTCTGGTTCGGCTGGAGGGAGAGGGCCCCCGGGGCGGCGGATGCTTGGCGGTATCGAGGCCGCCCCCGGGGGTCCGGTGCGTCAGCGGCGGTGCTGGTCGCGAAGCAGCGAGCGCAGGACCACGGCGGCGACGACCACGGAGACGGCCGTGACGGCGACGGCGGCCAGGAGCGCGGTCAGCACGACGCCGCCGACGAGGACGGCCGCGACTGCTCCGGTGCTGACGGAGATCTGAGGGGCCGGCCGCCGAGCGGGCATCTGGTCGGCCACGGTGTGAGTGTGTGCGGGCGGCGGCGTCGGGCTGTCGGGGTACTTGGGCAGGAACACGGCGAAGCTCTCCTCACCTACTCGTCTAGTCATGTGAGCCGTTGACGATGTCCACGCCGGAGCGCGTGCCGGACTCGATGGCGGGGGCCAGGAAGGTGTCCGAGAGCCAGAAGCCGAAGAGGGCGATCAGGACGACGATCCACGTGCGGACGCCGAGGAACTTGACCGCTCCCCAGGCGAAGAAGCCGAGGAGGACGACGAGCGGCAGGCTGACGGTCACGGTGTGCGGGTCCTTTCAGCGGATGGGGCAGCGGTGGGTACGGGCGGCCAGCTCGGCGGCGGCGCGGCTGTCGTAGTCGGCGGAGAAGCCGCAGCGCGGGGCCGTGCAGGCGGCGGTGTGCTTCTCCCGGCCGCGACCGTCGTAGGACGTGCCGACCTGGACGGGGCCGATGCGGGTGACGGAGCGGAAGCGGCGGTTGGCGCTCACGTGGTCTCCTTTCAGAGCTGTGCTGCGATGGCGTCGGCCATGGGCGGCGGGACGCCGAGTCGGGCGCGCAGGGTCGGGGTGTCGATGGCCGTTCCGGTGCGGGCGTGGTGCTCGGCGGCGACTTTGCGGGCGTGCTCGACCAGGGCGGCCGGAACGGTGACCGGAGCCGGAGCCGGTGCCGACTCGACTGCCGGAGGCGCCGAGGGCTCCGGTGCGGGATCGGGCGCGTCCTCCTGGTCCTCGATGTCCTCGGGTGTCTCCTGGCTCACGGCGTCACCGGCTCCGTCGTGCCTGGTCGGCGACGAGTGGGCGAGGAGGGTTCCGCCGAGGAAGGCGACCGCGGGCCAGCCCGCGACGAGGATGCGGAGCCAGGCCGGCACGTGGTCCAGGTCGAGCAGTCCGGCGGTGGCGACGTTCGCGCCCAGGGACGCGGCGAGGGCGATCAGGAACCAGCACCACCCGGCCGCTTTCGCGTCGCCGGACCGCAGTCGGCGCCAGGCGGCGACGAGCAGCAGGTCGACCGAGACGGGATAGGCCCACGCCTTCCACCCGTCCTGTCCGGCCGCCGAGGCGACGTCGTGCAGGTGGGCGAAGGACAGCGCGGCGGCGATGACCGCTTGGACGAGCACCGCGTCGACGCGGGCCAGGTGGGCGCGCATGCTGCGGCTCCTTCCGGGTTCGGGCATGGGAGGGGGTAGGGACATGGCGTGAGGCGGTCACGCCGACCGGGGATGAGTGCGGGCGCGAGTCAGTCGGTCACCGGGCGGGGCCGCACGACCGGGCTCGGTGCCTCGACGGGCGGCCGTACCGGCACGTCGGGCCGGAAGGGCTTGAGCGCGGGCAGGTCGGGGACCAGGTGGGCCGACTCGCGGCAGGCCCCGGCGGCGTCGCCGAGGGAGAGGTACGGCGTGCGGATGCGGGACCAGCCGCCGGAGGTGTCACCGGCCACGGCGAGGCCGGGCCGTTCGGGGGCGATGGCGCAGGCGGCGGAGACCGCCTCGGGGGCGATGTCGCCGAGTGCCATCTTGGCGGAGGCTTCGTCGTTGACGCGGTGGCAGACGCGGCCGGTCAACTGGGCCCGCAGCATGGTCGCGCCCTTGCCCAGTTCGGCGCCGAAGCGCTGGCCGCAGACCTCCAGGTAGATGCCGGCGGCCCGGCCGAGCTGGGCGAGCCGGATGAGCTGGGTGACCATCTCGTCCCGGCGTCCCTCGTCCTTCTTCGTGGCGACGAGGAAGAGTTCGGCCACCTCGTCCACGAACAGCACGACAGGCATGATCTCCTCGTCCGGCGTGCTCGGCGCGATGCCCTGCCGGGCCTTGATCAGGTCGTACCGGTCCTCCATTTCCTTGATCAGCACGGGCAGCAGCTCGGCGGCCTGCTCCGGATCGGTGGCGAGCGCCGACAGGCGCGGAGCGAAGGGCGCCAGTTCCACGCCCCGCTTGCAGTCGATGCCGACGAGGGCGACGGGGTGGCGGGCGAGTCCGGCGACGAGGTGACGCAGGTACATGGACTTGCCGGACAGCGTGGCGCCGAGGGTGAGTTGGTGCGGCACGGTGCGGTAGTCGCGTACGAACGGAGTGGCGTCTTCGCGCAGCGCGACCGGCACTCGGAGAAGGTCCGGACGGAGCTTGCGCGGCATGCGCACCCGCCGCAGCACGTCGAAGCCGACGAGCCGCAGTTCGACCACGCCCGGCTTGACCGTCGTCACGTAGACGGCGTGGACGCCCCAGGCGTGCCGCAGCCGTTCGGCGGAGGCGGCCACGTCGGCGGGTTCCTGCCCCGGGGCGAGCCGCAGACGGACCCGCAGCCCCGTCGTGGTCGGGCGGATGATCCCCCGACGCGGCGGTACGGGCCGGACCTCACGGCGGGTGGTGGCCTTGACCGCCAGGACCCGCCACCGGGAGGGAGCCACGGCCAGCCCGCACGCCTCCATGACCGAGCCGTAGGAGCTGAGCAGTCGGACCGTGGACACTGGTAAGCCGACCGTGGACCAGTAGACGCCGGGGTGTTTCGCCCGGGCGTAGGCGGCCCCACCGCCGAGTGCGGCGACGGGACCACCCACCTCCAGAAGCGTTGCCAGGTCGGTCATCAGGCCGTGGCCCCCATGGCGGCCGGAAAGGCGGCTGGGGTGACGGCGGCGGCCCGGAAGGCGATGCCGTGCCGCTGCTGGCCGTTGAACACGCTCTCCCACGGCCGGGCGATCAGGCCCGGCAGGGAGACCGGGGCACCGAGGGCGAGCCCTTCCGACACCCCGCTCTCCGGAACGGTCACCTTGATCAGGGACGACTCCCCCTCCTCGATGTAGACGACGCCGATGGTCATCAGCGCCTCACCGCTGACGGCGTCCTTCGCGATCTCGCCCGACTGTCGGTCGCGGACCTTGGGCTCGGGCGCCTCGGTCAGCAGGATCGTCGCGGCCGAGGTCTCCACACGGATGGTGCGCAAGATTTCTTGCCATCTACTCGTCTAGACAAGATGCAGCCTTCGAACCCGACTTCGCCGGGAACGGGATCACCTTGCCACACAACTTGCCCACTCGTCTATACGAGTATGCGTGTCGAGGTGTACGAGTCCGAAGAAGTGGCCTCGCGCACCGCCGATCAGGTCGCCGGAAGCTGGTAGGAGAGGACGTACGCGTCCGCCGCCATCACTGTGTCGCAGACCTCCACGGCCCGCCCCGCAGTATCGAAGGCGGTACGGATCAGGTGGATCACCGGCACACCGGCGGCCAGTTGCAGCGTCTTGACCTCGGACGGGGAGGGCATCCGGGCCCGGATCTCCTCCTCGAAGTGGTCGAGATGGTGCCCCAGTTCCTCAAGGCGGGCGTAGATGCCACCGGGGCCCGGGTTGGGCTCAGCGATCTGCGTACCGCGGGCGATGTCGAGCGGGAGGTACGACGTGGCGAACTCGACCGGTCGGCCGTCGAGCAGGTACCGGCGGCGCCGGGCGAGCACGCGCCGCACAGAACCGAGTCGGGTGGAGATGTCCTGGCTGGCCTTCTCCTCCTTGACCTCCAGGCCGTCGACCTTCGGGTGACTGCCGGCGGCGTCGGCCTCCACGATGAACGCGGACTTCCCCTGCTCACGGTGGCGCCGGGCGAACCGGTCGGAGGCGAGCCGCCGCACCGGAGGCCGGGGCCGGACGAAGACGCCCTTGCCGTGCTCGGCGTGCACCAGGCCCTCGCCCTGGAGGATCGAGAAGGAGTTCCGGACCGTCATCCGGGAAACCCCGTAATGCTCGACCAGCTCAGCCTCGGAGGGCAGCTTCTCCCCCTCCTTGAATCGCCCACGGTCGATGGCCTCGCGCAGCTGGTCGGCGATCTGCCGGAAGACAGCACGATCACTGGTCGGGTCGAGGCCGCCGAGAATGCTCGGTAGAGACGCCATGCGTACTCCTTTAGGTATCTAGACGAGTGGGCGAGTCTTGTTGCTACGGTGGAGAGCCTAGCCAGCCGAGAGGGCCAAGGAACGTGAGCACAGAACGCCCGCACTCCGTGAGCGTCGCCGGGGTCATCGTCGACGACCAAGGCAGGGCCCTCCTGATCAAGCGCCGCGACAACGGCCACTGGGAACCCCCGGGCGGAGTCCTCGAACGCGAGGAAACCATCCCCGAAGCTCTCCAGCGCGAAGTTCTCGAAGAGACCGGCATCAAGATCGAGCTTCCCGCGACCCTGACCGGCGTCTACAAGAACATGACGGGCCTGATCGTCTCCCTCGTCTTCCGCTGCCAGGCGGCCGACGGTACTCCCACCACGGGGGACGAGACCCGCGCTCTGCGTTGGGCCACCCGCGAAGAAGTCATCGAACTCGCCGACGAGGCGTACGCGATCCGTGTGCTTGACGCACTCGACGCGGCATCCCCGCCGGCCATCCGCGCTCACGACGGCGTGAAACTCGTCTAGCCCGAACCCGCTGCACATGGCGGCCTACCAGCACGAAGGAACTTGTATGCACGAGTATACGAGTAGCGCCCGGGTCTGGGGGCTCAGTTGCCCAGGATTTCCGGAAGAGGTCAGCAGAGCCCGCCGCTGGACCCGCGACATTCTGCGGGGATCGCCATTAGCCGAGGACGCCGAGCTGATCGTCAGCGAGCTGAGCGCGAACGCGATCCTCCACACGGCCAGCGGCCAGGCATCCGGCAGCTTTCATCTGGCCCTCGCAGTCTCCCCGCAGGTGATCGCCCTGTCCGTCACCGACGACGGAGGCACGGGCACCGCACCGAAGGTCGAGCACCAGGACCAGGAGGCGGAGCACGGCCGAGGGCTCGGCATGGTCAGCGTCCTCGCTCACCGGGTGGTGGTCCACAGCAGCCAGAGCGGCCACACGGTCACCGCGGAGCTCTTCACCGACACCCGGCGCGGAGCCCACCCGTGCTGATGGACAAGCCCACCCGCGGCTACTGGTGCGAGTGCTGGACGGAAAGCCTCGGGAAGACGACAGAGAAGCCAGCCTTCCGCGCTTCCTTCGAGGCGTACTCGGCGCCCCAGGCAGACAGATGGGTAGCCGTCGCGCTCCGCACGATCTCACCGGCACTCGATTCCGACGCCTCAGACGAGGCATGGGCATGGCTCCACGACGGCCGCAGCGAAACGAGGCGTGCCCTACTGCGTCAGGAACCATGCACGGTGACCATCACCCACGCCGGCACCCGCATCACCTGGACCATCCGACCAGTGCTCTTCCTGCCGTTCGCGCACCGTCAGGGCAACGAACTCCCAGCATGTGCACACGAGTTCAAGCCCCACGCCACAGACTGAGTTACAACTTTCTCTACTGGTTCAAGCACCCGTCGTCGCTTCGCTCCTCCGGGCGGGCGCGGGCGGCCGGCGGCGCCCGCGCTCATGTCTCCGCCCCGCTCGGCACCGCCGGCCGCCCGCTCCCGCCCAAGAGGCAGGCACCAGTGCATGAGGTCAGAACACGTCGTGGCTGGGGCGGTCGGCTCCGCGACTTTAGCCAGCCACTTTGGCGCGAGCCTCGAAGATCATGGCCCCACATCGGGCACTAACGGGCAGGTCCACAAGCCTGCCCGATCCGCGGGCCAGCGTAAGGGGCCATGATCACTCGCGCCAAAGCAGCTCCCGGCCAAAGTCGCTACGCCGACCGCGTGCCCATGCACAGGCTCTAGATCATCCGCGCGGCCGCGTGGCAAGATCGCGGGATGCTGCGACTCACCGATTTCATTATCGACTGCCCGGACACGATGAAGCTGGCGGCCTTCTACTCCGAGGTGACGGGCCGTCCGATCAAGGAAGGCAGCTCCGAGGACTGGGCTGGCATCCAGTTCGGCGAGATCGAGCTGGCATTCATCCGGGTGGACGACTACCGCGCCCCGCAGTGGCCCGACAGCGAGCACCCCAAGCAGTTCCACCTCGACTTCGAAGTGGACGAGATCGAGGCCGAGCAGCGCCGCGTCCTCGACCTCGGCGCGACCCTGCAGCGGGACTGCATCGGCCCCAACGGCTACGGCTGGCAGGTCTACACCGACCCGATCGGCCACCCCTTCTGCCTCTGCCGCAACAAGGGTGTCATCTGGACCGATCAGGGCCTCATCTGGCCCAAGCGCGACCAGTAGACGAGGCGCGGCAACGTTTGCTCGATGCCGTGGGTGGCGAAGAGGCAGACCACAGCTTGTCAAGGCCGCCGTCCGGCGATGACATCAGCGGCTGACACCAACAAGTGCGGACAGCGCCGACCAACGCCGAATGGCAACGGACGATCAGCCCAGGAGACCGGCCGGTTGGCCGACGTTGCCGACTCCCCGTGATCGACCTGATAAGGATGAGGCCACAGGTTCAAAGCCTGTTGGCCCCACCAGGGTGAGGGCCCCGGTCCAGACGGGTCGGGGGACCGTCCAGCCCCTGTGCCTTCCATGGAAAAACAGGCGGGATTGAGAGAGCCGCAGGATCTCGGCGCTACCCTAGCCACTCGTCGACTGCCTGATAGCGCCGAAGGAGCAAGCGGCATGGAGATCGTGACGTCACAAAAGATCACCACGTTCTTGATGTTCGAGGGCAACGCCGAGGAAGCGATGACCTTCTACGTCTCACTCTTCGACGATGCTGAGGTCGTCAGCATCACCCGCTATGGTGCCGAGGGCCCCGGCAAGGACGGGAGCGTGCAGCACGCGACGTTCTCGCTCGCTGGCGAGCGATTCATGTGCATCGACAGCCCCGCGAAACACGACTTCACCTTTACGCCCGCAGTCTCACTCTTCGTGCAATGCGAGAACGAAGCCGAGATGGACCGTCTCTACGCGGCCCTCGTCGAGCAAGGCACGGAACTCATGCCGCTGGGAAACTATGGCTTCAGCACCAAGTTCGGCTGGGTCAACGACCGGTTCGGCGTCTCCTGGCAACTGAACCTGTCCGCGTAAGTCAATCAGCCCCGAGACGAACGGTCACCGCGACAGACACAACGTCGAGCGGCCCTGCTCGCAAAAAGGTCTCGCGTGCCACTCTCGTGCCAGAACGGGCGGGGACTCACGGGGAATTGAGGCTCACCAGAGGAAAGACAGCCGGGTCACGCCGAGGGCCGATAGCCGCAGATCAGACGCGTGATCGCCCAACCTCGCTCCTAAAGCGGGTGTCGCAGGTTCGAATCCTGCCGGGGGCACCAGCGAAAAGGCCCCGGACCGATCATGGTCCGGGGCCCTTGACATCCACCTTTGACATCAACGGGGGCGGTCACTGACGACCGGGACGCCTCCGCAGCAGGCGGTCCATGTGGCTCATGACCTCGCACTGCGTGTGCCACTGACGTTGATCGTTTACGCCTGGGCCGTGGTCTTCTGCTTAAGGCGTTCGTAGGGGGGTCTGGCCGCCGAGGCCGCCGTGGGGGCGATGGTAGTTGTAGTAGTCCTCCCTTGAAGACCTCGGCGTCGTCGATGATGACGCCATCGAGGAGCCGGTAGAACTCCTCGGCGTCGATGCGGTGGGAGCGTTCGACCTTGCCGTTCAGCCGCGGGGTGCGGGGCTACATTCGCTTCTGACCTGCGCCGAAGATCGCACCCACCCCCCAGGACGCAACCTTCCCCCACCCCAAGGGCCGTGACATGATCCGCTCGTGCGGCATGGAGTCGCGCCGACGATCTTCCGGGGAGAGGCGTTCTTCATGGACGTTTATGGCTGGGCCGCTCTCGGAGCTGTCTCGGCGATCACTCTGGTACCAGGCGGAGCTGCAGTCTTCCGCCGCTGGCTGCTCCCTCGGCTGAGGGGCCGTGTCGAGTCACCCCGAATCTGGGGGCTCGGCGTCATCCTGATGGGGCTTGGGTTGTCGGTCGAGCTTCTCGACACATATCGGCACGATGACATGTTTCGCAACATCGTAGGATTGACGGGCGTCTGCATCCTGATATGCGGCTTTTGCCTTGAAAAGTGGGCGCGGGTGTCCGGTCGACTCAGCCAGTCATAGGCGTGCCGAGACAGCGCCAAAAAGCTGCAGACGGGTCACCCGGCTCCTGCTGACGGCAATCTTCCAAACTAGTGCTCCAGGCCGGAGAGAAACGGCGCTTGCCAAGACCACGTGCGGCGGCTGACACCAGCGGCTGACACCAACAAGCACGAACAGCAGCGGTCGACGCCGGACCGCAGCGGACGATCGACCAAGGCTCAGGGGCCGTTGGTCGACGTTGACAGACCCCCGTGATCGACCTGATAAAGATGAGGCTGCACCTCAAACGTCGTCTTCCGCGGTTGTCACTACAGGCCCGCCGCAGGGTCGCCGTCGCCGAGGCC
>NZ_JBEYTS010000122.1:0-12250 GCF_040643155.1 Streptomyces sp. NPDC047453 | reverse complement strand
AGCCCTTCCGGTGTCAACTGCAGCCCGGTGTGGGTGGCCTGGGAGGTGCCGGGTGGGTAGGTGCCGAAGGCGCCCAGGGCGCCCACGGCGAAGACGGTGGGCAGCGAGGCGGGGAAGGCGACCGGTCCGCCGGTGTCGCCTGCCGGGGCGATGCAGGCGATGCCCGCCGCGGTGGCGTCGGCGAGTTTGCGGGAGACCAGGGCCGAGGGGTACGGGGTTGCCACCTGGATGTGGGCGATGTCGGCCTCGCGCTCGATACAGTGGTCCAGCGCGGCGATCAGGTCGCTGAAGTGGCCGTCGGGCATCACCTGACAGACGTCGAGTTCGGCGTCGACGGCGATGCCGATGATGCCCTTGCCGGTGTCTGCGCCGGCGATGATGCCGGCCGCGTGGGTACCGGTGCCGACCGGGTCGTGAGCCCAGCCGTCCTTCGTGCCGCGCACGAGGTCGGCGCCGGAGCGCACCCGCTGCTTCAGGTCGGGGTGGTCGGTGCTGACGCCCGTACCGATGACGGCGCTCTTGATGCCGAAGGCGCGGAACGTGGGCGGCAGCCGGTCCAGCCGCATGGCCTGCTGGCCCCAGCCGTAACTCTGCCGCTGCTCCAGTTCCGGGTAGACTTTGGCCAGCGGGGTGAGGGTGACGAGGTTGTCTTGGGTCTCCGACAGGTCGGGGCGGTGGATCCAGCGGTCGGTGTATCCGCCCGCGGGCCGGACATACAGGGACTGGAGGGACTGCGCGCTCTCGGTCGCCAGGGTGATGGTGGCCCTCCCATCGGCGGCGGTGATGCCCTGGCTCGGCCAGGCCGCCCCGATCAGGAACACGCCCGCGCCAGCCAGCGGCTCGCCGTCGAGGCCGCAGACGCGCACCGAGATCTCCACGGGCGCCTCCCGCAGCGTGACCAGCCCCGGGTCGCGCAGCGACAGCATCCCTGCGACCGGCATGGCGGCATAGCCGGTTGCAGACAGTGGCAGGTCCGGCTCGATGTGCACGTGCAGCGTCCGCATCGCCGGTACCTGGGCCTCGGCCGCCTCGACGACCACGAGTTCGGGGCAGGAGGGCTGCACTCCAGCCGACTGCAGCTTCCCCGGCGGGGTGAGTCTGCGGACCACCGTGACCTCGGGCATCCTCTCCAGCCGGTCGCACACCGCGTCCATCTCGAGTTCAGGCACTCCCGGCGGGAGCAGATGCTGCGGCAGCGGGGCCACCATGAACCGCTGCCGGCGCGGCTGCACCGCGATCGGTGACAGCGCGCCCTTGCTGCGCGGCGCCGCCTCCTCCGCGGGGCCCGGCCTGCCGGCCCCCGCGCCCTCGGATTCACTCTCGCGGTTGCTTCCGGGCCTGTTTCCGGGCCTGTCCTTGACCATCACGTCCACCTTCACCACGCCTACGTCGGTTTTTGTGCTGCTGATCCGGATGACGGGCGGCTCCAGCTTCCACAGCTGTGCGGTGTGCCCAGGAATCGCTCCCAGGGCACACCGCACAGCGGGGCCGCCTTAGGTCAGCCGATGCCGAAGAGCTGACCCATCTGGCCGAAGCCGGGCTGCTGATACTGCTGCGGGTAAGGCTGACCGAACGACGGCTGGCCGAACGACGGCTGGCCGAAGCCGCCACCCCACTGCTGCTGACCCTGCTGGCTCTGCTGGCTCTGCTGGCTCTGCTGGCTCTGCTGGAGCAGCGTCACGATCGCGGTCGGCAGCGCCTGCTGCACGGACTGCTCCACAGCGTGCCGGATGCCCTCGTGCAGCGTGTGGTGCAGCGCGACAGCAAGGTACGGGTGGGCCTGGTGGGACATGCCCTGCTGCTGCAGCTGCTGCTGGACCTGCTGAATCTGCTGCAGCGTCTGCTGCATGCGCTGCGCGATCTGCTGGCTCGCCTGCTGGCAGGCCTGCTGGATCGCCTGTTGGACCACCTGAGCGATCTGCTGTTGACCGCCGGCCTGCTGGCCGAACTGCTGCAGGGGCGGAGTACCGGTCATCACCGACATGAATGCTCCATTTCGATGCCACAGGAAAGCCAATACAAGGGATACTATTGGCTTTTCGGGATAATCCCGACGTGCTGAAGCTATGGTGACGCAGCTCCGCCCGCAATCGGGCGAGCCGCTCAAGAGGAGCAATCCCCCGATCGGATCCGGCAACAGGCGAACCGGGCGGGGATACGGCAGGATGAGCTGCTGCTGGAAGTGGCGGAGGGGCGGCTCACACTCACTGTCTGCCGCCGGCGGCGGCGGGCTTTGCGGACCAGCGGCGTGCAGTGCCCTCGGCGGACACCTGCGCATCGCCGTCCCGCTCGGTAGAAGGAGCACGGGCCACCGCCGTGGTCAAAGCCGTCGTCGACACCCGTCGCTGGCACATCACCTACAACAGGGCCGCCCCCCCCCACCGCTCCTGGCCCGCCCCGACGGCACCTTCGTCCTGCTCGACCAGACCACCGACCCGCCCCTGGGAACCCGCCCACAGCATGTCCCCCAACCCCAGGCGGCCGTGCCCTACGCCCGCCGCTCCCTGCCCGGGGATGACCTCCTTCGTCATGCCCGTCACGCTCGGCGAGAAGAGTGAAAGCGAGGGATCTTCGGACTCGACGAGAAGACCGCGATGCGCTACGCGGACTCCGCACGGGCGCTGTTGGAGCAGGCCGCCGAACAAACCCGTGAGGGCCTGCAGTGACCTTCTGCGATTCTGCTTGCCATGTCTGCACGAAATCGAAGACTGCCTCGGCACCGTGCCTGGCCACTGACCGCCACCGACATCAACGAGTGTCTCGGCCCTTACATGACCCGCGTCAGGGACCTGCAGTTCCTCACCGGACCTGACAGCGGGACCATCGTCCTGGGAGCAGCATGGCTCGCTCCGAACCCCCGCAACTACGGCCGCGGCATCCACCCGGACATGGTCGGCGTCCACATAGACGTCCACCCGGTCGATGCCACTGAACGTGCTGCCACCCGCGCTGTTCTACGAGCGCAGGCCCTCCCGCAACTACATGACTGGATCACGCAGGCCATCGCCGCCGACGAGACCTGGCAGCTGACCGATCACCAGCACTACTGGCGACTCACCGACGGCCACCTCACCCACCGCGACGAAGCGTGAACCGAGCCCGGACGACACGCACACCCCCACATCAGCGAGATCACACACGCGGGTTTACCACAAACCCAAGGGGCTACACCCGGGATTCAGGACACCGGACTCTCGGGTTCCCGCCGAGACGCCTTCAGTTCCCCTGAACCCACGGGCCTCGAGGCCCGGGTCTTCTATCCCTGACCCACGGTGCGAAGTAGCCCTCGGCCTCCGGTCACGCTCAGCTGTCGGTGGGCTTCGCTGTGGCGGGGTTGAGGGTCTTGTGCACTACGCCGACCGGCACCTTGACTGCGGCGGCGATCTCGCGGATCGACTGGCTTCGGCGTGGCGGGCGAGGATCATTCATCACTTATTGGCGTCCACCACAGGGCGGCGGCCGTCGATGCGGCCGCGGGCCCGGCCGTAATTCGCTTGCCCTGGCCACGGGTCAACGCTGCACTGTGGCCAGACACCACGAGTCGTGGTGCCGGTATCCCGAGGAGACAGCAGCCAGCAATGGAGATCCGTCCTACTACCGACAACGATCTCGACGTCTTCGTCGACACAGTCCATGCCGCGTTCGGGCGCTTCCCGGAAACCTCGATAGAGGGCGGCGGGCTCTGGTGGTCGGCGCTCGAAATGGACCGCGGCATGCTCGCCCTGACGGCGGACGGGCGGCCCGTCGGCACCGCCGCCACGCACTCCTTCGAGCTCACCCTGCCCGGTGAGACCCTCGTCCCGGCCGCCGGGGTGACCGCCGTCGGCGTCCTGCCCTCGCACCGGCGCCAGGGCGTGCTCAGCGCGATGATGCGGCATCAGCTCACCGAGCTGCGGGCCCGCAGGGAGTTCCTTTCCGTGCTGCTGGCCTCTGAGGCCCCGATCTACGGCAGGTTCGGCTACGGACCGGCGACCTACACGGCGCGACTGACGGTGCCGCACCACGAGGCCGCCCTCGCCGTTCCCCGGGCGCGCGGAGTGGCCCAGGCACCAGGGACCGGCTCGGACAACGGCTCGGTCGAGGTGCTGCGTCGGGCCGAGTGCGGCGAGATTCTGGAAGAGGTCTACGACCGGTATCGCCGCGCCCAGCCCGGCGCGCTGTCCCGGCCGCCCCGCTGGTGGGCCTTGCGCGCGGGGCAGCCCCCGATCTCGCCGGCGCCGCGCTACGTCGCCGTCCACCGGGACGCCGACGGCGTCCCGGACGGGTACGCCAGTTACTCGATCGAGTCCGGCACCCTGACGGTCGACGAGACCATCGCCACCGACGACGCCGTCTTCACGGCCCTGGCCCGGTTCGTACTCGGACACGACCTGGTCTCTCAGGTCATGTTCAAGCACGTCCCGCCCGATCACCCGCTGCGCTGGCAGTTCGCGGACTTCCGCGCCGGCGAGGTGAGGGGCGACACCGACTGGCTCTGGGTGCGGCTGCTGGACGTCCCGCGTGCGCTGACCGCGCGCGGCTGGTTCATGGACGGCGAGCTCGTCCTCGACATCGACGACCCGTTCCTCGGCGAACACGACCGCTACCTGCTGACCATCCGGGACAGCAAGGCCGACTGCGTCCCGACGGACCGGAAGCCCGACCTGTCCCTGGACATCAGCGACCTGGGCTCCATCTACCTCGGCGGCACTGCCCCGAGCACGCTCGTGCGTGCCGGACACATCCGGGCCCACCGCCCAGGCGCAGCCACCCTCGCCGACGCACTCTTCCGCGCCGAGCGCTCCCCGCACTGTCTGCACTGGTTCTGACCGCGCTCGTCAGACCTTCCACAAGTCTCGTTCGTCGGCTACTCGTTCGGCCTGACGAGCAGGCCGGAGACGAAGCAACGGGAGTACGCCGAGGGTCAACGGCTACTTTGCACCGTGGATCAGGGATAGGAGACCGGGGCTGACCGCGAACCCACGGGTCTCTCCCCCAGAATCGGGGCATCGCACCCTTGGGTTCGTGCTGAAGAACCTTCAGTTTCCGCGAACTCGCGGGGATCCGCGGAGATGAGGAACATCGGAGCGAAAACCGGCGCTTGTACTCTCCGTGACGATCTGGCCGCAGATGACGGCCCGCTATCCCTGCCATCGGTCATCGTCCTCGGTGTTCGAGTGCCTCACGACGTGGCAGCTGCCCGTTCAGAGGAATCACGTCGATGACTGCTGGCGTGTCCGATAAGGGTTATGGCTTCATCGCCCAGGACAACGGAGGCCCGGACGTCTTCGCCCACTACTCCGAAATCCAGGGCGGGGGCGGCTACCGTCAGCTGAACGAAGGCGAGCACGTCACCTTTGACATCGTCCAGGGCCAGAAAGGCCCGCAAGCACAAAACATGTCCGGGCCTGACTGCTACTGCTCACGGCGATATGGAAGCCCCCTCACAACGCACGAAGCGTTGCCTCGCCGAGGTCTGCCAGCGCACCGGCACCGTCCGCGGACCGCTGTCCAATCAGTGCTCCGGCGGGGCGGTGGCTCCGGAGCCGGCAGCCGCGGGTCCCGGCTCCTGTCCCGGCAGCGCCTCCCACGGCACCTGACGCGCGCGCAGGTCGGCACGGATGTGCCGGGCGAGCCGTGCGGTGTCGTAGTGGTTCAGCGAAGCGCCGATGGCCGCGCCGACCATGAAGGGCGTCAGCATGGGAATCCTGCGGACGGTGAGCCCGATGAGCCGGCGGCGCAGTTCCTTTCTCACTCGCACGCTGAGCATGAGAGTGACCGCGGAGGTCGGTTTCGCGACGTTCAGGCCGCGCCCCTCGGTCCACTCAGCGAGATACAGTGCGGCACGCTGTCGAGCGGTCCCGGGTGCGCGCAGGCCGTACACCTCGTGCAGTTCGGCGATGAGCTTGCATTCGACGGCCGCCGTTCCAAGGATGCTCGCGGCCAGCTCAGCGGGCATCGCGGGAGGAGTGGGCAGCGCCGCGGCAGTGCCCACACTCGCTCCCACGGCCTCGGTACCCCGCACCGCGCCAGCGACCAACCGGTCGGCAATCTCTTCCGGGCCCAGGGCGGGGAAGTGCCGACGCAACGTCTTCAGATCGCGCACCTGGATGCGCGAAACTGCCTCGATCAGCTGGTCCGCGACGGAAGGGGAGACCATCGACCACGCATGGGTCTTCACTTCGGGTGACATAGCGCACCCTCCGTCTCGGCGGCGCCGTACCGACGACCGCCTCCCACCTCGTACCCCCTGATACCCCAGTGATTCGCTCCGCACGGCGGCCGAGTCGGCCTGTTCCCTTCCTGGAAGACGGGCATCAGCCCACCGGGCCCCGACTGCACGGGGGCGACGCCGAGGCGAGCGGTGCGTGGCACCCTGCGCGGTGTGCCGCGATGCGTCGTCGGCCGCAGGCGCCGAGTGCGACGCCGAGAGCGCCGAGACATGCGAGCGGTGCGAGACAGGCGAGGGCTGCGGCTGCCACCGCTCCCGCAAGTCAGCCCTCCTCCGCCAGCAGCAGAGCGCGGCACTCCTCCACGTCGAACTCCGCCGCCGGGTACTGGGGGTCCAGCTCGCGCAGGTATTCCAGCAGAAGCCTGCTGATGGCCCAGTTGCGATACCACTTGTGGTCGGCCGGGACCAGGTACCAGGGCGCGGCCCGGGTCGCGCAGCGAGTCAGGGCCGTCTCGTACGCCCGCTGGTAGGTCGGCCACCGGGCCCGTTCGTCGATGTCGCCGGGGTTGAACTTCCACCGCTTGTGCGGTGTGTCGAGACGTTTCAGCAGCCGGCGCAGCTGTTCGTCATACGAGATGTGCAGGAAGCACTTGATGATCGTCACCCCGTCGTCCGTCAGGGACGCCTCGAATCCGTTGATCCGGTCGTAGCGGCTCTCGAGCTCGCCGATCGGGGCCAAGGAGCGGACCTTGGCGATCAGTACGTCCTCGTAGTGCGAGCGGTCGAAGATGCCTGTCTCGCCGGGGCGCGGGAGCGCCTTCGCTACCCGCCAGAGGAAGTCGTGCTGCCGCTCCTCGCAGGTGGGGGCCTTGAAGGCGTGGATGCGGCAGCCCGCCGGGTTGAACAGTCCGATGACGTGCTTGACCGTGCCGCCCTTGCCGCTGGTGTCCATGCCCTGCAGCACCAGCAGGATCCGTCGGCGGTCCCCGGCCGTCGCCGCCGCCCACAGGCGTTCCTGCAGGCCGGCCAGCTCCTTGCCCATCCGGGCGGTCGCCGCGAGCCCGGCGGCCTTGTCGTCGGGACCGCCGGGGGTCGCTCCGGTGTCGTACGCGGACAGGTCGGCCGGCTCGCCGACGGGGAGGCGGAGCAGGTCACGCAGCGGGGCCTCGTCGCGCTTCCTCGCCATGGCGCACCTCCTCCTCGCATCGGTTCCCCCGATGGTGCGCCGGGGCGACGGACCGCGCTACCCGTCCCAGAGACCGGTGCTCCGACGGGCGACGACGTCGCCGATGCGGACGTCCGGGTACTGGATCACCCAGCGGATCGTCCGCTCTTCCACCCGTCCGTCCTCATAGCCAGGCGGAGCCGGCCGGCTGCGGCTCGATCGACTCCACCCTCCACTCGCCCCCGTTCAGAAGAAGGCGGGCGCCGACGGCGAGATCGCGAAGTGGCTTCGTTCACTCCCAGCGACAGCATTTGTCGGTGAGTTTGAGTCCTGGTCCAACTTCTGTGGAGCGGTGACGCTCAGTGCTATTGAACATCTCTGTGCATGGTGATGTGCCACCACGACCTGACGGTGGTGATGGCCGCAGGTGCTGGCAAGCGACGCGGTGTAGAGCACGATGCCCCCGGCGGGTGTCGGTGGGACGATCGATAATGCCGGTCATGGCAGATCGCAGTCCTGTCCTCCGGATCATCACCTCGGCGGCCCGGGAATCCTTGAAACCGCTCGGTCTGGCCCAGCGGAGGCGGTCGCGGGTGTGTTCAGGCGACGCGGGTGTCGTAGGTCTCGCGGTTGGCAAGCACATCGTCCATGTGCGTCTCGGCCCAGGCCTTGAGGCCCCGCATCATCTCGTACAGCGACAGGCCGAGATCGGTCAGCTCGTAGGAGACCGTGACCGGCACGGTCGGCACCACAGTGCGGGACACCAGGCCGTCGCGCTCCAGGGAGCGCAGCGTCTGGGTGAGCATCTTCTGGCTGACGCCGGCCAGCAGGCGCTGCAGCTCCGAGTAGCGCATCACCCGGGGCCCGCCGGCGCAGTCGGCGCCGGGCTGATGCGCGCTGTCGCTGCCGAGCGCGGCCAGGATCAGCGTGACCCACTTGTCCGAGATCCGGTCGAGCAGCTTGCGGCTGGGGCAGGCCGCCACGAAGGCGTCGTACTCCACCTTGGCCTGTGCCCTTTGCTGGGCTGCCGTCATCGTCGCCATGGACCATTCCTCTCACCCGTGGGTGCCTTACGCACTTCGAAGTGCCTACTTCCCGACAAGAAGCTACGCACGAATAGTGGTGCAAGGCGCCGTCAGGCACCATCCCCTGGCTTAACACGAAAGGCACACCATGGGCACCCCCTCCGCCTCGCTTCCCGGCGGCACCTGGACCCTGGGCGACCTGACCGTCACCCGGTTCGGCTACGGCGCCATGCAGCTCGCCGGCCCCTGGGTCATGGGTCCGCCTGCCGACCGCGAGGGCGCACTCGCCGTTCTCCGCGAGGCCGTCGGCCTCGGCATCACCCACATCGACACCGCCGACGCCTACGGGCCACACATCACCAACCAGCTGATCCGCGAAGCGCTGCACCCGTACTCCGACTCGCTGCACATCGTGACCAAGGTCGGGGCGACCCGCGACGAGGAGGGAGGCTGGCCCCCGGCACGCAAGCCTGAAGAGCTGCGCCGGGCCGTCACCGAGAACCTGGAGAACCTCGGTCTCGACACGCTGGACGTGGTCAACCTCCGGCTCGGCGACGCCCAGGGCCCCCTGCCCGGTTCGCTCGCGGAGGCGTTCGGGGCGCTCGTCGACCTCCAGCGGCAGGGCCTCATCCGGCACCTCGGCGTGAGCAACGCGACGGCGGAACAGGTCGCCGAGGCACGCTCGATCGCGCCGATCGTGTGCGTGCAGAACATGTACAACCTCGCCCACCGCCACGACGACGACCTGATCGACGAGCTCGCAGAGCAGGGCATCGCCTACGTGCCCTTCTTCCCCCTCGGCGGCTTCAGCCCGCTGCAGTACTCGGCACTCACGGCCGTAGCCACCCGGTTGGACGCGACGCCCATGTCGGTCGCCCTGGCCTGGCTCCTGCAGCGGTCGCCGAACATCCTGCTGATCCCCGGCACCTCATCGGTGGCACACCTGCGCGAGAACGCCGCCGGCGCGGGACTCCCGCTGTCCGACGACGATCTCGCCGAGCTCGACAAGATCAGCCGCTAACCCTACGGCGCTCACCAGCGGCTGGGCCGGATCGACCGCGGGAAGCTCGGGCAGCAGCGCCGCGAATTGATCCGCGGGTCGGTCAGCTTGCTGGAAGAACGGGCACAGGTCTCCCCAGTGATCACAGAGCGTCGCAACTCCATGATCAGGGGCGGGCCGGAAGCCGATGCACCGGATAATGGGGTCCGTAGCCGGCCGAGAGGTGCGGCACGGGCGGCTCCGCGAACAGGGTGTTTCCGTCTCCTATCACGGCAGCTCAGCGCCGTATCACCACACCCGGCGAGGCCTGGTCCTCTGACTTCGCCAGGCACACCGAGGTCAGCCCGAACGGTTGAGCCGGGCGAAGGGATAGCGGGCGACGTCGTGGCGCAGCACCATCCGGGACGCGGTCTCGACACTGGTCCCTGCCACCTCTCGAAGAGGGCGTGATGCCACTCGGGAGGACCGGGCCACTGGCTGTGCAGGACACTGGGGGAAGGCGATGACGGGAGCGGGTGTGTGGTCGCCGCGCGGTGTTCGATGGCGGGCGTTGCTGGTGGTGTCCGCGATCTTGGTGGTGCTCGGGTACGGCATCGGTGGGTACATGCTGCTGGGGTCCTCGCCCTCCTCTGCCGTCTACCTGACGGTGATGACGCTGACCACCGAAGGTTCGTCGGCAGCTGATCGGCTCTCCACAGGCGGCAAGCTGTTCACCGCCTCAGTGGCTGTACTCGGCGTGGCGGTGTTCGTGGCTGCTCTGGGAGTGGTGGGTACCGCACTGGTGGAGGGCAGGTTCGGTCCGCGCGGAAGGATGCGACGCATGCAGCACCGGATCGACACACTCGGTGATCATTTCATCATCTGTGCGTATGGACGAGTGGGTCAGGCCGTGGCGCGCGAGTTCGAAGCCGACGGGATCCCCTTCGTGGTGATCGACAGCAAAGCGGAGTTGGAGGAGGTGATGCAGCGCGACAAGGTCGCCTACCTGATCGACAACGCCTCCTCCGAGCAGGTGCTGCGGCGGGCAGGGATCGACCGGGCCCGCGGGCTGGTGTGTGCGGTGGACTCGGACGCCGAGAACGTATACATCACCCTCACCGCTCGCGCACTCAATCCGGCAATCGCCATCGTCTCCCGCGCCTCCGAACCTGCTTCCGTCGACCGGCTCGCCCGCGCCGGGGCCAGTAGCGTGGTGTCCCCGTACGTCACCAGCGGCAGGAGGATGGCGCTGCTCGCCGTGCGGCCGCACATCGTTGACTTCCTGGAGTTCAGTCGGCCTGGTACCTCGGACTGCCGGCTCGAAGAGATTCGCATCGCAGCCGACTCCCACCTGCTGGGCCGCCCCCTGCGGCAGGCATGCAAGGGGGTGCTGCCGCTGCTGGTGCGGCGCGCGGACGGCACGCTGCTTCCCCACCCCGCCCCGGACAGCGACCTTCACCCGGGAGACACCTTGATCGTCTTCGGCGACCTGGGGGCTCTGCGTCCTATCGAGGAATGAGCGGGTCCGACAGGAGCGAGCGCCTGGCCGAGACGGATGCGGCAGTGTTCACCCTTCGGCCCCGTCTTGGGCCTGGCGGTCTGCGGACTGGGGACCCCGCCAGTCCAGGCATAGCACGGTGGCGTCGTCTGCCAGATGTCCATAACAGGCGTTGGTGACCACCTGGGTCAGGATCCGGACCACCTCGCGGGGGTGTTCGCGGGCAGCGTTGTGGGCCACGTCGGGTAGGTCGACGGATTCCGCTTGACGTTCTTGCACACCATCGGTGTAGAGCACCAAGCGGTCGCCTGGGCGTAGATCCAGGTCCTGGACCCGGTAGGAACCGGGTGCGTGCACGCCGAAGGGCAGGTCGACGTCCAAACGTATCTCGTCGACTGTGCCCTCGCGCAGGCGCAGTGGCCAGGGGTGGCCAGCGTTGACAAGCCGTGCGCCGGATCCATCCAGGGCGACACGCAGCATCTGGCCGGTGGCGAGGGTGCCGCGGCCGTGGTCGAGGAGGGCCTGATTGGTCTGACGGGCTTGTTCGGCAAGGTCCTTGTCGGAGCGGCGGCCGCCGCGGGAGGCGTTGATCAGGAGGGTGGCCATGAGGGCGGCGTCGACGTCGTGGCCCATGGCATCGGTGATGGACAGGTGCAGGGTGTCGTGATCAAGGGCGTAGTCGTAGGTGTCGCCGGCGACGCTGTCGGCGGGGACCAGGGCGCAGGCAAGGGCGAACTCGGCTGCCTCGCACGAGGGGGCCGAGGGCAGGAGCTGGCGCTGGATCTCGGCGCCAAGGCTGACCGGGGTGGTGCGCTGGCCCCACTGGTAGAGGTCGGTGAAGCGGCGGTCGGCGACGTACGCCAGCGCGTGGGCGGCCTCCTCGATCTGCTCCAGCACCTCCTGCGTGACCTGGGGAAGGAACAGCTCCAGCACGCCGATGGTGTCGCCCCGGTTGGTGACTGGCGTGACCACCCGATGCCTGTGTCCGACGTCCGGCTGATGCACCAGCTTCTGGGTGCGCAAGACCTTGTCGTAGATGCTGCCGACCAGGGGGATCTGGTCGGCGCGACGGCCCTGCTGCGAGGCTGCTTCCTCGGTGATCCGCACCAGCCGCCGACCAACGATGTCGACGAACAGGAAGGGCACGTACTGCGCGCCGAACCGGTCCCGCAGGTTGTGCGCGACCATGTCCAGGGACGCTACCGGCGCCGCCTTCTCCGCTGCGGCCAGAAACTCGGCCAGCCCGATCCGATCATGCGCCATCATCGTCTCCAAGCATTGCCCTCGCAGCGCTCCCACCTGGCCACGGGCATCATCTTCAGCCGCTTTCCCACCTCTTAACCCCGGTTATTCAGCGGAATTGGTCGGGCTGACGCCCTGACAGCAGAAAGGTGCCGCTGACCTGCGAGGATGCGAGTGTCTAGATCGTATC
>NZ_JBEYTS010000121.1:0-12527 GCF_040643155.1 Streptomyces sp. NPDC047453 | reverse complement strand
TGGAGCGCGATGTCCTCAAGCGATGCATGGTCCTCTGGGTGAAGTGACCGAGACTGCTCCGGAGGAGCTGGTCTCCTTCATCGGTAACCAGAGGAGTGACCGACGGTGCGCGACAGCAGAAAGCCGATGATCATGCCGAGACTGACGAGTGCCCCGGTCAGCCAAGCGGCCAAGGGACGTTTCATGACGGCGAGCGCCAGAGCCACGGCGAGCATGACGGCGCTGCCTACGGCGAACAGGACGCCGATGTAGAACTTTTCCTCAAGGTGATCAGGAATGAGGAGCGTGTGCAGTATCGCGTTGGCGACAGCACAGCATGCTCCGAGTCCTCTCAGGGAAGCATCGGCTGCATTGGTGGAGTTCATCGCGACTCCTGGGCGCTGAGGCCTACGCGGCCTGGACGCGGAAGCAGGACCGGGCACGCTTACTGATCTTCTACGCAAGGGGGGCGCGCCCGCGATGAGCGCGCCCTCTTGGGTTCCAGCGACGCCCGCTACTAGCGCACGATGATCACGACAGGTCCGCCGTCGAATCAGTGGCCGAAGCGGAACCCACCATGGTCGAATCGGTGATCGAAGCGGAACCCGCCGTGGTCAAAGCGGTGGTCGAAGCGGAATCCGTGGTCGAAGCAGCGCCAGTCGTCGCCGAAGCACCGGCTGGTGGTCACGTGGGTGTGCACGGCAGGCGCTGCTGCTGCAGCCGTGCCGGCTGCACCCATCGCAGCACCGCCGGCCATCAGAATGGCGGCTGACGTCGCGATGAGACGCCTAGCGCCTTTTACTCGCATGGTGAATGCACTCTTCCTTCTGCCGCGTCGGCCCGTGTGGCCGGGCCGGCGCGGTCTTGGCGGAACGGAATGAATGACCGCGGCCGCAAGGAAGCGGCACGATCGTGGGCGTCGCCCCGCGCGTTCGAGGAGCACGTCTCGCATCCAAGATCCTCGCTGCACGGGAACCAGCCGACCAGGGACGTATCCCCAGGTTGCAGCCGTATTGGGTTACGTAATCGGCGCCTTTCTGGATTGCCGTTTTGGCGGAAGAATCATGTGGCAGGGCCTGCCGGAATGCGTCAGAGACTCAGCGTGACAGCGGCACCGATACCGCCGAGTCCGAGGGCGAAGGCACCCTCGGCCCAGCCGCCGGCACCCCATCGGAAGAACCGGTCAAGGGCGAGCCGCCCGGGACCTATGGTGGCGATGGACAAGGCGACGACAGCGATGCAGACGCTGTACTCCACCCCGCCGTCCGTCTCCCACAGGCCGTGGGCACCGGTCACGGTTGTCATGGCATTGATCATCACGCCAATCAGGGCGGCGGCCGCGAGCGGGGTGAGAAGCCCCACGGCCAACCCGAGGCCGCCGAGGAATTCGGACAGACCGCCGATCGCGGCGAAGACCTTCCCCGGGCGGTAGCCGAGGGCAGCGAATCCCCTGCCGGTCGCCGTCAGCCCCTTGCCACCGAAAATCCCGAACAGTTTCTCAGCGCCGTGTCCGGCCATCAGCAGTCCGAATGTCAGCCGGATGAGTAGAAGCCCCCAGTCGGAAGGGGATGACCTCGACCTGGCGGTGGGGCGCTCTGCCGCTTCGGCAGGGGTGGAAGCAGGGCGTATGTAACTCTTCGCTAGGTAACTCTTCGCAGCCATGGGATGCTCCGGTGAGCACGTGAACGGGGTGCTTCCCCAGGCGCCGAGCCATTGATCAATGGTGAGCACCTGCTCCCCATCGCGGATGGTTGCTTCCAGACCGCGGTCTGCCCCGTCGGCTCACCACCCGCAGGCGATTCCGGATTCCGAGGCGCCCTGGGTCACGTCGTCCGCGCGGAGTTCGACGCAGCACGCGCCGGGGCGCGGGGCGAGCACCGCTGTGTTCTTGTCGCTTCCCAGGCCGTGCAGATATCCGGCCAGGAAGGCCTGGTTGACGGCGCAGACCAGTTCCGGGGCCTTGGCCGCCAGGGGGTGGAAGGGGCAGTTGCGCAGCCGCAGCAGGGTGGGGGCGGTGCGCTCCGGCTCGTACCCGAACTTCTCAAGCATTTCGGCGGCCAGGCTCAGCCCTTGCTCGGCGCCGAGCCGCCCGGGCTGGACCTGTTCCCGCTCCGCGCCGCCGAGGGTTTCCCCACGCCGATACGCCACGCGGAGCGCGGTGTCGCGGGCCGCTTCGCCCTCGGCTTCGGTCAGCACGGCTTCGGTGAGGACGTCGGCGAGCATGCCGTAGCGGCGCTCAGGGATGGTGACCGCAATCGCCTCGGCCACCGGCTCGTACACCTTCGGCCTGCGGCCGACCTTCCGGATACCTGTGGATGATCCGTAGTGGGCTTGGAGCAGACCCACCGACACCAGCTTGTCCAAATGGAATGCCGCCAGCTTGCGGGAGATGCCGAGGTCGTCGGCGACCTCCTCGCGCGTGACCGGACGCCGCTCCTGCCGAATGAACTCGAACATGCGACGACGCAGCTCGTCGCCAAGGGCGGCAAGAGTGGACAACGAGACGTGATCCAATCCCACGAACACATCATATCGCTAAAAAAAGTGGGCGAAACCCTGAATGCCCTATTTCTTGGGATGAAAATTTTCATCTTGCTGGGGTCGCCAGACGACCTACAACCCTTGCGGCAGCCACTTTGGTTCTTGATGCCCCGCTCGACCAGCCAAACAGGCAGAGGTAGGCGCCCCCTCTCCAGCGCCGGTGCCGCGGTGCGCCTTCGCGGCGCCAGTCGATGGGCCTACAGGAGCCGGAGGGGAATAATGGAATTCGACAGAATGTGACGGCCGCCTCCCGGACAGGCATCGTGACGATCACGCCCTCTGGCGGCGAAGCCGCGCGGGCCGCAACCGGCTCCCCGAGCCCGCCAAGCCGAATCCCTGATCTCCATGGACAGTCCCCGCAAGAACTCCACACAGCCCGGTACGGCCGGCGCGGGTGGGCTGTCCGCGGCCCGACCCGCGGTGATCGCCAAGGGACTGACCCGCCGCTTCGGTGCCCTGACCGCCGTAGACCACCTCGACCTCGAAGTCCGCAGCCAGGAAGTGTTCGGCCTGCTCGGCAGCAACGGGGCGGGCAAGACCACCACGATCAAGATGCTCATCACGCTCTTGCCGCCCTCGCATGGCACCGCTCGTGTTGCAGGCTTCGACGTAACCGCTCAGGCCGCGGGCGTGCGGCGCTCGATCGGCTACGTCCCGCAGATGCTCTCGACCGACGGCTCACTCACCGCATGGGAGAACCTGAGCGTCTTCTCCCGGCTGTACCACATCCCGTGCCGTCAACGCCGCCAGCGGATCGCGCAGGCACTGGCGGCCATGGGTCTCGAATCGGCTGCCCACCAGATGGTGCGGGAGTTCTCCGGGGGGATGGTCCGCCGGTTGGAAATCGCCCAGGCGATGCTGCACCGGCCCACCGTGCTGTTCTGCGACGAGCCGACGGCGGGGTTGGACCCGGCGGCCCGGCGCAGGGTGTGGCAGCAGATGCGGGGCCTGATCGCGCAGGAGGGCACTACATTGCTGCTCACCACGCACGACATGGAGGAAGCCGAGGTTCTCTGCGACCGTGTGGCCATGATGCGACGCGGCCGGCTCGCGGCTCTGGGCACGCCCGATGAGCTCACGGCCTCGATCGGCCCGGACGCCGGCCTGGAAGACGTGTTCGTCGCATACGCCAAGGACCAGGGCGAGGCAGAAGGGCGGTTCCGCGATGTCGCCCGCACTCGGCGCACGGCGTGTCGCCGGGGCTGACCACGAGTCCGGCGGCAAGACCGGGCCCTGGCATTGGGTGCTTACCATCGCGCGCTTCTTGTCGGAGACGGTGGCCATCGCCGACGTCGAAGTCCGCAAGCTGCGCCACGACCCGCTGGAACTGCTCGCCCGCGCGGTACAACCGGTGCTGTGGCTGCTGGTGTTCGGCCAGGTCATGGCCCGCGCCCGGGCCATCCCCACCGGCGGCCTCCCCTATCTCGACTTCCTCACGCCGGGCATCCTCGCCCAGAGCACCCTGTTCGTATCGATCTTCTACGGCATCGCGGTCATCTGGGAGCGTGACCTCGGAATCCTGCACACGTTCCTGGTCAGCCCCGCCTCGCGGGCCGCGCTCGTGTCGGGCAAGGCGCTCTCCGCAGGGGTCCGGGCCCTGGCTCAAGGGGTGATCGTGTACTTGCTCGCCGCGGCCCTGGGTGTCCACCTGCGCGCCGGGGTGGCCCCGCTGCTCGGAGTGGTGGTGATCCTCGTCCTGGGTGCGGCGGTGTTCGTCACGTTCTCCCTGGTCATCGCTTGCTGGGTGCGTACCCGGGAGCGATTCATGGGCATAGGTCAGATCCTCACCCTGCCGATGTTCTTCGCGTCCAACGCGATCTACCCGATCTCCCTCATGCCCGGCTGGCTGCGCGCTGTGGCGCACGTCAACCCGCTCAGCTACCAGACCGACGCGCTACGTTCGCTCATGCTGTCCCAGGGCCAGTCCGCCTTCGGCCTGGGCACCGACATCGCCGTGCTGGCAGGTGCAGTCGTGCTGCTCGTCGCGGCAGGCGCCCGCCTATACCCCCGCGTGACCCGCTGACCGGGGCCGCGGCCTGGTTGCCGCCTGCACGGCCGGCGCGATGCTTCCCAACACCTTCGGTGCCGTCCCGACTCGACACATGCCACTCAGATAGCCCTGGCGCCCGAGGTAACGCGGGCCGCCTGGCTTACTACTCTTAGCAACGGAGGCCGTGCCCAGCCGCTGGGACTACTGCCGCCCGCCCCATCACGTCGGAAATGTTGTCTGGGCCGAGGTGCCCACCCAACCGTCTAGCCAACTATTTGCTACGTGCCACCGCGCGGCAGTCCAGCGAGCCGAGGCATGGCCGCCTATTAATGGGTTACCGATCGGAGTTAGCCGGTGAAAGAGAGGTATGTACATGGTCGACGAGTCCCCCAAGGATGCCCCGCCTGCGTTCCCCCAAGACACCTTCGTCCTTCTCCCATCAACCCGAACACCCCTACTCCATGGCGGTCATGAGTCCGGGGAGGGCGACGGCCCGGCGTCACCGGCCCCCGGCAGCGCCGCCGCGACCGGGACCGGGCAGTAGCGATGGCTCCCGGACCCGGCGGCGGCCCGCACCGCACCGCCATCAGCCGGCGCACGGTCGTGCGCGTGCTGCTCCAAGTGGTGACCGCGGCCGCACTGACCGTGAACGCCTACGTGCACGCCGATCTCGCCCACGCCTTCGATCGGGTCGGGCAGCAGATCAGCCAGGGAATGCTGTTCCGCCTCGAAGCCGCCGTGGCGTCCCTGGCCGCGCTGCTGGTCCTGCTCCTCGGTCGCCGGCGGCCGGTGTGGGCGTTCGCCTTCCTGGTGTCCGTCTCCGCGCTGGGCGCCGTGCTGCTCTATCGGTACGTGAACGTGGGCACGCTCGGTCCGCTGCCGAACATGTACGAGCCGGCCTGGTGGCCGAAGAAGAGCGCCAGCGCGATCGCCGAGGCCGTCGGCGTCTTGACGTCGCTCGCCGGCTTCCTGATCACCGGCCCGCCGCGCTCTGCGTCCACTCGGGCCGGCGCTCCTCGGGGCGACAAGGCTGACGGCGGGGGCGGCTGATCACATGCCACGCCTCGCCCCGCGCACCGAACCCCGGGGGCTGCTGTGGCTGCTGCCGCCCTTGGCGGGACCGGCGGCCTCATCTGGTACGGCCGGGTACACACCCCGGAGCACCGGCGCAGCTTCTTCGGGGCGCACGGCCCCGCCGTCTTCCTGCTCAAGTCCCAGCTGCGCAACGCCCTGCTGGGACTGGATCCAGTTGCTCCTCGCGCTGTGGATGTACGGCCGGCTGCCGGGCCTGCGCGCCGCGCCGCACCCGGTGGGCACCGCGCACCGCCTGATCGGTATGTTCGCTTTCCTGTTCTCCGTCCCGATCGCCCAGCAGTGCATCATCGCCTACGGCGTCAGCCTGACCGGGCCCCGCGAGGCGCTGCACTCGCTCGCCGGCTGTTTTCTCTAGGGGGCCTTCGTCGCCAAGGTCGTCGTGGTGCGCCACCGCCGCTGGCCGGGCTGGGCGCTCCCGCTCGCCGGTGGCGCGCTCGTCACGGTGATCGCCGGTTCGCGCGAAAGCCGTTCCGTTCCTTCGGGGCGTTGGTGCCGCCGGGCTTGAGGGGCCCGGCGGCGCCGCACCTCGCAGCCGGGGGCGGCACCGACCGCCGGCACCGGGGCGACGTTGGCCGGCTGCGGGCCCGGCCCGCAAGCACGCGCCTTGTATCCATGCGTGCGGCCGATGTCCTAAAATGCGACATATATGCTACGACCGAAAAAATTGAACGTCTGGCACATGGTGCTGAAGGCAAGCGAGAGGAGTGCCTCGTGATCGCCAAGCTGCTCGCCAAATTGTCCTTCACCCGCAACTACGGTGCGTACGGGGCCCACGACTGGGGCACGCACACCGGCGACGACAGGGTGTGACCACACGGTCGGCGGGCGCCCCCGGGCTCCCGCCGGCTCTTGGCTGCGCTGCCGACGATATCGGCCTGACTGGTACGAGAAGTCAGGGGCGATCCCATGGGCCGAGTGAATGAGCCGCCGCGGTTGCCCGGAGGCAGCTTCGCGGCCTGGAGCCGCGACCGGCTGGCACTAGCGCGCCGTGGCGCTGACGAGTGCGGGGACGTCTGGCAGCTGGAGTCGGGTGTCTACGTAGCCGCTACGGCCGGGGTGTGTGAAGCGGTCTTGCGTCGTGCGCAGGACTTCCCCAAGCCGTCCTCGCCCCTCTTCCCGCCGTTGAAGCGGGCCGGCGGAGCGCCGATGCGCGAGGAGCGTGCGCACGCTCGCGCCGCCCGCAGGCGCGGACTGCGCCCGCAGGCGGTTGCGGCCCGGATCGGTGAGATCGCGCCCGGGACCGCTCGATTTGCCGACCAGTGGCCCACGGGCCGGGACGTCGAGATTCTTCCCCTGGTCCGGCCCGTCCTGGCAGAGATCGGGGTGCGCTACCTCTTCTCCGAAGACGCTCCCGCCCTCCTGCCCTTCGCCTGGCAGCTCTTCGTGGCCCGGGAGGTGCTCGTACGCCCCTCGCACTGGGTGTGGCCGCGCTGGGTCCCCACACCGGCACGGCGGTTCCGCACACGGCAGCAAATCGCCTTCACCAACGCTTTGCGGCCCATCGTCCGCCGGCGCCGTTCATCGGGCCGGCTCGGTGACGACGTGCTGGGACAGATGCTCCGGCCCTCCTCCCGCTACGGCCCGCTGTCGGAAGAAGTCATCCTCGACACCGTCCCCGGAATCACCGTCGCCACTTTCGAGACACCCTCCCGGGCAGCCGGATGGATCCTGCTCCACCTGGCCCGATACGCCCAGGCCGCGGACCGCGTCGCGGCCGAAGCCGCCCTGCTGCCCGCCGACCCGGCCACGACGACCAGCACCCACCTCGACAGCCTGCAATACACCCAGGCACTGGTACGCGAAGTGCTCCGACTGCACCCCCCAAGCTGGCTACTGACCCGGCGCGCCCCGCGACAGACTCAGCTCGCCAACTACACCATCGACGCCGGGTCCACCGTTCTCGTCTGCCCCTACACCGCCCACCGCGACGCACGGGAACACCCCGAGCCGGACCGGTTCCGGCCCGAACGCTGGCTCGATGATTCGGGCTCGCCTGCGAAACCCGGGGTCTTCCTCGGCTTCGGTACCGGGCCGCACGGCTGCGAGGGAGCCGCTCTGGCCATGGCCATGCTCACGCTCATGACCGCGCAGACCGCCCGCCGCTACCACTTGAGCGAGCCGCCCGGCGCGGAACCCGGCTACCGGGTCACCACCTTCGAAGGTCTGGCCACCGCCGGCCTGCACCTGCGTGCCACCTTGCGCGGCTGAGGGCAGTCCTGCTTTCGGTGGCCGGCCGCCTCCACCCGCGAACAACGAACGTCGATCAAGTCGGAGTGCCGTTCCACACGCGCCTGGATCAGCGGCTCATGGTTCGCTCATCGTGTGTCGCTGGTCGAACTCGTTGACGAGCATGCCCATCATGACGAGGTCGTGGTGCCGGCCGGCGAAGAAAACGTGTTCTCGCAAGCGCCCCTCCTCGGTGAAGCCGAGCCCACGAAAAAGTGCCAGCGATGCCTCGTTGTGGGCCAAAACCGCCGCCAGGCATTTGTGATAGCGCCGCTCGGCGAACATGAAGCGCAGCAGCAGCACCACGGCTTCCGTCGCGTAGCCCTTGCGCCGGTGGCCGGCGCTGATGGTGATATCGAACTCGAACCAGCCTGAGCGAGGGCCGGTGCGATGTGAGCCGACTGTACCGACCAGCTTTCCCGTGGCCGTCGCTTCGACCGCCAACCGGAAGCGGTCGTCATGGCACTCGGCAACGGCCTGCTCCTTCGCCCAGGCACGGTAACTCTCGGCGGACCGCGGCAGATCCAGCCGGCCCCCTCGCGGCCCGTCATCGTCGGCGAAACGCGCGAACGCCGTCCAGTCTTCGGGCTCGACAGCGCGCAGGCGTACCCGATTACCGGTCCAAGACGATGCCATGCCCTATTTGATCACGCTGCTGTGCGCGCGAGGCCGACAGGCACGCCGAGGCAGGCGCTGCCCGCCGTGCTCCGTCTCACCGCTGATCGTCGTCCTCGTCCGGAGCAACGGGGTCGTGCAGCGGGCGCAAGTCCGACTGCGTCAGAGAGGGTCGTGCCGGTGCTGCCGCGCTACTGCTCTTCGGACTGAACTGAGGTAGAGCTGTCATGGGGCGGGAGGTCGGGGCAGCTCATGGCGGTACTCGGCGTCTCGCTGCCGTGCCGCGTACGCCGGTTCTCCACCAAGGTACGCCGCTGTCCAGCGTCGTTGATGTCAACGTTGGATGTCAGGGGTTCGTCTCCCGGGCCATCGGACTCGCCGTTATCGGTGCCGCTGTTACGCTGATTTTGTGACGGTTTTCCGGCGTACCATGCCACACGGTTTCCGTCGAAACGGCAATCCAAAAGAGCGCCGCTTGCGAAACCAAAATGCAGCAGCACCAGGGATACGTCCCTAGTCAGGCGCCGATCGCCTGAGCCGCGATGATCAATTCTTTCCATGGGGACCCGACGAGCGCGGTGCACCCCCTCGCACTTCGCAGGGGTGGGCAGCGGCCGGATCCCCCCTCGTTGCGCGCCGGAGTGGCGCCGGCTTGAGGGTCTGCAGCTCCCACTCCCCTGTGGAGGTAGGGGTGAAAGTTGTCGTTGATCTTTCCCGATGTGCAGGGTATGCGCAGTGCGCGTTCCTGGCTCCGGAGGCGTTCCGGATGCACGGTGAGGAAGCGCTCATGTACGACCCGAACCCCGACGACGCCCAGCGCGACCAGGTGCTACGCGCCGCGGCGGCCTGCCCGGTCCAGGCGATCCTGGTCGACCAGCCGGAGGCGCGGCACGCACCGGCGGAGGCGTCGCCCTCATGACCAGTGCCGACAACCTGCGTGCGTTCAAGCGCGATGGCCGCATCGTGGTCGTCGGGGCTTCGCTGGCGGGACTGCGGGCCGCGGAGGCTCTGCGAGACGAGGGTTTCACCGGATCGTTGACCATGATCGGTGACGAGTTGGGCGAGCCCTACGACCGGCCTCCCCTGTCCAAGCAAGTACTGACCGGGTGGGTGCCAGCCGGGGGCACCACTTTGCCCCGCCGTCGTGGCATCGATGCGGAGTGGCTGCTGGGCGTGCCCGCCAGCGGGCTGGACCTCGCGACGAACCACGTGCGGCTGGCCGACGGACGCGAGGTTCCCTTCGACCGGGTGCTGATCTCCACCGGGGTCCGGGCCCGGCCGTGGTTCGTCGAGTCCGAGGCGGCCCTGGACGGAGTGTTCGTCGTACGTACCCGCGAGCATGCCGAGAGCCTGCAGCGGGCCCTCGCCGCCGGGCCCTCCCGTGTGCTGGTCATCGGTGCGGGATTCACCGGCTCCGAGATCGCCTCCGTCTGCCGCGTGCGGGACATCCCGGTGACCGTCGCCGAACTCGCGCCGGCCCCGCTGGTCGGGGCGCTCGGCGCCATGATCGGCGAGGTTGCGGCCGACATGCAGCGCGCTCACGGTGTCGACCTGCGGTGCGGTGTCAAGGTCGCCCGGCTGGAGGGCGACGCGCAGGGACGGTTTCGCCGTGCTCACTTCGACGACGGCAGTACGGTCGACGCCGATGTGGCGGTGGTGGCACTCGGGAGCATCCGCAACACCGAGTGGCTGCGGGAGTCGGGACTGGCGGCGGGCGTATGGGGAATCACCTGTGACACGGGCTGCCGCGCCCTCGACATCAACGGCCGCGTCACCGACGACGTCTTCGCCGCGGGAGACGTGGCACGTTGCCCGAACCCCATCTACGAATGCCGGCTCATCTCACTGGAGCACTGGGCCAACGCCGTGGAGCAGGCAGAGGTCGCGGCACACAACATGGTCAGTGCCCAGGCGGACCGCCGGCCCCACCTGTCCATCCCGCTGTTCTGGTCGATCCAGTTCGGCGTCAACATCAAGTCCGTCGGCGTGCCGACCTTCGCCGACGAGGTGGTCGTCACCCAGGGATCGCTGGACAACCACCGTTTCGTCACCGCATATGGCTATCAGGGCCGCGTCACAGCTGCCGTGAGCTTCAACAACGGAAAGTGGCTGGACCACTACCGACGGTTGATCGAGACGGCCGCACCTTTCCCACCCCCCTGCCCCACGCCGGACCAGCCGGCCGACATGAAACCGGTGCCCGTCGACTTCCCCGGCCCCGCCCTGCTCGCGCAGGGCGCCACGGTGATCGTCACAGGCCATGACCCGGGTGAGCGCCGCGTCACGGCCGTGCACCAGCATCGGCAGGAGGAAAGCCAGGCGACCACGACCGGGACGCCCGGCACGCTGCAACGGATCTTCGACTACTCCGTCCGGGCCGACCCCTACCCGCTGTATGCCGAGTTGCGCAAGACGCCGGTGGCTCGGCAGGAGGACGGCAGCTACGTCATCAGCACCTATCGCGAGATCACGGACATACTGAATGACCCGCATCTGAGTTCCGACCTGCGCAATCTGTCGCGTCCGATGCCCCCAGCCGAGGAAGGGGCCACGTCGTCGTTCATCCACATGGACTCGCCCGAGCACGATCGCCTGCGGCGTATGGCGATGCGTCACTTCGGCCCCCCGCACACTCCTGGGCTGGTGACCGGACTTGAAGGCTTCCTGACCGCCACCGTCGGCAGCCTGATCGACGATTTGGCGGGCAAGGAGCAGATCGACATCGTCGACGATTTCGCCTTCCCGTTCCCCGTAACCGTGACCTGTCACCTGCTCGGCGTGCCACGCGAGGACGAGCCGAGGTTCCACCTCTGGGTGAACGACATCATGAACTCGATCGACTACAACCCCAAGACCGACCCGAAGGAGAAACTGGACAAGGGCGTACAGGCCCGCAAGGACTTGCGCCAGTGCCTCGGCGAGCTGGTGGAACAGCGCCACGGCCGGCCGGGAGACGGCCTGCTGTCACGGCTGGCCAACGACGACGGGCCCGACGGTCGGATGGCCGACGCCGAAATCGTCGCCACCGCCAGGCTGCTCCTCATCGCCGGCCATGAGACCATCGTCAACCTCATCACCAACGGCATGCTGACGCTGCTGCGCCACCCGCAGGTGCTGCAGCGACTGCGCGACGAACCGGACCTCGTCGTGCCGCTGGTCGAGGAACTGCTGCGCTACGAGCCCGCCGTGCACATCATTCCCTGGCGGGTGGCGTACAGCGACGTCACCGTCGCCGACACCGTCATCCCCCAGGGCTCGCAGATCATGCTCATGCTGGCCTCAGGCAGCCGCGATCCGAAGCGCTTCCACGATCCGGACCGTTTCGACCCGGATCGGCATGACAACCAGCACCTGGGGTTCGGCAGCGGCATCCACCTGTGTTTCGGCGGCCCGCTGGCCCGGCGGGAAACCCAGATCGCGCTGACCGAGCTGGTACGCCGGCTCGACCGCCCCAGGCTGGTCGCCGACCCACCGCCGTACCGGCCCAGCCCCGTCCTTCGGGGCCCGATCCACCTGGACATCGAGCAGGGTGACGAGTGACGCGGCAGCCGAGGGCAGTTGCAAGGTCGCGCCGCGGACGGCCCGGCCGGCTCTGCGTTCGACAGCACCGCTACCCTCCTCAGCTCCCAGCCCGTCCACCGTCTGACCGCCACGGCTCTCCAGCCAGAGCGAGAGCGGCATCGCCTCGCAGACCACTGCCCACTCCGCATCCGTCATATCCGACGGACAGCTCGGCCGCCTGTCCGGATGGTTGCCTGCGTTCCCGAACCGGTGCGCAGGCAGTCACACGGGTGACAGAACTGGAACCGGCCGGCGCGAACCCGTACAACGGCCGCAACAGGGCCTCCTGCGTGCACGTTGGTCTCGACAGCCCCGAGCTACACGGAAGGCCCTGCCTTCAAGCATGCTGGGCCAAGAGATCACTCGGCCGAACTGTCACACTCGAACCGACGTTCACCGTGGTCGATAGAGCAACGGCTTCTGATCTTGATGTTTAACCTCGGCGGTTCACCTGACCCGCTGATCTTGGTTCGTTCCCGGGACAGCAGGACGGCCGTTCTTCACGCTTCGAGGTGTCGAG
>NZ_JBEYTS010000120.1:0-12784 GCF_040643155.1 Streptomyces sp. NPDC047453 | reverse complement strand
GCGGTCTTTCCAACGTCCTGCCCTCCCCGCCCTGGAGTCGTGATCCTACAAAAAGCCCCCACCAACCCGGCGAACCTATGCGGTCACAGCACTAGGCGACCCCGCCAGTCCAGAGATTCAGCGGCGCGGGGAAGAGGAGGAGATCGGCGAGGGCGTCGCATACAAGGTGCGCGAGGTCATGAAGCTCTACCGACCGCTGTACTCGGTCTCGGGCATCGAGTTTCGGATGCATAGATCAACTCTGCACAACTCCCTCTACCGCGCCGATGACGAGTGGCTGGTCAACACGCAGGTGTACGGCGTGAGCGCCCCCATGGCCCCGGTGCTCCACCTCCGCCGCGTCGCCGGCGCCGAGCTGGTCTCGACGTACCAGCAGAGCTTCGACAAGGTTTGGTCCGAAGCCGTCCCCATCGAAAGGCCCTCATGAGTCGACGCACCGACTATTTCAACGATCCCGCCGCTCCGAAGGCCAACAGCATCGTGCCCGCGGTAACCGCGTTCGTCGTGAACGACGCGGGCGACGTACTCCTAGAACGACGTTCGGACAACGGGCGCTGGGGCATGCCGGGAGGCGTCCAGGAGATCGGGGAGAACATCGCCGGCACGGTCGTCAGGGAGGTTCTGGAGGAGACGGGAATTCACGTCGAAGTGGTCGGCATGGTCGGGATTTTCACCAACCCCGGCCACGTCATCGCCTTCGCAGACGGAGAGGTGCGTCAGGAGTTCTCGATTTGCTTCCGGGCTCGGCCGGTCGGTGGCGAGATCAAGGTGAGCTCAGAGTCGTTCGCAGTAGGGTGGGTCCCCAGAGCAGAGCTGGGCTCTCTCGACATCTCACCGACCACGCGTCGACGCCTCGAACAGGGGTTCCGTAACTCCGAGATCCCTCTGATCAGCTGAGCTCTGCCGCCACCGCCTCGGAACGTTGCCGCACCCGGGCCACCCTCGCCATGAGCTCGGGCCGGGCCGCGGATACCGCCCGGAAAACAACGTGCTCGGGACCGTACCTCTCTAGGACTTCTGCGAGCCGCTCGGCAGGGTCCACTAGAGCTCCGACCGGGCTACTGGTCAGGTCGCAATAGGTGATCGCGTCTACCAACTCGGGTTCGGCGGGCCCAAGCTCATTGAGCGCATCGTCCAACCCGAGTTCGGATGCCTCCCATGAGGAGGACGTGTGGAAAGCCACGATGCTGCACAGCCGTGGGTCAGCCCCCGCGACGTCGCGCAAGTACCGGGCCCCGTCGATCATGTGCTGTCCGGTGTCCACGGCGGCACGGGCATACCCGATGTCGTGCGCGATGGCGGCGGCCGCCAACAGCTCTGCGTCCTCGCCCAACACTGGCGCCAGGCTCAGCGCCTGGGAGTAGACCCGCTGGGAGTGTGCCCACCGCCGCGGCAGGCTCTCGGACAACAACGACTCGGAAAGGTCATGGGCCCACTTGACCAATTGCATTCATTGCCTCCGAGAAGATCGGGAGTTCAGGAAGGAGAGCTGACGAACCGGCCAACCCCATGTCGCGCCTCGACGTGGCCGGCCGTCTCCAGTTCACGTACGGCGCGGCGAACCGTGCCACGAGACACCCCGTACTTCTCAACAAGGGCCGCTTCACTCGGAAGACGCGTACCGACAGGCAGGTCCCCCTTCCGGATCTGCTCCAACAAGTCCGCCACGATCTGTTCGTACGGTGCGATACCGGCGCCCCCAGCGACCTTGCGGCCAACGCCGGCGACAGTCTTGATGTCCCCCGTTTCCTCGAGGGCACGCAGGGCACGCCGAACCGTCGTACGGGCCACCCCGAACTCGCGCCCGATCTCGGCCTCGGACGGCAACCCCTCCACGTAGGCCCCGGCGGCGATCCGCTCGCGCAACGCCTGAGAGATCACCTGATACGTCCCGCGTGGGCTGGGGCTCGGCACGCATTCCTCCTTCGGGCACCGTCGCGTTCCAGCATCCCACGCGCATCCGTGCAGGGGTGCGTGTCCCAGCTGTCCGGTTGTCCGGTTATACCTCTCACCTGCGCAAACAGGCCGGACAGCTCAACATGCTGGTGTCCGGCCTGTCCGGTAGCAGACGGCTGTAACACTCACTGGGTGTTACAGCCCGTCGGCGAAGCCGACCTCTCAATGGGCGCAGGAGCCGGAGGCGACTTCGGATCTGATCTGTCTTATGACCGGGGCGGGCCCGAAAACCTGCGCGCGGACATCGCCCACAGTACTGGGCTGCGCTATCTGTTTGGCCAATGAGGGACCGACCGCCCCACGCTAGGGTTGTGCAAGACACTTCGCTGGAGACAGAGGCGGAACACATGGAGCCGAGTGCAGATGTAGTGGTCCTGACTGCGCTGCCAGTTGAGTTCCAGGCCGTGTCGGTGCTGTTGCGCGACAAGTCGACGCTCGTTCATCCGGAGGGCACGCGTTTCGTGAAGGGGACGCTGCCCGGAGCGGCGGGAACTATCGCCGTTGCCAGAATCGGAGCGGGCAATCTGGTTTCCGCCGTCATGACCGAGCGTGCCCGCCAGTGGCTGGACCCGCAGGCGCTGCTGTTCGTCGGTGTCGCGGGTGGGTTGAAGCCGGAAGCTGAGCTCGGCGACGTGGTGGTGTCGACGAAAGTCCACTACTTACACCCGGGCAAGGAGACACCCGCAGGCTTCAGCGCCCGCCCGGTGCCAGGTCCCGTGTCCCACAGACTAGAGCAGGCGGCCGGAACGGCTCTGTGCTCGGAAACCTGGCGGGAGTGGGTGCCCGAGGCGGTTCGAGCGACCTGGCAGGGAATCGGTCCCCAGATTCACTTCCAGCCCATCATCGCCGGTGAGGTAGTACTGAACACTACGGACACTCCCCTGCGCGACCAGATCACGTTCCACTACGGAGACGCCCTGGCCATCGAGATGGAGTCTGCCGGAGTCGCCCGCGCCGCCAACCTGTCTGAGGACCTCCAAGTCCTCACTCTTCGAGGCATCAGCGACCACGCCGACGCTGGCAAGACCGAAGCAGACGCGTCGGGTTCCCAGCATCGTGCATCCGCACATGCTGCCGCCGCCACGGCTGCCCTGCTGTGTGAGCTGCTGCCGGAGGCGGCTGAACCTGCCGGTCGCCGCCTGACTGCGCCGTCCTCAGACGCTGTTCGCAAACCACCAACACCGGATGTCGAGTGGGTGAATGCGCTCATGGCCTTCGGCGATATGGCAAAGATGGACTTCCGACAGGATCTTCTCTCAGACATGGGCCGCATCCTCGGCCTGCCGCATGCGTTCACCGCAGCCGAATCGCCCGTGGCACGTGATCACGTTCGGGAGATCGTTCGCCGGATGAACGCCTACCGGGATCCTCCCGCCGCACGCGCTGCCTTGTACGCCGCTCTTGAGTTCGCCCGCCCTGACGACCTGGCCCTGGACAGACTAAGTGGGTTGTCGCCATGAGGCAGGAAGTTTTCACCGTACAGGCCCGGCGCTGGTGCCGCGTCCGTGCCGACAGCACACCCGACGAGGACCTGTTCCCGCTGGACGACGACGGGTTCCTGGGCAGTGACCACGTCTTTACACCCCCTGGGTCCAAGGCCACTGCGGGCGCGCTCGTCGCTCCCGGTGATATCGCCCGTGAGGGAGCGACCGTACTGCTCGGTGAGCCGGGTGCCGGAAAGACCTCGGTATTCCGCTCGCTGGTTGAAGGGCTGCCGATGTGGGACGACCCCTCCATCCCCGACGGGGCGGACCGTTGCATATGGATCGATGGCCCAGATCTCACACCGGCCACCTTCGAAGAGGTCTTGGGGCGGCACCTTGCCGCGCTGCCGAGCGTGGCACTGGGCCAGGATTCATTGCAGAGCGGAATTCTGACGGTCGTGATCGACCAAGCAGACGAGAGCGAGATCTGTCGCAATCTCCCTTCCTACATGAAGCGTTATCTCCGGAACAAGGACGTGCGCCGTCTGAGGCTGCTGCTCGCCTGCCGCACGGGCGACTACCCGACCAGTCTCACCCCTGTCCTTCATGACGCCTTCGGCAGTTGCTCTCTGGTGGATCTTGCCCCGTTGTCGCGGCCGGATGCTGTGATGCTCGTCAACAGCGCCGGCATTCGCGGAGAGCAACTGGTCTCCGAGGTCGTCGCTCTGCGCGCCGGAGCCCTCGCCAGCGTGCCTCTCACTCTGGAACTCATCGTGCGCGAGTATCGGGAGAGCGGCCATCTCAGGGGCGGTGCCCAGGAATTGTTCGAGGACGGCGTGCGACTGCTGGCCCATGAGTACGACCCCAACCGCCTCACCGTAGCGGCACCGGCCACGACGTGGCCGCAACGGCTGGAAGTTGCCGGGCGCATCGCCGCACGACTGGTGCTGTCAGGCCGGCGCACCCTGTGGCGGGGGAGCCTTCTTGAGGAACGGCCGCGTACCACCGACCTGGACGTCTCCACCGTCTCCGGAGGCAGCGAACAGACCTCAGGCTTCCAGCCTTTCGAGGTAACCCCGACAGTCGTCGACGAAGTGTTGTCCTCGGGCCTGTTCACAGCCAGCGGCAACCACAGGTTCACTTTCCGTCACTCGTCGCTCGCGGCCTTCCTCGCTGCACGACACCTTATTTCCCGATCCGTCTCAGATGCCATGCTCCACCGTCTGTTCCTGGTCGAAGCCCCGGACCAGGAGACGGCCGGCATCCCTGTGTCGCTGCGGGAAACAGCTGCCTGGCTGGTGACGCTCGCCCCCGACCGGACGCAATGGCTCGCCGAGGCTGACCCGGAGAGCCTGACCATGCACAGCGGACTCGTCCGCTCCGACAGCGTCCGGGAACTCATCGTGCGCCGCCTGCTTGAGCGCGCTGCCGACGTTGAACTAGGCGACGCCAGATGGCATCAGACTCGCTGGGTGCTCGGACATCCTGGCCTGGCTCGCCAACTGGTTCCGGCCCTTACTCTCGACCCTGCGGATTTCGGCGACTGGCCCACCTGGGCCCGGGCTCGGGTGGCACTTCATCTGGCCGAGCAGTGCCCGTCACCGACTCTTGCACCGCTACTGCTGAAGGTGGCGGCAGCCCCTCGGTGGCCGACCGGCAACCGCTCGCAGGCCGCCAGGGCAGCTTTCGCATGTGATGAGGCATTGGCCGCCTCCGCGTTGAAGGAAGTGTTAGTCACGCTTGGGCCGAGTAAGGACACAGATCCCGACCTCAGCCTCCGCGGCACTCTGCTGACCCTTCTCTGGCCCCGCTTTCTCGACACGAGGACAATGCTTGGCGTGCTGAGCGAGACGCCAAGCGACGACCGGTACGGCGCGTACGAGCATTTCGTTGTAGGCATGCCGGATGCGTGTCCCCAGGAGGATGTGCACCACGTCGTGGCGTGGGTCTCGCAGGGCGTGGCGGACGCGGCTGCGCTGACCGATGGGCGCAGGAGGCTGTTCACGGAAGACAGACTCGTTTCCAATACAGTCGACCGGGCGTTGAGCGTCCCCAATGCCGAGTCGCTGCTGCCGGATCTCGCGCAGATCCTGACGACGCGCATTCTGAGTCACGAGAAGGTGGAATTCCCCCATGCTCTGAACCAGGTCACGCCCGATGGGCTGGAGCCGCCCGAAGTACGGAATCTGCGCCGAGGGCTCGTCGACGCCTTGCTTGCCTGCGGGATCAAGGCGGGACAGGCCATGGACTATTTCGTGTGGCTCGTCGTACGCGAATGGACGCCCCGCCACTCGTGGTCCGTAGAACCCGAAGGAACTCACGGCGACCGGTTCATGTTGCTCGACGCAGGTGACTTCGCCTGGGCGCTGCGCAAGGCGGCTGACTGCGCCGGGAATACCGAGTCGGCAGACGCCTATGCGCATCTCGCAAAGGTCCTCTTCGACCAGCAGAGCCAGGAACACTTCGAACTCGCCTACCAGAGCCAGGACAATCCTGCCTGGTCATACCTGAAGTGGTTCTACGAACCGGTCGAGGTCCACGGCGACCTCGCCAAAGCATGGCGCAGAAACCACCGGGCCACGTCCGAGACACCATGGCCAGAGAGCGCGAAGTTCATCGCAGAGCAGCGCGCGCGCCTACAGCGGGCGCGCTTACATGACACCGACAGCTTCCGGGTTCTGCTCTGGAACCTGCAGTTCGACCCGAATACCGGCAAGGGTGATTCGCGCCTCGACGACAACGTCACCGACTGGCCGGGGTGCTCCGTGTTCGACGCGGAAGAACTCGGTGCCCTGCCTGGCTGTGCCCTGGAATTTCTGCGGCGCGAGGACGATCACGCTGAAGAGTGGTTTGGCCTGGGAAGACGAGACTATCGTGCCTGGGCCGGGCTTCTGTCGCTGGTGCTGCTCGACCGCGTGGGTGGGTTGGAAGACCTCGAACCTGACCGCTGGAGCGCGTGGGTAGGCGCGATCGCCGACCCATGGCACATCCCCTCCGAGACATGGGTGTCGCTGCTACGGAAAGCAGCCGCAAACGACCCGTTCGGGCTCACCCGCGCTATCAGGACGGCGGCCCAGGCACAGCTGGCCGAGGGCGTACAACCACTGGTTCTGGAACGTCTCGAAGCGAACTGGTCCACCGCTGTCACCGAGGTCTTGGAAGACTTTCTGGCGTTGGTGTCTGCCGTTTTGCTGTCGGGCTTCCGCGTTGAGCGCGCCGTCGGCGCGTTGTCGGTGGCCGGAGAGGCTTTCGAGGAGGGGGGCGAGGGCTGGGCGGCGCTGGTCCGTACGTGGTCCGGCCTTCTCGCCCGACTTCTGATCGTGGACAGCGCCCTCGCACAGTCCGTCGCCGAGTTCGTCCTCGCAGACATCAAGGACGACTGCGAAACCAATGACCTCGAACTTCCCGTGCTCGCTGCTCGCAATCTTCTGGCTGCCCGCGGCTTCGACGCGTGGTTGAAGATCAAGGAACCAATTGACACATCGGACCGTTTCAGCCGGGCTCTCGCACTCAGCTGCGCCCCACGCTATAACCGTGTACACGTCGAGAACAGCGCCGACGAAGCCGGTCTGAGCGCGCTCTACCGGTGGCTGACCGTGCTCTTCCCGCAGGACGAATACCACCGTCCGCTCGGGGTCCATGAGATCACTCCGGAGATGGAGGCACTGGACTGGCGTGAGGCGCTTCCCGTAACACTGAGTCGCCGCGGTACGCCGGAAGCGGTTGACCACCTCAAAGCTTTGGCGGCCGACTTTCCTGCCCGGCTGAACCTGCTGGCTGCACTGGTGTCGGCGCGGGCCAACTGCCTTGCGGCGACGTGGACTCCAGCGGATCTTGAGGAAGTCGTCGCCATCCTGGCCGGGGTCGGCGTCTCTTCCGATTCTGCACTCGGCGAAGCCAAACTGGTCGACGCGCTGGAAGCCTTCCAGGACATGGGGAGTCATGGTTTCCGCGAGGGGATCGTACGGGACATGCAGCGGCTCATGAATTCGGACCGGTTACTGCCCATCGCGGACCATAATCTTGCGCATGACCATCTGCAGGCGATCGCCAGGTACGCCTACGGCGAGGGGGGCCCCGCGGGCCGGCTCGCCCTGTTCACAGCACTTGAGCAAGCCCGTCCTGATGAGAAAGCCTTGGAACCGCTCAGGGGCTTGCTTACGCTGCCCAGCGACTTACCAGGCGTGGGACGCTGACTCGCGCGGGTAACTGTGGAGGGGGGATGGGGATGGCTTTTCTACGCGACACGGGCACGTCGCTGTGCGCCAGCGCTCTTTTCGTTGTGTTGGCATGGGCACTATCGAAGACGGCCCGTCGCTTTCTGCGCGGCCTTGCCGCTCACCTGCTGCACTTGGACGTGGAAGAGGTCTTCGGCAACAGTCGAGAAGCGGCGGCCGATATCAAGCGGGAACTCGGCCGGGCACGGGAAGTGTCCATCCTCACCGGCCGCGGCGCCGAACTACAGCGCGACTCGTTCGAGGAACTGCTCCTCCGCTGCCGGGCCAGTCGCTGCCGTTGCCGCATTCTGTTGCCGAAGCTCGATGTTCCCGCAGGCGAGCCGGACTGGATCAACGACCGTGAGGAGGAACTCAAGGTCTTCGACTCCGCCTTCGGCACTGGTCTACTGCGCCGCCAGATCGCAGCGACCTACGACTACCTCGCTCCGCTCTCGGTTGCGGGACACCTTGAAGTGCGTAACTACAGCGTTCCCCACATCGGCCGGATTGTCGCAACCGAGCGGGTCCTCTATCTAACTCCGTACTCGGCGGACGAGCATGGCAGGGAGTCGCCTGTGATCAAGTACCACCGTGGAGAGACTTACGACGTCCTGATGCGTCTGGTGGACAAGCTGTGGGCGGCGTCCGATCCTGCATGACCTCCGGCGACCCCCGAGTGAGCAGCGAGTGAGGGACGTGTGCGGAGGGAGCACTCCGGACGTTCACCCAGTTCAGAGGCCCATTTCCGCGCTCCTGGCGCCTGCCCTCCGGAGCCGTGTGCGCAGGTTCGAATCCTGCCGGGCACTCGAACCTGCGAACCCGACCGCCGACCACAGCGGCGCCGCCGTGCGGGTGGGCGACGAGACGGTAGTCGGAGCACCCGTACGGCTGTGGCGCTGGCACCAGTCGCTGGAGGTCAAACTTTCGTGACGACCCCGCCGCTTCGCCTGGTCGGGTTTACCCCGGAGCTGAGTCAGGTCGACGGCGCCGAGTTCCGGAGATCGTACGGACGCGCAGCGAGCGGGGACGCGACCGCTGCTGGCGGAAGCGCCAGCGCACGAATCTCCTGCCAGACGCGGTAGTACGTGGACGAGCTGACCAGTCCAGGCGGTCACCGGTAGTACGCCGGGTCGGGCTGGTTGAGGCGGATCACGACCGACGGGCGGCTGTTCCCGTGGGGCGACACATCCAACGGCACTTGCGTGAACTGCGCCGACTCGTGGGTCGGTCGGCCATCCCGTCGTGACGCACCAGGCCCGCTCGCGGCCCTGACCGGGAAGCTGCGTCGCCGAGACCCTCTCCGCCCCGAAGTAACGACAGAACCAGGCGCCCGTACTGTGTCGTCAAGACTGCTGCGATGGCGGTGTGACACAGAGTCGTCATGGTGACTTCTACGACTCCGAGGCCTGCCCCAGAGCAGCTCCACCTCGTCCCCAGGACTGCACCCTGAGCACACAGGACCGACTGACTGGGGATCCGGCCGCGAGCGGAGCATGAAGAACACCATCCGGCGGCAGGGGTACGAGGGCGGCGTGGGCCGGGTGGGCCTCCGGAACGCCGTCCGGCTCACAGACCGTGTTGGTCCATCAGGCGCATCAGGTTCCGCTTGCGTTTCTGGGCGGTGCGCAGAGCGGTGACGTACACGGCGAACTCGTCCTCTGTGCCCAGGCGGCGGTGACAGTCGCGGATACTCAGATGCAGGGCGACGAGCTGCTCGTAGACCGTGTTGCCGGTCTGCTTGGCCAGTGGCTCGGCCAGGCGCAGGTAGACGCCGAGCGCGTCGGCGGGACGGTCGGCCCGCGCCTGGTCGGCTAGGGCGAGCCACTGCCGGTCATGGGTGCTGGTTTGGGCAGCGGCCTGCCAGGCGGCGTCGATGTCCTTGTCGTCGAGCAGAACGTCGACCAGGACGGAGCCACCGTACCAGCCCTGCTGCCGCCGCTCCGCGTCAGCACGCAGCAGGGCAAGGGCTCCTGCGCGCTCGGCCGGCCAGCAGTCCGCGGCCCGCGCAGCGGCGCGCAACTGCTGGTACGCGAGCAGGCTGCGGCGGGCACGGAAGTGGTCACGGCGCACGGCAACGGCATCCGACAGACGATCCGCCTGGGTGTAGCGGTCACAGAGGTAGTCGACGAGGGCGGTGTCGACGTCGGAGAGGTCCCGGGTTTCCCGGACGCCGCGTTCTGCCCAGCGCAGGGCCTCGTCGGCGCGCCGCGCGGTGTCCAGCTCGCGGGCGATGACCAGGTGCGTGTGGCCGTTCGTGGAAGGTCGCCACCCAGGCGGCGGTGGCCAGGATGAGCGCCCCCGCCAGGCCCATCACGGTGCCGGTGGCCATGCTCGCGATTCCAACTGCCGCACCCAGCACGACTGGAGCCACCCCCTGGAGCGTCATGATGCCCGAGGCGAGCAGGCCGAAGGCCTGACCGTGCAGCTCCTGCGGCAGCGACTCCAGGAACGGCCGTTGCAGCCCGAGTTGATACGCGAAGGTGCCGCCGGCCACCAGCAGCAGCACGGTCGCCATGCCCTCGCCGGGTTCCAGCACGAAGCCCAGCAAGGCCAGCCCCATCAGCGCGGTCAGCGGCACCACCAGCCGCTCCCGGGTGCGCGGGACCAGCAGCCTGCCCGCCACCAGGTCGCCCGCCAGCATGCCCACCGGCAGCGCGGCCATCAGCAGCGCGTAGGCTCCGGCCGGGAAGTGACGCTGACCGGCGTAGGCCACGATCAGCCCCTCGGCCCCGCCCAGGAACGAGGACGGCAACCACTGCGCCAGCAGCAACCGTCGTACCGCGCGGGTCCGCAGCAGCCGGAGGTTGCCCGCCAGGCTGGCCCTGACCACCGTGCCGTCGGCGGGCGGCGCCGGCAGCCGCGGCAGGCCCAGCCGGACTACGACCGCCGCCACCAGGTGCAGCCCGGCTGCCAGCACCAGCGCCTGACGCGCGCCCAGGACCGCCACCGCCGCTCCGCCCAGGGCCAGGCCCGCCAACTGGGCAGCGGAACCGGCGATGTTGTTGAGCGAGCGGCCCAGCACATAGGCGTCGCCCTCCAAGAACTCCGCCACCAGTCGGCCTGAGGCGCCGTGGAAGACCGGGCCGGGCAGCGCTACCAGCGCGACCACCAGCAGGCTGACGCCCACCGGCACGTGCAGCAGCGCGACCAGCAGCGTCCCCGCCCCGCCCAGCAGGTAGCCGCCCGCGATCAGGCCGCGCGGCGGCAGTCGGTCCGCCAGGGACCCCAGCAGCATCGAGCCGGGCAGGTGCGGTAGGAATCCGGCCGCGAACGCGAGCGCGGACAGCAGCGGTGACGTGGTGGCGGCGTAGACCAGGACGGAGAAGGTCGTGATGCGCAGCGTCTCGGCCATGACGGCGAAGGTGTGGCTGACGAATATCAGTCGGAACCGGGGCTCGCCGAGGACTTCCCGGTAGCGGGTCCGCCGTGTCACGGAGCTGCCGTCGGTCGAGGGCGGGGCGGGGGCTCGGGTCACGGCATCAGTGGAGGTTGGGGTGTCGGCCTCGCTCGCAGGGCCGTCGGTCCGTGCGGTCTCGGTCATGGCCCGCAGCTTGACGCCGCGCCGGCGGCGCAGCCCACTTCTACGTCCAGGGGCGTAAGGTCGCCGGACACGGCGGGCGTATCCTCCCGGCATGCTCCGCTTCGAGGTGGCCGCCGACGACCTGGCTCGCAGCCGCTTCGCGTTCTCCCCGGCGTTCGAACTGTGCTGCCTGCTGCGCGCCCTCGCCTACGGGGAGTGCCCGCTGCCGCCTGCCTGGTCGGCACGGCTGCGGCCCGCCTTCGAGCGGTTGCGCCGCGCCACCGCGCTCGACGCCGCGCTCGCCCTGAACGTCCCCGGTGGGGGCGCGGACTTCACCGCGCCGCCGCCTTCCGGCCCGGCGCAGACCTGGGCGGAGGACCTGGCGGCCATCCGTGCCACCCCCGCCGCCGTCGCCCGCCGCGAGATCACCGCGCTGATCGCCGCCCACCCGGTGCGCGACCCGCGCGTGCGCGCCGTGCTGGACGCCGAGGACGCGGTGGCCTGGCTCGCGGCCGCACTCGACCGCGCCTGGCACGACCTGCTCGCCCCCGACTGGCCGCGAGTGCGCGCGGTCTGCGAACGCGACGTGCAGCACCGGCTCGCGGTCATCGGCGCCCGCGGTTGGGCGGCCACCGTCAGCGGCCTTCAGCCGGGCAGCGCCTGGCGCCGCGGCGGCCTCGAACTCACGGACGTGTCAGGGGAGCTCGAGCCTGTACGGCTGCACGGCGAGGGCCTGCTGCTGATCCCCTCCGTCTTCGTCGGGCCACGCGGCGCCTGCCACCACGAGGAGCCCTGGCCCAAGACCGTCATCTACCCGGCCTGCGGCACCGCCGCCCTCCTCGACACCAGCAGCGAGGCCCCGCCAGAGGCACTGGCGGGGCTGCTGGGGCGAACTCGCGCCCTGTTACTGCTGGAACTCGCCGCCCCCGCGAGCACCACCCAGCTCGCCCGCAGTCTCGGCCTCGCCCCGGGCGCAGTGGGCGACCACCTCACCGTGCTGCGCCGGGCCGGCCTGCTGGACCGTGCCCGCACCGGACGCTCGGTCCTCTACCGGCGCACTCCGCTCGGCGACGCGCTGGCGGCGGGAGCACTGCAGCACGATCGGTAGCAGCCACGCCCGCAACGGCGACTCAGCCCGAAAGCTGTAGGGCGGCTGGATGACGGTCCAGTTCCCGACGGCGCTGTCTGCTTCGCTGTTCTGCGGGATCGGCGACCGGGCGGACCGGCGAGTTGACCGAACGGGGAGCAGATGTCGAGCTCAACCGAACTCGCCTTCGCGCACACCCTCCCGGAAGGCTGCCCATTGTTCTGCAGTGAACCGCAGAGGCGGCAGGTCTCGACGGTTGGAGTCGCGGACTGCCACAGCCCCGCCGCCAAGGTTTGCCACCTCGACGCAAGTGGAGGTGTAGGGGCTCTTGCTGCTCTTGACCCAGCTTGCCCGGGTCAGGTCGAGTGCGTACAGCTCAGCGTTGCTCGCTTGCATGAGAAGCTCCATTCGAAGTTCGGTCGTGTGTTATGTATTTACCTTCAACTGGCGACTCGTCTGCCGCTATGCGTCAGCGTTATCACTCAGTTAACCTCGATTCGTCAGCGGGTTTCGGTCGCTGATCGGTGCGGCTGTTCGCCCGTAATGTCCTCTGCCGTTGGAGGACGGGCCGTCGCGTGAC
>NZ_JBEYTS010000119.1:0-13254 GCF_040643155.1 Streptomyces sp. NPDC047453 | reverse complement strand
GATGCCCAGCGTGCGCTACGACCCGCACCGCCTCCGATCCCTGGTCACGACCCTGAGCGCCGCGGCGCTCGCTCTGGAGGACGACCTGGCCGAGCATCGCTGATCCGCCCCGCACAACAGCAGGACCCATGGAAGTCCCCCACGGGAGCGACTCGGCGGAACCCGTGTCCGCGCCCATGCCCCCCGAAGCCGGGCTGGGCGGCCCGCCGTCAGGAGCGCAGGCGCACGGCGATGGACTCGCCGAGGGCCGCGACCGCGTCGGTGAGCAGGTCCATGGCCTCGGCCATCGAACGGGAAGGGTCGGCCTGCCAGGCGACGAAGGCCCCGTCGAAGCCCGCTATGGCGAAGTAGTCCAGCCGGTCGGCCACGGCCTGCGCGACCTCCGGGCCGTACTCGGCGAACGAGTCGGCGATCATGTGGTTCATGTGCACGCGGCCGTCCCGCCGCACCCGTTCGATGATCCGGTCGACCTCCGCGGCCTCCGCGGACTCCGCCGCCTCGGCGTTCATCACCAGGATCAGGTGCAGCCGCAGGAAGTCCGGGTTGGCGAGGAAGACCTCCCCGGTGCGCTGGAGGTACCAGCCCAGTCGCTCCCGTACGCCCCCCTGCCGCGGCGGATGTGCCTGCGCCCGGGCCATGTGCTGGAAGAACGCGTAGGCACCGTGCTCCATCACCGCGGAGAGCAGCCCGCCCTTGGAGCGGAAGTGGTGGTAGACCGCGCTCTTGGGCAACCCCGACTCCCGGCTGAGCTCCGACAGCGTGGTCGCCGCGTATCCGCGTTCGGCCATCAGGCGTGACGCGACCTCGAGTATCTCCTCCCGGGAGCGCCGCCCCCTGCGGTTGCCGGTGTTGTCGCGCCTGGGTTCCACGCGCTGAAGCATACCTGCGCTCATTCGGCCGGAGCTTAGGCGGCCCGCGGCGATACCGGCGCTGATTCTGCTGTGCGGAATCCGTGATTCATCCCCTTGACCGGCTTTTTCGGCCGTGTGACAGTCCCCACTATTGGACTGAACGACCGGTCCAAAACTTTGGGACGACCGGCAAGGAGGCCGCCATGCCCCAAAACTTCGACGCGGACGTCGCCGTCATCGGCTACGGCCCCACGGGCATCGTCGGTGCTCTGACCCTCGCTCAGCAGGGGGCGCGAGTGATCGCCTTCGAACGGGACGAAGAGATCTATCCCCGGGCCCGGGCGGTCACGGTCAACGACTGGACCATGCGGATCTTCCAGGGCCTGGGCATCGGCGAACGCATCGAGAAGGTGATCGACCCGCAGCGTGCGCTGCGCTGGGTGACGTACGACGGGCACGAGGTGATGCGTATCGAGCATCCGCCGTCGGCGCTCGGGGCGAGGGCGCGCTTCTACAACATCTACCAGCCGGTCATGGAGTCCGAGCTGCGGGCCTGCGCGCAGGACCGGCGGGACCTGATCTCGGTGCGCTACGGCGCCGAGGTGACCGAGATCGAACAGGACGACTCCGGGGTCACGGTCACCACCACCGACACGGCCACCGGCGAGGTCCGCCGGTACCGGACCCGGTACGCGATCGCCGCGGACGGCGGCAGCAGCAGGACCCGGCAGCGGCTGGGCATCCAGTTGCTCGGCGACACCAACGAGGTCACCTGGGTGGTCATCGACTGCCGGGTCAAGCGCTGGTGGCCCGACCGCGACTTCCTCACCTTCTGGACGGACAAGGAGCGGCCGGTCGTCGACATCGCGCTGTCGGCCGGCAACCACCGCTGGGAGATCCCGCTCAAGCCGCACGAGACCGAGGCCGACTTCCCCACCAGCACCGAGGTGTGGGCCCTGCTCAAGGCGCTGGGGGTGAGCGAGGACGACGTCGAGATCCACCAGCACGCCTTCTACCGGCACCACGTACGGATGGCGCGGACCTGGCGCTCCGGCCGGGTCTTCCTCGCCGGCGACGCCGCGCATCTGATGCCGCCGTGGGCGGGCGCCGGAATGCAGACCGGCATGCGCGACGCGCACAACCTGGGCTGGAAGCTCGGCCGGGTGCTGGCCGGACGGCTGCCCGAGTCCTGGCTCGACACCTATGAGGCCGAGCGCCGTCCGAACGCCGCCTTCTACACCGGGCTGGCGGTGCAGCTCGGTCGGGTGATCAAGCAGGAGCTCTCCGACGAGGAGCAGGCCGCGCTGTCCGCGCCGCCGCCCGAGGGACTCGTCACCCCCTTCGAGCCGCCGCTGATCGCGCCGCCGGTGCTGGAGGCCGGCTGGCTGCGCGGCCCGCTCGGCGACGCCAGCATCATCGGCCGGATGGTGCCGCAGCCGGTGGTCGGCGACACCGTCGGCCGGATGGCGCGGCTGGACGAACTGCTCGGCGACACCTTCGTGCTGCTGGGCGATGGCGTGGACCCCTCGACGCTGCTGACCGAGGAAGAGCGCCGGCAGTGGGACGCACTCGGCGCCCGCTACCGCGCGGTCCGTCCGCAGAACGCCTACACCCAGGGGCCCGACGAACTCGTCGACCTGGACGGCGTGCTCGGCTCCTGGCTGCGCCGGTACGGGGTGCGCGCGGTGGCGCTGCGCCCCGACCGGTTCGTGGCCGCCGCCGATACCAGCGGGCTCGGCGTCCCCGCCTGACCGTCCGTCCACCCACCTCAAAGGAGAGATCTGCCATGAGCGGAGTCAAGGAACTCGCGTACGTCGTCTACGAGGTTGGCGATCTCGCCGACTGGGAGCGCTTCGGTGTCGAGTTGCTCGGTATGCAACTCGGTGAGCGCGGCGAGGACCGATTCACCCTGCGCCTGGACGAGAAGGCGCACCGCTTGATCGTCACCCGGGGACCAGCCGACGACCTGGTCGTCAGCGGGTACGAGGTCGAGAGCGACGCCGAACTCGACGCGCTGGTCGAGCGGTTGCGGGCCGCCGGCCTCCAGGTCGACGAGGGGGACACGGCGCTCGCCGCGGACCGCCGGGTGGAGCGCGTCTTCGCCACCACCGACCCCATGGGCAACCGCGTCGAACTGGTCACCGGCCTGGCCGACGCCGGCACCGCGTTCGCCTCCAAGACGTTGCTCGGCGAGTTCGTCACCGGGGCCGGAGGCGCCGGACACCAGGTTCTGCTGGCCCACGGAGTGAGCCGTGAGGAGTACCTCGGCTTCTACCGCGACCTGCTCGGCTTCAGGATCAGCGACATCATCGTCGAGGAGCTGGCCCCCGGCATCGTCGCGGACCTGATCTTCCTGCACTGCAACGGCCGCCACCACACGGTCGCGTTCGGCGACCTGCCTTCCCCCAAGCGCACCCACCACTTCATGGTCGAGGTCACCGACATCCGGGACGTGGGCCTGGCCTACGACCGCTGCATGGACGCCAAGCAGCCGTTCGAGATGACGCTGGGGATGCACCCCAACGACCACATGTTCAGCTTCTACGTCTTCACCCCCTCCGGCTTCTCCGTCGAGTACGGCTGGGGCGGCCTCGTCATCGACGACGCCACCTGGCAGGTGCGCACCCTCGACCGGCTGCACAGCTGGGGCCACCGCCCGCCCGGCGTGGTGGCCGAGCTGCTGGCCGCGGCGCCGTCCCCGCTGGAAACCCGAGGAACCGAAGGAGAAGAGGGCTGATGGCGATCGACAAGGAACAGACCGCGCGTAGGGTCAGGACTCGCGACTGGTCGCTGCGCTACTACGAGGCCGGCTCCGGCCATCCGCTGGTGCTGCTGCACGGCAGCGGCCCGGGGGCGACCGGCTGGAGCAACTTCAGCGGCAACATCGAGTCGCTCGCCGAGCACTTCCATGTGTACGCCGTCGACATGCCCGGCTGGGGTGAGTCGGACCCGGCCACGGTCGACGAGCTGGACCACGTCGACGCCGCGATCCAGTTCCTCGACGCGCTGGGCATCTCCCGGGCGGCGTTCGTGGGGAACTCGATGGGCGGCCAGACCTCGCTGCGGCTGGCCACCGAGCACCCCGGGCGGATCAGCCACCTGGTGACCATGGGACCGCCGGTGGGGCGAATGCCGAGCCTGTTCGGGGCCGGTGACGGGCCGTCCGAGGGGCTGAAGGTCCTCATCGAGGCCTACCAGGAACCGAGCCCGGAGAACATGCGCCGGCTGGTCGAGATCATGTGCTACGACAAGGCGCGCTTTGCGACGCCGGAGCTGTGCGAGGCCCGTTCGCAGGCGGCCCTCGCCCAGCCCGAGCACCTGGCCAACTATGTGACGGGGCTGCCGCACGGGGCGCCGCTGCCGCGCTGGGTGGACCCTGCCCGGCTGCGCGACATCGCGGTGCCCACCCTGCTCATCCACGGCCGCGACGACCGGGTGGTCTCCTTCGAGAGCTCCCTGTTCCTGCTGGCGAACATCCCCGATTCCCGGCTGGTCCTGCTCAACCGCTGCGGGCACTGGGCGATGATCGAGCACGCCGAGGAGTTCAACCGGCTGGTCATCGACTTCGTCCGGGGGGAATCACGGCGATGACTGACACCAGGAAGGTGCCGCGGGCGGCCGCGGCCCAGGATGTGCGGCGGGAGGCTGGGGCCCAGCAGGTGTCGCGGGGGGTCGCGGAGGCGGCCGCTCGACTGCTGAAGGCCACCGCCACTGGCGTTCCGTGCGTGCCGGTGCGGGATCTGATCGGCACCTCCGACACCGGTGCCGCGTACGCCGTGCAGCAGCAGGTCACGGCGGCGCGCTTGGCGCGGGGCGCACGCGTCGCGGGCCATAAGATCGGGCTGACCTCGCCCGCCGTGCAGCACCAACTCAGCGTGGACCAGCCGGACTTCGGAGTGCTGCTGGACGACATGGGATACGCGGACGGCAACACCGTGCCGTACGCGTCCGTGCTCCAGCCCCGGGTCGAGGCCGAGATCGCGTTCGTGCTGGGCGCCGACCTGGCCGAGGGCCCGCTGGATCTCGCCCGGGTGCGGGCCGCAGTCGACCATGCCGTGGCCGCCCTGGAGATCTGCGGCAGCCGTATCGCGGGCTGGGACATCACCCTGTCCGACACGGTCGCCGACAACGCCTCCGCGGGCGCCTTCGTGCTGGGCCGGGAGCGCCGCAGCCTCGCTGAATTCGAACCCCGGACGGCCGTGATGGAGATGTCCGTCGATGGCCGGACCGTGTCCGACGGCACCGGCGCGGACTGTCTGGGCGACCCGCTCGCCGCAGTGCTCTGGCTGGCCCGCACCGCACGTGACCTGGGCGATCCTCTGCGGGCCGGCCATGTGGTGCTCTCCGGCGCGCTCGGCCCGATGAGCCCGCTCGCACCGGGCGCACAGGTCACCGCGGTGATCGGCGGGCTGGGCACGGTCACCACCGCCATCGGAGAGGGAACGGTATGACAGCGCGTGCAGACGGTGCGCCACGCACCAAGGTCGCGATCATCGGCTCGGGCAACATCGGTACCGATCTCATGATCAAGGTGCTGCGTACCGCGCAGCACCTGGAGATGGGTGCCCTGGTCGGCATCGACCCGGCGTCCGACGGCCTGGCGCGCGCCAGGCGCCTGGACGTGGCCACCGCGCACGAGGGCGTGGACGGGCTGATCGCACTGCCTGGCTTCGACGAGATCGGCATCGTCTTCGACGCCACCTCAGCGGGGGCCCACCAGGCCAACGCGGCGAAGCTGACACCGCTGGGCAAGCGGCTGATCGACCTGACTCCGGCGGCGATCGGGCCGTACCTCGTCCCGGCGGTCAACATGGAGGAGCACCTGGACGCTCCGAACGTGAACATGGTCACCTGCGGCGGCCAGGCCACCATCCCAGTGGTTGCCGCGATCTCCCGGGTGGCCCCGGTCCGCTACGCGGAGATCGTCGCCTCGATCGCCTCCAAGTCGGCCGGTCCGGGCACCCGCGCCAACATCGACGAGTTCACCGAGACCACGTCCCGGGCGCTGGTCGAGGTGGGCGGCGCGGACCGCGGCAAGGCGATCATCATCCTCAACCCGGCCGAGCCGCCGCTGATCATGCGGGACACCGTGCTCTGCCTGGTGGAGGCGCCCGACACCACCCGGCACGCCGCGATCCAGGAGAGCGTCGCCGCGATGGTGGCCGAGGTGGCGGCCTACGTCCCCGGCTACCGGCTGAAGCAGCAGGTGCAGATCACCCCGGTCCCCGGGGACCAGCCGGTGCGGACCCTGCTGGCCGAGGGCGCGGCCGGCGTACCGACCCACCAGGTGTCCGTGTTCCTGGAGGTCGAGGGCGCGGCCCACTACCTCCCGGCCTACGCGGGCAACCTCGACATCATGACCTCGGCCGCCCTCAGGGTGGCCGAGCGGATCGCGGCCCGTACGGCCGGGGCCGGCGAGGTGACGGCATGAGCAGCAGCATCTTCGTCCAGGACGTGACCCTGCGGGACGGGATGCACGCCGTCCGGCACCGGATCACACCGGCGGACGTGCAACGGATCGTACGGGCGCTGGACGCCGCCGGCGTCGACGCCATCGAGGCCGCCCACGGCGACGGGCTGGCGGGCGGCTCGCTCAACTACGGCCCCGGCTCCCACACCGATTGGGCGTGGATCGAGGCCGCGGCCTCGGTGCTGGAGCGGGCACGGCTGACCACCCTGTTGCTGCCCGGCGTGGGCACCATCCACGACCTGAAGACCGCCTACGACCTGGGGGTGCGCTCGGTCCGGGTGGCCACCCACTGCACCGAGGCGGACATCTCCGCGCAGCACATCGCGGCGGCCCGCGAACTGGGCATGGACGTGTCCGGCTTCCTCATGCTCTCCCACCGCGCCGAACCGGCCCAACTCGCGGAGCAGGCCCGGCTGATGGAGTCCTACGGCGCCCACTGCGTCTACGTCACCGACTCCGGCGGCCGACTCACCATGAAGGACGTCGCCGACCGGGTCCGGGCCTATCGCGACGTCCTGGACGACGTCACCGAGATCGGCATCCACGCCCACGAGAACCTCTCGCTGTCGGTGGCCAACAGCATCGTCGCCGTGGAGCACGGGGTGCGCCGCGTCGACGCCTCACTGGCGGGCCACGGCGCGGGCGCCGGCAACTGCCCCCTGGAGGCGTTCATCGCGGTGGCGAACCTCTCCGGCCTCCGGCATGGTTGCGACCTGTTCCAGTTGCAGGACGCCGCCGACGACCTGGTCCGCCCGCTCCAGGACCGTCCGGTCCGCGTGGACCGCGAAACCCTCACCCTGGGCTACGCCGGCGTCTATTCCTCCTTCCTGCGCCACGCGGAGATCGCCTCCGACCGCTACGGTGTCGACGTCCGCGCCATTCTGCTGGAGTGCGGCCGACGGGGCCTGGTGGGCGGCCAGGAGGACATGATCGTCGACGTGGCCCTCACTCTGGCGGGCCGTCACGCGATGAGCTGACCAGGCAGAAGGTGACCCTGTGACCGGCCCGGCCCTGGCGGGCCCGGCCGGTCACAGGCTTCAGGTCAGCACTTGCCCGCCGGACGCTCGCGCGTCATCCGCGCTGGTCGTCGGCGACACGCTGCTGCGCAACGCGCTGATCCCCCTGTTCGAGACGGTCTGGGACCGCGCCATGCCGATCGCCCCGTCCCGACCTGGCGAACCGACGGACGAGGACCGCGAGTTGCTGACCCTGCTGGCAGCCGGCCTGAAGGACGAGGCGATCGCCCGCCGACTGGGCGTCCACGTCCACACGGCCCGCCGCCACATCAGCCGCCTGCTGCAGACCCTGAACGCGGAGACCCGGTTCCAGGCGGGGTGCAGGCAGTGCGACGCGGTTGGCTGACGGAGTAGAAGTGCCTTCGGTATGCGCACCTCAGTAGGCGCATCTGCGTCAAGATGCCTCGGAGAGCGTCATTTTGAGCGTCGGGATCTCGCCCGTAACGCCCACACCGCCCATCACGCACACCACCCGAACCCGCAGGTCAGACGGCCTTTGCGGCCGGTTCGAGGATCGCCACGCACTCCACGTGATGCGTCATCGGGAACAGGTCGAACGCCCGCAGCGTCCGCACCCGGTAGCCGCCCTCGCGGAAGTACGCCAGGTCCCGGGCCAGGGCGGCCGGGTCGCAGGCCACGTAGGCGATGCGGCGGGCGGCGAGGGAGGTGAGGTGGGTGACCGTGGTGCGGCCGGCGCCCACGCGGGGCGGGTCGAGGACGATCAGGTCGACCTCGGTGATGCCGGTGCGCGGGAGGACGGACTCGACCTTGCCCTGTTCGATGCGGACGCGGGGGAAGTCGGCGAGGTTGTGCCGGGCGTCCTCCACCGCGCGCTTGCCGGACTCGATGCCGAGCACCGCGCCCTTGTCGCCGACGCGGTCGGCCAGGGCTCCGGCGAAGAGGCCGACGCCGCAGTACAGATCGAGGGCCATGTCGCCCTTGCGGGGCAGGAGGCCCTGCATGACCGCCGTGACCAGGGTGTCCGCCGCCTTCGGGTGAACCTGCCAGAAGCCGCCCCCGCCCACGCGGTGGGTGCGGCCGTCGGCGCGTTCGCGGACGAAGGGACGGCCGTGCACGCGGTGGACGCCGCCGGTCTTCTCGTCGCCCCGGAGGACGGAGACCGGCTTGTCCAGTTCCACCAGCGGCAGGCGGGCGCCCGGGCGCGGGGTCAGGATCACCTGGCGATCCTGCGAGCCCGTGGCCGCGATCGCCTCGACGGACTCCATGCCAGTCCAGTCGCGCCGCTCGACGCCCAGTTCGCTCACTCCGGGAGCCGCGATCATGCAGTGGTCGATCGGCTCGACCTCGTGCGAGCGGTGGCGGCGCAGGCCGGCCTTCCCCGTGGCGGGGTCGACCGCGTACTGCACGCGGGTGCGCCACTGCGGGACCTCGCCCGCGGGCAGCTTGTCGCCCTCGGCGGGCATGACCGTGCCGTCCCAGCCGGCCTCCTCGGGCGTGAGGCCCGCGAGCCGCTTCAGCTGCTCGGCGATCACCTCGCCCTTGAGCCGCCGCTGGGCTCCCGGCTTGGCGTGCTGCCAGTCACAGCCGCCGCAGCGGCCGGGCCCGGCGTAGGGGCAGGGGGCCTCGACGCGGTCCTTGGAGGCGTCGATGATCCGTACCGCGTCCGCGCGCAGGAAGCGTGCGCCCTCCTCGCCCTCGGTCACCCGGGCCACGACCCGCTCGCCGGGCAGCGCGTGCCGCACGAACAGCACCTGGCCCTCGGCGGTACGCGCGATGCAGTGGCCGCCGTGGGCGACGGGGCCGATCTCGACCTCGTACTCCTGCCCCACCAGCGAGCCGCCCTGCTCCCGGCCCGCCCCCGAGCCGCCCGGCTCCGGTCCCACCTGCGAGTTCTTCGGTTCTGCCTGCATGGTGGGGTGACTCCAGATCGGGAAAGGCGTACGGCCGGACAACAGCCCACCAGTCTACGTGGGTGCCGTCCGGCCGTTCACCATCAGGTGCGGCGCCGAGCAGAAGCCGGTCAGCCCTTCGCGGCCGACTCCTTCGGCTCCTTCGGGCGCTCCTGGGCCGGGCCACGCCGCACCGCACCGGGCGCGTTCCACTCCTGGCGCCTGCGGGCGCGCTGCTTGGCCGCCTCGGAGGAAGCCAGCTGGTAGGGCACCGAGGTGACCATCACGCCCGGCGTGAACAGCAGTCGGCCCTTCAGGCGCAGCGCGCTCTGGTTGTGCAGCAGGTGCTCGTACCAGTGACCGACGACGTACTCGGGGATGATCACCGAGACGGCGTCGCGCGGGGACTCCTTGCGCAGGCTCTTCACGTACTCGATGACCGGGCGGGTGACCTCGCGGTAGGGCGAGTCGAGCACCTTCAGGGGTACGTCGATGCCGCGCCGCTCCCACTCCTCGCGCAGCGCCCGGGTCTCGGCCGGGTCCACGTTGACGGTGAGCCCCTCCAGGGTGTCCGAGCGCATCAGCTTGGCGTACGCCAGGGCGCGCAGGGTGGGACGGTGGATCTTGGAGATGAGGACCACGGAGTGGACGCGGGAGGGCCGGACGGTGTCGTCGCCCGGATCGTCGGGGGCCGTGAGCTCCTCGGAGACCCGGTCGTAGTGCTTGCGGATCGCGGTCATCGTCGCGAAGAAGATGCACATGCCGAGCAGGGCCACCCAGGCGCCGTGCGTGAACTTGGTGACGAGGACGACGACCAGCACCGTGCTGGTGAGGAAGGCCCCGAAGGTGTTGATGGCGCGGGAGCGGATCATGTGGCTGCGCCTCGCCGGGTCCCGCTCGGTGGCCAGGTGGCGGTTCCAGTGCTTGACCATGCCGACCTGGCTGAGGGTGAAGGACACGAACACGCCGACGATGTAGAGCTGGATCAGCCGGGTGGAGTCGGCGCCGTAGAGGACGGTCAGCAGGGCGGCGGCGCCCGCGAGCAGCACGATGCCGTTGGAGAAGGCGAGCCGGTCGCCGCGGGTGTGCAGCTGGCGGGGCAGGAAGCGGTCCTGGGCGAGGATCGAGCCGAGCACCGGGAAGCCGTTGTAGGCGGTGTTGGCGGCCAGGAAGAGGACCAGCGCCGTCGCCGCGGCCAGGATGAGGAACAGGAAGCTGCCCTTGCCGAAGACGGCCTCGGCGACCTGGGAGATCACCGGGTTCTGCACATAGTCCGGGCCGACCGGGACGCCGCCCCGCAGGAGGTTGGCGGCCGGGTTGTCGGACATGCGGACACCGGTCGTCATGGCCAGCGTGATGATGCCGCAGAACATCGTCACGGCCAGCAGGCCGATCATCGCCAGCGTGCTCGCCGCGTTCCTGGACTTCGGCTTGCGGAAGGCGGGGACGCCGTTGGAGATCGCCTCGACGCCGGTGAGCGCGGCGCAGCCGGAGGAGAAGGCGCGCAGCAGCAGGAAGACGAGGGCGAATCCGGCGAGTCCCTGGTGTTCGGCCTTGATGTGGAAGTCGGCGGTCGGCGCCCGCATGGTGTCACCGAGGACGAGTCCGCGGACGGCGCCCCACACGATCATGATGAAGACGCCGGAGACGAACACGTACGTGGGGATGGCGAAGAGCGTGCCCGACTCCTTCACCCCGCGCAGGTTCATCAGCGTCAGCAGCACGATCACGGCGACCGCGCACAGCACCTTGTGCTGGACGACGAAGGGGACGGCGGAGCCGAGGTTCTCGATGCCGGAGGAGATGGAGACGGCGACGGTCAGGACGTAGTCGACCAGCAGCGCGCTGGCGACGGTCAGGCCCGCCTTGGGACCGAGGTTGGTGGTCGCCACCTCGTAGTCGCCGCCGCCGCTCGGGTAGGCGTGCACATTCTGCCGGTAGGAGGCGACCACGGTCAGCATCAGCACGGCCACCGCGACCGCTATCCAGGGGCTGAAGTGGTACGCCGACACGCCCGCGACGGACAGGACCAGCAGGACCTCGCCGGGCGCGTACGCCACGGAGGACAGCGAGTCGGAGGCGAAGACGGGGAGGGCGATGCGCTTCGGCAGGAGCGTCTCGCCCAGCCGGTCACTGCGCAGTGCGCGCCCGATCAGAATACGTTTGGGCACGTCGGTCAGTTTGGACACAACAGAGGATCGTAGGCCTTTACCCCCCGGGGCGTGCACCTGCCGTCCCGGATCTGCCTCACGAGTGAATTCCGGACACGAAGATCCTGCGGATTCCGCAGGCGGGGTGTGCGCCGTGCCTGGATGTCTGGACCCCGCTTCCCGCCGACCCCCCGGAGGCCCCATGCCCACGACCGCGGAACTGATCGGCGCCGCCGCCGCGTTGTCCGGCCTCGGATTCCTGACCCTGCCCAGCGTGCGCAGCATCACTCGGCGCCGGCCCTTCGGGGCCGAGTGAGACGCCGTCCACGGCGGAGGCGTTAAGGATGCGGTAGGGGGGTGCCCGCCCCGAACCGGGCATGTGTAGCTTGTCCCTCTGTCTGAGACCCTGATGGGACTGAGCAGTCGCTATTGACATCGGAAGGACGGTCGTGCACATCGTCATCATGGGCTGCGGGAGAGTGGGCTCCGCTCTCGCCCAGACCCTGGAGCAACAGGGGCACACGGTCGCCGTGATCGACCAGGACCCCACCGCCTTCCGCCGGCTGGGCCCCGGGTTCGGTGGCCGCCGGGTCACCGGAATCGGCTTCGACCAGGACACCCTGCGCGAGGCGGGCATCGAGGAGGCCGGTGCCTTCGCGGCCGTCTCCAGCGGCGACAACTCGAACATCATCTCCGCGCGGGTGGCCCGCGAGATGTTCGGCGTGCAGAACGTCGCGGCCCGCATCTACGACCCCCGCCGCGCCGAGGTGTACCAGCGCCTGGGCATCCCGACCGTGGCCACGGTCCGCTGGACGGCCGACCAGATGCTCCGCCGACTGCTGCCCTCGGGCGCCGAGCCGCTGTGGCGCGACCCCACCGGCGGCGTCCAGCTCGCCGAGGTGCACGCCTCCCCGAAGTGGGTGGGCCACAAGATCAGCAGACTCCAGGAGGAGACGGGCGTCCGGGTGGCGTTCCTGACCCGCCTCGGCGAGTCGATCCTGCCGAGTTCGCAGACGGTGCTCCAGGAGGGCGACCTCGTGCACGTGATGATGCGGGTGGACGACGTGGAGAAGGTCGAGGCGGCGTTCGCCGAGGGCCCGGAAGAGGAGAGCGGTCACTGATGAGGGTCGCCATTGCCGGTGCCGGGGCGGTCGGTCGCTCGATCGCGGGCGAGCTGCTGGAGAACGGCCACGAGGTCCTTCTCATCGACAAGGCGCCGACCGCCATCTCGGTCGAGCGCGTGCCGCAGGCCGAGTGGCTGCTGGCCGACGCCTGCGAGATCACCTCGCTGGACGAGGCGGCGCTTCAGCGCTGCAACGTGGTGATCGCCGCGACGGGCGACGACAAGGTGAACCTGGTCGTCTCCCTGCTGGCGAGGACGGAGTACGGCGTGCCGCGGGTGGTGGCCCGCGTGAACAACCCGAAGAACGAGTGGCTGTTCAACGAGGCCTGGGGCGTGGACGTGGCCGTGTCCACCCCACGTCTGATGTCCGCGCTGGTCGAGGAGGCGGTGAGCGTCGGCGACCTGGTCCGGCTGCTGCGCTTCAGCCACGGCGACGCCAACCTCGTGGAACTGACCCTGCCGGAGGAGTCGGCGCTGGCCGGCACCCAGGTCGGGGACGTCGAGTGGCCCGAGGACACCTCGCTGGTCACCATCATCCGCGGCACCCGGGTGCTCACCCCGTCCCGGGAGGACTCCCTGGAGCCGGGTGACGAGCTGCTGTTCGTGGCCGCGCAGGCCCGTGAGGAGCAGCTGGAGGACCTGCTGTCGGTGCGTCGGGACCGCTGACGCCCGGCACGAACGGCACGCACAGGGCGGGGCGCCCGGTACGAGTACCGGGCCGCCCGCCCGACGCCAGCCGGGGGCGCGCCCGGGGGCCCCGGGGCCCGCCGCCCCCCTCGGCCCTCCTCCGGAGA
>NZ_JBEYTS010000118.1:0-13893 GCF_040643155.1 Streptomyces sp. NPDC047453 | reverse complement strand
TGGCAGCACAAGCTCTCCACTCGGATCATCCGCGACAACCAAGCGGTGTTCGTGGAGACGCTGTCCGCCAAGAGTCTTGGCCGTACCCGGCTGGCCAAGTCCGTGCAGGACGCCGGATGGGCCCAGTTCGTCGGCATGCTGGAGTACAAGGCAGCCAAGCACGGGCGGACCTTCGGCAAGGTCGACCGGTCGTTTCCGTCCTCGCAGGTCTGCTCGGCCTGCGGGTTCCGGGACGGGCCCAAGCCCCTGCACGTGCGGGAGTGGACGTGCAGGGGCTGCGGCACCATCCACGACCGGGATCACAACGCAGCGAAGAACGTCCTGTGCGAAGGACGTCGGGTCGTCGCCGCCGGACGGGCGGAGACGCTAAACGCCTCGCCGAGCGCAGGTAAGACCAGGACTTGACTTTGGTCCCGGCACAGCGCGTTGAAGCAGGAACCCACCGAGACGGTCAGCCGGCCGTGGCAGGATCCCCGTCCTTCAGGGCGGGGAGGACGTCAACTGTATCACCACCCGGGCGAGGCATGCTGGTTCCGGGCTCCACCGAACTCGGGTGCGAGGCGGGATGTGAGGACGCGGTGCGGTGGCAGACAGGGGTGGCGACGGAGGCGGATGTCCCAGGCCTGCGTTCGGTTACTGCGGTGCGGCTGGCAGGCTTGGGGGACACCGGGATCGTCGATCAACTGGGAGAGCGCGAAGGGATGCGGCGGCTGACCGGCCCGCCGGCCGGGAAACAGCCAGGGCTCAAGAAGGCCCAGACCGAAGGGTCTCCGGCCTGGGCCTTCCGCGCTTGTTGGAGGTGATCGTCTTGTTCTTCCTCACCGGTTCCGGCGAGGCGTTGACCTTCAGCTTGGAGTTGCGCAGGACCTTCGCCTTGGCGGCGGAATCCTTGGTTATGTAGGCAGACTGAGGCTGGCTGTCACCAGCTTCTCCTATATCTCGATGGAGAGTTGAGCCCCCAGTTCCCTGAAGCCCAATGCGGCGGCAACCCGCCGTGAGGCCCGAGGACGCGCGCGCCACTGCGGCAGCAGCCCGTCAGCGAGAGCGTGTGTGACCGCCGCCGAACCCGTCGCCCGTGCGAGTCCGCGTCCTCGCACGGCTGGCGCCGTCAGCACGCTGATGTGAGCGGTCCTCCGGGGCCAGGCCTGATATCCAGCAGCAGCCACTACCTTGCCGTGCTCGCGGACCACGAACGCGGGCGACGTGATCTCGTCCAGAGAGGCCTCTGCAGTGTCCTCGTGACCCGCCATCTTCTCCAGACTGCGCAGTGCAGGATGGTGGCCAGGCAGTTGTTCCACCGTCGATGAAGCGGCTGCCGGGCGGAAGTCTTCTGGAGACACGTACGACAACACCGCAGGACCGAGCACCCTGGCCACGGGCAGCACTTCACGGACCGCAGCGGCGTCCACCGCAGCCTCTACCGGCAGCCCCGCCAGTGCGTCGCGCACGATCACGGCGGCACTTTCGTTCGGCACGGCCACGATCGCCGATCCACCGAGAGCCACCACCCCAACCCAGCCAACCGGGCACATCCATGATTCCGGGGACACAACTACATTCACACCACCCGTCGGCGCGAACGACACCGGCACCCGGGTCAGGTCTTCCCATAGCCCCCGGGCTCTGGCCAGCAGCGGATCCGTCGCCATGGTCTCGATCATGCCAGCCGGTTCAGGCATTGGAAACACGTATTGACTGGTGGAGAGGCAGTCGGCATCCCTGCCCCGGCGGTCCACAGCGTCGGCCGGTCCAGCTGTGTTCGGCTTCCCGGCGGTCGCGGTCAGTGCCTGTCGGCTCGGGCCGGCGCCATGGTCGGGACCGGGGCCGCCGGACGGGTCAAGAGGCGCCGTCGAGCAGCGCCTTGCCGAGAGGGCGCAGGGAATGCAGGACCGCGGTGCCGGTCCTGTCGGTGGAGATGAGTCCGGCGTTGCGTAGTACGGTCGCGTGCTGACTGGCGCCGGCGAGGGAGATTCCGGTGCGCTCGGCGAGCATCGTGGTGGTGGCCGGGGTGCGCAGGGAGGCAAGGACGGCGGCGCGGGTGCGGCCCAGCAACGGGGCGAGGACGTCACCGGTGGCGTCCGGGCGGCCGTCGGCGGTATGCATCGGGTAGGTCAGCACGGTCGAGTCGTGCGGCCGGTACATCAGGACCGGTGCGGTGGCGAAGTAGGAGGGGATGAGCATCAGGCCCCGACCGCACAACTCGACGTCGAAGCTCGAACGCGAGGGCAGGTGCAGGGTGGGTGGCTGCCACAGCCAGCACGGGCTGAGCGTGGTCAGCAGAGCGTCTACTCCGCCGCGCAGCAGCATCTCGGCGCGCAGGGCGCGGTCGGCGGTGGCATTGGCCCGGATCTCGGGCCACAGAGGCGCCACGGACGAGCCGTAGTAGCGGTGCAGATCACCGACGAGCCTGTCCCGGGCGCCGGGAGTGCCCTCGGCGAGTTCGCGGAGCAGTCGGGCGTTTTCGGGGGAGCCGCCCCGAGGGCCGCCAGGCCGGCCGAAAGCCTGCTCGGCCCTGTGCAGTTCAGCCAGTTCGGCGGCGAGTTGCGAGGCCGGTGTCTGCCGGGTCAGTTCCAACCCGTCGGCGAAGGACGAACCCGAGGGGTGGAGCAGGAAGTCCGGTAAGAACCCCTCCCCGAGGACCAGGCCCATGAGCAGTCCGGCACGGGCTGCCAGGCTTCCGCTCATCTCCCGATGCCAGCGCGCCAGGCCGGGTCGTGACCCGTTCCCCGCGGTCGGGCTGCCGCGCAGGCGGCGCACGCTGAGCGCCGTCTCGAAGACGGCGTTGGGCACCGGCGCGAGTGTGATCTTGCACAGGTCGGCGGCAGAGAAGTGGATGCGCATCACGTCGACCGATTATCGATAGGTCCCCGCCTTTCGGCCAGGCTTGAAAGGCAGCGCGGACCGGTGCCCGGCCGGGCCAGGCTTGGCTTCCTCATGACGGTTCTTCAAAAGCCCTGCGGAGGTTGTGCCATGCCTGCCACCACACGCCTGCTCTGCCTGGGAGCATCCATCTTGCTCGCCGTGGCCGGGCAGACCGCTCACGCCGAGGCCCATGGACTACCCACAACCTACGTCGTGTCCCGGGACCCCGGCATCCTGCCGGAGGGGATCACCGTGCAGCGCAACGGCACCATCTACGTCTCTTCCGACGGCACCGGTCGACTCTTCCGGGGGCGTGTCGGCAACTCGGACCTTCAACCGTTCCCGGCTCAGGGCGTCGAGGCCCGCCAGAGCACACGGGGCGTGCACACCGACAGCAGGGGCAACGTCTTCTCCGTGGGCGGCACGAGCCTCACCGTGCACGACCCTCGCGGCCGACTCCTGGCAACCCGGACGGCACCGGACGGCCCGCTCGGCGCCCCGGACCTGAACGACCTCGTCATCACCAAGAACGCCGTGTACGTCACCGACTGGGCCAACCCCGTGGTTCTCCGCGCGGACCTGCGGGGCGACCGAGTCGGACCGCTCGTGCCCTGGCTCGACGTCCGTTCCGCCTTCCCCCAGTTCCCGGCGCGGTACTGGCTGCTCAACGGCATCGTGGCCGACAAGGCGGGCACGACACTGCTGGTGGCGTCCAATGGCACCGAGGCGGTCTGGCGGGTGGACACGGCTACCCACGCGGTCGAGCAAGTGCAGGTCGGTGACGCATCCTTCGGGGCGGACGGGATGGTGCTGCACGGCCGCACCCTGTACGCGGTGCTCAACTACGGTGCACCCAACGGGGTGTACATCGCCGAGCTGAGTGAGGATCTACGCAGCGGAGTGGTGACGCACCGGCTCACCGGCGAGCAGTTCGATCTGCCCACCACCCTTGCCCGGCATGACTGCCGGCTGTATGTGGTCAACAGCCAGCTCGACGACCGTCCGGGCACGCCCCCGTACACCGTCACGGCGATCGACGACCCCGTCTGCTCCGATGACGACGGCCGGTCCGGCACGGCCGATTAGCAGCCGGGCGGTCCGGCACCGCGAGGCAGAACGCCTTTTCCCGGCTCGCCAGCTGCTACGAGCAGCGCACCACCGTCATCGACACCTTCTTCGACCTCGCCGACACGATCACCACCGTGCGTAGCCTGATCCGGCAGGCATGGACGACTCACTGCTGGGTCGAATTGTTCCTGAACGGTGGGTTCGGAAGAGGTGGGCCGGCTGTCCGAAGCCCCGTTCCTGCCGTGGCAGGAACGGGGCTTCTTCACATGCGGTGCGCGCACCACAACCGCACCATTGGCTCTCCGGTGGCTCCCACTTGTGGTGCGCGTGGTCGCGGTTGTGGTGCTTCGCACGTTCGGCGCGTACGAGGTCGTCGAGCCCGGCGGCGACCTCTCGTTCACGGCGGCCAGGCATCAGCCACCACGAAGGAGGCGTCCTGCGCGCCTACGCGGGCATCCTGCCCGACTCCCTCACCACCCCTGACTCGTGGTGCGCCCCGGTGCCCCAGGTGCAGGCAGGCCTCAGTCGATGCGGGCGCAGAGATCGTCCGTGGTCCCGTGCACCAGGTTCACGGCCTTGTACCCGACGGAGCTGATGTCCATCGTGTACACCCCGTCGACGATGTACAGGCCGCGCGGCAAGTTGCCCTTGCCCTCACCGATGCCGGCCAGCACCGGGCCGTGCACGGCCCAGAACTGAGAGCCGTCGGTTCGGTGCTCGACGATGGCCGAGCCGCTCGCGTCGGCGTCGTAGAGGGCACCGGTCTCGGTGTTCGTGATCCGTACGACCAGATCACCCTTGTACGCGACGCGCCTCACGGTACCGTCGGGATAGGTGTCCAGTACAAGCTTCATCACCTTGTCGATGACGGGTTCGCCGTGGACGGGGAAGTCGCACCGCAGCCCGGCGCCGACGTCCCACGACGTGGAAGGTGCCGGCTCCCACCCGGTGCCGGTGGCGGCGGGTGCGGCCGACGCGGGCTGTACTCCCATGAGCACGGCGGCAAGCACCAGCGGCGCGAGAACGGTTCTTCGCATGACTCTCCCTGGTCAGAGAATTGAAGGGAAGGTTTCGCCGAAGAGGCGTACGCCAGTGTTTCGCCGGTCTCTGACCAAACCCTCACCACCACCGGCACGGACTGCGGACACTCGGCCCCACTAGGCTGTCGAGCGCCATGGAGTTCCAGTTGCTCGGTCCGTTCGCCGCCCGCCACGAGGGACGACAGGTGCTGGCGGGCAGCCGTCGCCAGGAACGGTGTCTGCTGTCGGTCCTGCTGCTGCACGCGGGTCGCGCCGTGACGACTGAGCGCCTCATCGACCTGCTGTGGAACGGTGGTGCGCCTGCCTCTGCCCGCGGTACCATCCACACCTACATAGGTCGGTTACGTGCCGCTCTCAAGCCGTACGGAGTGCCGGTCGAAACCCGGCATGACGGCTACGCCGTCGAGCAGGGCCCTCATACGATCGACGCGCAGGAGTTCACCTTCCTCGTCCGCCAGGCGGCCGATACCGGTGACCCCGCGGAGCAAGTCCGCCTCTACGACTGGGCCCTCGGACTGTGGCGGGGCCCGCTGCTCGCCGACGTGGCCGACGACCGGCTGCGCACCCGCCTCGGCGGTTCCCTCGACGAACTTCGCCTCTCCGCCGTGGAGCGGCGAGCGGAGGTCCAGCTCACCATGGGTCTTCACGACCGCGTCGTGGCGGATCTGACACCGCTGGTCGAGGAGCATCCAGGGCGGGAACGGCTGGTCGCCGCACAGATGACCGCTCTCTACCGCGGCGGCCGCCAGGCCGATGCCCTCGAGCTGTACCGCAGCACGCACAAGGCGCTGGTAACCGAGTTCGGCATCGAACCAGGTGCAGAACTGCAGACACTGCACGATCGCATGCTGCATGGCGACCACCGGCTGGACCGGCCTCCCGGACCCGTATACGCCGTGCGGGTCGACGACCAATGGCTGCCATGGAGCACGAGCGGGCATCCCGCACTGGAGTTCTGCAACACCTACGCGGGCTGGAGCGGGGACCGGCTGCCGGGATCGGAGTGGCTGCGAAGCTACGCCACGCTCGCTGTATGGGCCGGCCATATGGACCTGATCGAGGACCAGGTGGTCACCCGCCTGCGTGAGCAGGCGCTGCGGCACCCCGACGAGGCTGCCGCAGCGCTCGCCGAGGCTCGGCAGTTCCGTACGAAGCTGTATGCCTGCCTGGCCGATCCGGGGGAGGCCCGTGCCTTCAAGGCGGTGGCCGGCACCGTGGAGGACGCTGCCAGGCACTCGGTCTTCACCCGTGGCGAGGACGGTCTTGGACGCTGGCAGCCCTCCCCCTCCGCCCGATTGCGGCTGCCCGTCTGCGCGGTGGCCCGTAGCGCGGGCGAACTGCTCACGGATCCACGGCGCTTCATGGTTCGCAGCTGCCCCAGTGAGGACTGCGGCTGGCTGTTCCTCGACGCGAGCGGGCGACGCAGGTGGTGCAGCTTGGCGACCTGCGGCGTCAAACGGATGTCCAGCGGCCGCTGACGTAGCCACCGACCCCTGATCGTGTGGATGGTCAGGGCTGCGGCGTGCAGCGGGTGCGCCACCATGGTCAGCCGTGTGGCGAGGACGTCTTGTGCTGTGAAGTCGTTTCCGCCGACCATCCGACAGTACGGCCTGCCGGCCTGATCCCAGGTATCCCAGCCCTTCGGCACCCAACTGACCGGAATCGGCCTACGACTGACAGCAACCACCGCCATCCGACGCGGCCGCGCCCGCGCACGGGTTGGCGAGGTTGGGCAGCGGTGGGCCGTCCGCTGCCTGAGACCGTCGTTGATCAAGTCCAGCGCTCGAGGGGACACTGTGTCACGTTGAAAGAGTGCGGGGTGTCGGGGGTGAGTCGGTGAGGGCGGTGGGGGCGGGCCCGGTGTTCCGGTGGGTGCTGCTTCTGGGGCTGCTGCTGGTGGGGGCCGGGGCCTGCGTGTATGCGACGGCGACCGAGATCGAGCTGGTCGAGCTGACGGTGCTGGAAGACCAGTCCGACGGCCGGTGCGTGGTCGAGTGGAACGATCCCTGGGCAGGCCTGCGGGAGGGTGAGTACCTCTGCGATCTCGGACGCGATCCGTCGCTGTTCGGCCCTCCGGTCCGAGGGGACGGCCCTGAGGGGTGGGACATGGGCTGGATCGAGGCGGAGGGCCCGAACCGCGGGGATCTCGCCTCGGTGGAGACGTGGAACGACCGGATGGACCTCTCCGACACGTTGTTCCTGCTCGGTCTGCGGCCGGTGCTGGTGGGCGGGAGTGCTCGCCTGGTGCTGCGGCTGCGGCTGCGGCTGCGGGGGAGGGGCCGCGGGCCGGTCGGGTGGGTGGACGCCCCGGAAAACCTCGCCCAGGCGGACGATGACCTGATCGTGGGCGCACTGCGCTCAGCCGGTTGCGCGTCGGCCGGGGCCGCCGCGCCGCCGGTAGCGTGGCGACGTCAGGCGGGAGGGAGGAACTGGCCTGCCGGTCCCGGCCGGCTGCGCGCCGACCGCCGCGCCGACACCGGCCGCCGTAGCCGGCGACTGCCCAGCTCACCGACGCCGTGGCGAGGGCTGCCAGAGCCGGGCCGTCGCCGACGAGCTCGCCGCCTGGCAGAACCGGCCGCTGGATACGATCTGGCCGATCATCCACATCGACGCCCTCTGGATCAAGATCCGCTCTGGATCAGTGGCTTCCAGGCCGGTCCACCTCGCCATCGGCGTCGACAACCGCTTCTCAGGTCATGACCGTGCCGCCGTCGACGGCGATGGTCTGGCCGGTGATATTGGCTGCCTTCTCGGAGAGCAGGAAGGCAACCATCTCGGCGATGTCGGCTGGGGTCTGCGGGCGCTTCATCGGAACCATCTGGTCGACCGTTCCGGCGAAGACCTGCTCCGCAGTGGCGTCGGCGGGTGCGAGACCGTTGGCGAGCAGCCATTCGGCCGTGGTCCGCCACATGTCGGTCCAGATCAGGCCGGGCATGACCGTATTGGCCCGCAACCCGCTGGGGGCGCCGATCCGGGCGATCGTGTGGGTCAGCTCGATGACCGCAGCCTTCGAGGAGCCGTAGTCGGCGACCATCTCCATGCCGAGGCGGGCGCCGATCGAAGCGATGTTGACGATTGCGCCGGGGCGGCCGGCCCGGCGGCGGACGAGCTCCTGGCAGGTGAGGAATGTGCCTCGGGCGTTGACCGCGTATGTGCGGTCCCACATCTCCTCGGTCAGCTCGGTGAACGGATGGAACTTTCCGACCCCAGCGACGTTCGCCAGCACGGTCACCTCGCCCAGTTGCTCCTCGGCGGCGGCGAACGCGGCCTGCACCGAGTCCCGCCGGCTGACGTCGCAGACGGCGTGGGCGACCTTCGCGCCGTTGGCAGCCAACCTACTGGAGGCCTCGGCGATGCGCTCGGCGTTGACATCGGTGAGCAGGACCGCGTGCTCCTCGGCCAGGCGGGCGGCGATGGCGCCCCCGAGGCCGCCGGCGCCACCGGTGACCAGTGCGACGCTCACGGCAGCTCCTTGGCGATCTCCGGAGCGAGCAGTTCGGCTGCCCGTTCGGCAGTGATGACATCGGCCAGATCGGGTTTGGTGATCTCCCGGGAAGCGGTGTCCTCGTAGACGTGTTCGCCGATCAGCCGACAGCGCTCGTCGTAGGGCCAGACGAACGCGAGCGTGCGCTTGAGCAGGTAGATGTCGTGGGGGTCGTCGCCGGCCTGCACCGAGCCGAACACGCTGTCGCCGAGCATTGCGCCGGGCATGAACGCGGAGAACTCGACCTCGCCCGCGAACCCGTGGTCGTTGACGGCGATGTCATGCTTGTTCACCCACATGACCAGAGCGTTCGCCTCGACCAGCGACTGGTAGAACGCGGTGACTTGGGCCATGCCGTCGAGGATTACCGACGTGCCGCCCTCGTGGAGGCGGTAGTGCGGGTGCTCGACGGTCATGTTCGGCGCCAGCAGCTCCTCGTACCGCCCGGAGACCTCCAGCAGGCCGTGCAGGCGATAGTTCTTCAGAATCGCCCGATGCCGCGGGTTGTCGGTCTCGGCGATTTGCTTCTCCAGGTCCGCGAACATGTGCGTGAAGTCGTGTTCGTAGCGGCTCACCGCGGCTCCTCATCGAGTCGGTTCAACGTGTTGCCATCCTTGGACACGCCGCTCGCGAGGATCCATGACAAACATGCCTCCCCCTGTAAACCCATTGGTTAACGCCGCAGGTCACAGGCGCTACAGTCGAGTGAGCTGCGCCGCCACCCTGCAGCGGGAGGAGTCGACATGGACCTCAACCTGCACCTCGTGCGCTACCTCGTCGCGGTCGTCGACGAGGGACATTTCGGCCGCGCGGCGGAGAAGCTCTACATCAGCGCACCCGCCCTGAGCCAGCAGGTGCGCAAGCTGGAGCACACGCTCGGTGTCGAACTGATCGACCGCTCCGCCCATCCCGTCCGCCCCACCACCGCCGGCCGCCGTTTCCTCGCCGAGGCGCGTCATGCGTTGGCCGCAGCCGACCGGGCCGTCGCCGCCGTCGAGGCCCACCGCCGCGAACTCGCTGCCACGCTGCGGCTCGGTTTCATCACCGCCTCGGCCGGTCCACGCATCCGGCACCTGATCGACGAGCTACGCCGCGAGGTGCTCGACGTGTCCGTCCAGCGCGTGGAGCTGGCCTGGCCGCAACAGGCCTCCGCCGTGCGCGATGGAGTGGTGGACGCTGCGCTGGTTCGGCCCCCGATAGCCGACACAACCGGCCTTCGCCTCGACGTCGTGCACCACGAGCCCCGGATCGTGGCGCTGCCCCTCACACACCGTCTCGCGACACGGGAAGTGGTCGAACTCGCAGACCTCGACGGCGAAACCCACGTCACCGGCGACGAAGCCGATCCCGGCTGGGTGCGCTGGTGGGCCTGTGATCCCCGCCCCAGCGGCGTCCCCGTCTGCTACGGCCCATCGGTCCGCACCATGGACGAGTTGCTGGAGACCGTCGCAGCGGGACAGGCCATCGCGATCACCGGCGGCTTCGTTGCCAACGGCTACCGCCACCCCGAAGTCACCTTCGTCCCGATCACCGATGCCGAACCGTGCCCCATCTCGCTGTGCACTCGAGCCGCCGACACCTCGCCACTCGTCACAGCCCTGCGCACAGCGGCGCGCTCACTGCACGCCGGGGGCTCGTGTGGGACTACCTGAGCGTCCACCGGGACCCCCGCATGCGCGCCTTCGCCCCGCCGGCTGGGGCCGCCACCCGCGACACGTACGACGGCACCCACCCGAACACCTCCGGCGAGCACAGGCTCGCCGCCGCCTTCGCCGACGCGATGCACCAGGCGTGGAGCCTGGGCGGCCCGTACACCGCTGAGGCCGAGCCGCACGGGTGACGTATCCTCACGTCACCTGCCAAGTCTGCGGCCGGGGGGATTCACACGGCCGGGGCCGGCTCGACACATTGGGGATTCATTGCGCGCAATATCCATAGGCGCCGTACTCACCGGCGTCCTGGCCCTTTCTGCCTCCGCTGTCACCGCTCCGGCCGCGTACGCCGTGGAGACCGGTGTGGTGATCCAGAAGGTGTCCGTGAACGGCGGCAAGCCCATCGTCCTCGGCACCTCCCAGACCGAGTCGTTCACCATCTCGGTGACGGCTTCGGACGACTCGGGGATCAGCAGCAAGCTTGCGTTCTTCCAGATCAAGCGCGAGGTGGGGGGAAACTACTGGTCGTACCACGGCACCCCGACGTGCACCGCGAGCAGCACCACCACCTCCACCTGCAAGCTCACCTTCAAGCTCGACTCGGGTTGGGGCGTGCCCCGCAACACCCTCGCGGGTCCGTGGAATGTGGTCGTCCAGCTCCAGTCCAAGGACGGCGATCTCTACAACAACGGCGGCGCCATCACCCACCCGGTCCTGCGCCGCGGCAAGCTCGGCGTCGACGCCGGGCCCGAGCCGGTGACCAAGGGCAAGTCGCTCAAGGTCACGGGCAAGCTGACCCGCGCCAACTGGGACAAACGCACCTACGCGGGCTACACCAACCAGCCCGTGAAGCTGCAGTTCCGCAAGGCGGGCACCAGTACCTACACGACCGTCAAGACGGTCAAGACCAACTCGACGGGCAACCTGTCGACGATGGTCACGGCCTCGGCCGACGGCTACTGGCGCTGGTCCTTCGCGGGCACCTCCACCACGTCGGCGGTCAACGCCACGGGCGACTACGTCGACGTGCGCTGACAACCCGGCACCTGCCGGTCCCCTCGGCCCGCCCCGGGCCGAGGGGACCGGCAGGGCCATCTTGCGTCTCATCAAGGGCCCGGGATGCCTGATGGGGCGTCGCGCGGGAAGCCGGCGCCCACGCCGAGCTCAAGGCCCAGGCCCCGACGGCACCTGGCGGGCGGAGGTGCTGGCCACCGACCCTGCCGGGTCCTGGGCAACGGCGCTCGAAGCCCAGCTCTCGCCGATCAGCGACGCCGACATCACCGCCCGCACCGAGAAGATGGCCGCCGACGGTGTCACGTCGACCTGGTGTGCGACATCTCGTGAGTTCACCTGAACCCCACTGAGGTCCCAAGTCCATGGCCGGGGGTTCTCCCAGGGTCGGCCAGCAGGAGCACGGCGTCATCCAGCCTTTGGACGCCGGGTACGTTCTCGGTCGCCGTGGTGGCCCGGCCGGCGGAGGGGCTGGTCCTCGCCCTCGCGGCCGGCTCATGTCCGGAGGTGTCTTCGCGGAGCGTCACGTCGCGCAGGTGGTGCAGGGCTTCCACACCCCAGTGTGTTCGCGTACGTGTTCGGCAAGGTGGGCTGTGGGTGGCCCTGGTGCGTCGTCAGGTCGGTGGGCGCGTAGACCCGACGGAACTCTCAGTGATCAATGACCCGCCGTAGGAGTGACCGAGCACAGTCGGAGGCTCCGGCAGCGAGTCGATGACAGCCTGGACCGCGGCTGTGTCAGCGGGCAATGAGCCCCGGTGAAGCTCGGGAACGACAACCTCGGTTCCTGCCGTCCGCAAGCGTTCTGCCACCAGGACGAAGTGTTCGGGACGGTGATACAGGCCATGAACGAGCACCACGGCGGCCCATGCGCACGCCTCTCCGGGTCGGTGTCAGACGAGTGATCCAGGGCCGGTCAGCCGTATCGCTGCAGCAGTCCGTCCACGTACGCCTCCAGCCGTTCTCCCAGCACCTCGGACGTCAGATCGTCCCGCCCCAGGTCATGCCACGGCCCGGCCAGCTTCGCCGCGTCGGGGCAGTAGTGCAGGGCGCCGAGCAGCCGCCAGGACAGGTGGTCGGGGTCCTCGGCCAGGTCGCGGCCGCCGTGTGCCTCGTACCGCTCGCGGAAGTCCAGCCCGTACGCCGGCCCGTGCAGCAGCGCCAGCGCGGTCGAGCAGTGCGCCACGTCCAGGTCGGCAGGTCCCCACGAGGTCTCGACCCAGTCCACGACACCGGTGATCCGCAGCCCCGGCCCGGTTCCCGTGAAGAGCACGTTCCCAGGGTGGAAGTCGCGGTGCGGAAAACAGCCTTCGTACGACGGCGGGTCACGGCGGATCACGTCCACGGCCCGCTCCCACAGCGGACCGTCCGGGGTGCGAACGCGCTCCGGGGACGTCCACGCCTGGTAGGGGCGCGGTCTTTCGGCCGGCACGACGCCGTGGACGCGGACGAGCTGGGCCGCGAGCAGGTCCAGGCGCCGGTCGAGGTCGTCCTCGTCCACGCGGACGCGGCCCGGCAGCGCGGACATCAACAGGGTCGGATGGTCGCAGTGTTCGGCGGGGACGTCCACGGCGACGAACCCGGGCGCCGGGATGCCGTCCTGACCGGCGAGCAGCGCCAGGACGGACGCCTCGCGGGCCAGTAGCCCGGGCCCGTGGTGGCGGAAGAACGGCTTCACGAAGGTCCGTTGCACCAGCTCCGTGCCGTCGTCGAGCGTGAGCCGGCACATCTGGGAGCTCCAACCACCGGACAGGAGACGCAAGTCGGCGACCGACCGGCCGTTGCCGAGCTGCTTGGCCACCCACGCACGCGTCGCCGTTCAGCCACGGTCGTCGAGGCCGGTCAGCACCGCCTCCACGAACTCCCGCCGATGCTCGCCATGATCGCGGAACCACATCCCCAACTGGTGCTGCGCGTCCGGAAGGTCGAACCGCGTGTACTGGGCGCGCGCTGCCAGCGCGTCCTGTACGGCCTCGGTCACCGCCGACGGGATCACCGCGTCCGTGCCCGGCACGGCGAGCACCGCCCGGCCCTCGTACGCCCGCAGCGCCTCGAGCGCGGGCGCCTCACGCCAGCTGTCCGGCTGCCGGATGATCCCGCTGAACCGCCCGTTGCCTTCCTCGAAGGGTACGTCCCATGCCTCGGCGGTGTACACGGCGGGCGCGCACAGCCCCAGCGCCGCCACTCGATCCCCGTAGTGCCGGACGAGATCGGCCACCGTTTGCCCGCTCATGCTGAACCCCACAAGGACCAGCGGCCCGTCCGCCCCCGCGTACGCATCGATCACCGCGACAGCCTGCTCGAACCGTCGCCGCAGGCTCAACTCACTGAGCTTTCCTGTGCTTTCGCCGTGCCCGGAGAAGTCGAAAGCGATCCCGCGACAACCGTGGGCCACGAACTCCCGCACCAGCGGAAGCAGCCGCTCCGTCCTGCTGGTGCCTGCGCCATGCAGCACCACAGCGGTGGCCCCCGACCGATCACCGCCGTACACACCGCTGAGCCGTTCACCGTCGTGGTCGTGCGTGAAGTCGAAGAGCATGTCCCCTATTCACTCACGCCGTGGCCTCCGTCTTTCGAGAGTGTTACCGCCAGCATCCGGCCCTTGGCTGTTTCAGAGGGCGTTAAGTCCGTTTCTGATAGCGGCCGCGTCCCGGTTGGGTGAGGCGTCCCTGGTGGACGAGTCGTCCCAGGCGGGAGCGGGTGACGTTGATCGAGGGCTCGTCGGTGGGCAGGCCGAGGTGCTCGTGCAGATCGCGGACGCGGAACACCTTCCCGGGGT
>NZ_JBEYTS010000117.1:0-14178 GCF_040643155.1 Streptomyces sp. NPDC047453 | reverse complement strand
GGCACCTGCACCACCTGCCACCGCCCGCTGCCCAGAACGTCCACCACCAGCCCAAACCCAAGAACCAGAGCAACCTAACGGAGTCCTACTAGTAGTGCTTGGTCAGGTTCCCTCGCCGGTGGCGTGTCCGTTTGATCGGGTGTGTCGTTGACCAGGTGTGTTGGGTGGGGAGTCGGCTGCGGTCCGGTGTGATCTGAAGGACTTCGCGGCGGAGATGTTCGAGCCGTTCTCGCGGGCGGATCAGCGCCGGTGGGGCCAGGTGTATCTGCGAGGACTGTTGCTGGACGGGCGGCGCAAGTCGGTGGAGCCGATGGCCGCCCGGCTGGGCGAGGACGGCAACCGGCAGGCCCTGGCCCACTTCATCACCTCCAGCCCGTGGGACGCAGCGCACGTGCGTGCCCGCCTGGCCTGGCGGATGCAGCAGGTGATCAAACCGACCGCGCTGATCATCGATGACACCGGCTTCCTCAAGGACGGGGATGCTTCGGCATGCGTGGCCAGGCAGTACACCGGCACCGCCGGCAAGGTCACCAACTGCCAGGCCGGCGTCTCGCTGCACCTGGCCTCCGACGGTGCTTCGGCGGCCGTCGACTGGCGGCTGTTTGTGCCCGAGAGCTGGGATCCCGCCTCGCCCAAGGCCGATGCAGCCAAGGTGGCCCGCCGCACCACGTGCGGCATCCCCGAAGAGACCGGCCGTGTCGAAAAGTGGCAGCTGGCCCTGGACATGATCGACGAGACGCGGTCCTGGGGCATCGAGGTCCCGCTCGTCGTCGCCGACGGCGGCTACGGCGACGCGGCGGCGTTCCGGCTGGGCCTGGAAGAACGCGGGCTCAGCTACGCGGTGGGCATCTCCACCACGACCACCGCCCAACCGGAGGAAGCACGGCCGCACACCCCGCCCTACAGCGGCCGCGGCCCCCGGCCCCGGCCCGCCTACCCCGAACCGGCCCGGACGGTGAAGAAGCTGGTCATCGCGGCCGGGAAGCGGGCGGCCCGCCCGGTGCAGTGGTGGGAAGGCTCCCGCCCGGGCAGCGGCCGCAGCGGCGTCAAGCGCATGTACTCACGATTCGTGGCCCTGCGGATCCGGCCCGCCGGACGCGAGATCCGCAAGGCCGCCGACGGCCCGGAACTGCCGGTGCGCTGGCTGCTGGCCGAATGGCCCGCCACCGACCCCGAACCCGTTCAGTTCTGGCTGTCCAACCTGCCGGCCGACACCCCGTTGGCGACCCTCGTGCGCACCGCGAAACTGCGCCGGCGCATCGAGCACGACTACCGCGAGATGAAACAGGCCCTGGGCCTGGCGCACTTCGAAGGCCGCACCTGGAGAGGATGGCACCACCACGTCACCCTCGTCTCCGTCGCGCACGCCTTCTGCACCCTCCAGCGCATGACCCGGTCCCCAAAAGAGACGGCGCCAGCCTGAGCCTCTACCGGGTCACCCGCGAACTCCAAATACTCCTCGCGGTCTGGACCGGCGCCTGCCCCACCTGTCACCGCAACATGCCAGAACCGATACCAACCTGACCAAGCACTACTAGAAGAAGCCAAGCTTCTGAGGGCTGTAGGAACAAAGAACGTTCTTGGTCTGCTGGTGGTACGGCGCTTGCGTGTCTCTGACCTGTGTCGATGACGCAACTTGCGCCTGATACAGCTTCGTTGGCCTGCCAATGGTCCGGATCTTGGCTCCCCTCATCCGCCAGTGAGGGCGAGAACTCCGGACCCAGCCGCAACCGAAGGGGGATGGCGAGACACCTTCGCGTGCTTGAGGCCCTGTAGTGCGGCAGGAAGGATGACGCTCAACAAGAGGCGCCTCCGGCGCGTGCCGGTACCACATGGCACAGGTTGTAGAGACCGTCTTCGGGCGTCCACGTCAGTCTAGGGCGGGCGCGTAATAGCAGGTCAGGGCATCGCGATCCGGAGGAGTCGACGTAGTCGGTGACAGACGTGTGACAGCGCCTGTGAGAGAGGCGTTCGAAGGCAAAGCCCCTGCAGACGCGGCCGGCGGGGGCTTCCGGGCGGGTGTGCTGCAGCTCCGGCGTCGGCACCGTTGCCCTCGGGTTCTCCTCCCTGCGCCCTCGCGTCGAGTGCTCGGCAAATCCGGCCGGGGCCCTTGGCGACCAACAGTCATAGCCTTCGCCCCTGCAAAGTCGAACGCCCCTGGAGGCGTCTGAGGCGATGCCTGCCCCCGCCGAGGGGCGCACGGGCTTCTCGTCCGCAGGCTGTTCATGGTCGCGGAAGCTGCGACAGGACTATGTGCACCGGGCGGGCCGCACCGCCCGCGCCGGTGAGTCCGGCAGCGTGGTCACGCTCGTGCTGGCGGGCCAGCGCCGCGAGACGAGCCGCATGATGGCCGGGGCCGGCATCGAGCCGACCGTCACCAAGGTGCGCTCGGGCGAGGCGGAGCTGAGCCGGATCACCGGCGCCAAGACTCCCTCCGGGATCCCGCTCGACGGCGGGCCCGCCGTCCCCCGACCCATGAACACCAACGCTCCCTTCCACGGCCTCGGCACCAGCAAGGGCACCTCCTGCGGCGCCGGCGGCAAGTCCCGAAAGGCGGGCGAGGCCCGCAAGCTCGCCGAGGCCCGCAGGGCCGCCCTCGTGCATCGCAACGGCTGAGAGCCGTTGCCCTGGTCGCCTGGCCACGGGATCGACAACCCTCGGCCCGACCCGAAGCCGTCATGTGCGCCTCACCTACGAAGTCAACGCCTTTGGCCGCGAGAGGGATACCCGCCGAAACGGAGCAGAATGATGTTGCCGGCGCCTCGCACTGCGCCCAGCATGACAAGCTGTGCTTGCCCACCCCCGAACCCAGGAGGTCACCATGACCGCAGAGCCCGTATCTACGGAAGGTTCGGAGCCGGCTGCCCCGGAGACGTCCCCTCTGGAGCCGGACAGCGACGGCAACTACGACCTCAAGCGCAAGTTCCGCGAAGCCCTGGCGCGCAAGCGCGGTGCGCAGGCGGACGCCGCTGATATTGCCGCCAAGTCCGATGCGTCGAAGGTGCGTTCGGCGCACGGCCCGGCTGCGAGCCAGCGGTCGTTCAGGCGCAAGAGCGGCGGCTGAGTCGATGAGTCCCGTGATCTGACCGCTTCAGCGGCATCGCGCTATCCACTCGCGCGTCCCGTCCAGTGGCCCGCGACGTGCGCATGCCCGTGCGTGCGTCGCGGGCGGGCGTAGCCGGCGGACTCGCCTGGGGGAATGGCCCAGATGCGGTTGGCTCGGGTCGGTGGCGCCGCCGAACTGGAATTCCGGGATGAGAGCACTGCCTTGTCCGAGGGTACGCGGCCGGTGTCGCGTGCCCCTGTACCGCTGTGAAAAACGACTGCGGCTGCCGTCAGCTCCTCGCCGTCCGGGCCTGAGGCTCGTACGGCGGGCCACAGCACCGTCTCTTCCATGAAGGCATGGCTGAAGACCAGCTGCACCGCTTGCTTCAGAACGCGTTCCCGCTGCTGAAGGTCGTCGAGGGTCAGGTACTGATCCGTCAGCCGCCGTTTCCTCGTGCTCACGGCGTTGCCGCACCAGGATGCTGCTGTTTCCACCGAGCTGATCGACGGTCTGGTCCTTGATGGTCTTCGATATGGCCGCTCCCGTGCGTGCGCCGGAGACGGGCCGTGACGCTTGCCGGAGCCACCCTGATCTCCACGCCCGCCCGCACCATACCTTGGGGGAGCAGCCCTTACGCTGGGCGCGCCCCCAATGCTTCCCGAAACGTTGCCCTCCGGCTGGGTCAATATCTGTGCCCGCGAGCTGAGATTTCAACGGAACAGGCAGACAGATTCTCTATCGCATTAAGTGGAGTGGGATTCTTCACCGCACACAGGCCGCTTCGGCGTGCTACTGTCGATCTCAGTTGCAGTTGTGGTTCCCAAAACTCCAAGTGTCCTCCGGGCGGCGCCTGTGCCGTTGGAAGCGCTTTTGTTATCCGGTCTTTTTCCGGACGGGGTGATCATCGCGGCGACACGGGGTCCGCGCAGTGCGGATCCCGATGCACTGCCCCAAAGGAGAAATGACATGGCTACTGGCACCGTGAAGTGGTTCAACGCGGAAAAGGGCTTCGGCTTCATCGAGCAGGACGGTGGCGGCGCCGATGTGTTCGCCCACTACTCGAACATCGCCGCCCAGGGCTTCCGCGAGCTGCTGGAGGGCCAGAAGGTGACCTTCGACATCGCTCAGGGCCAGAAGGGCCCGACGGCCGAGAACATCGTTCTCGCCTGACGCCGACTGTCGCGTACTTGTAGCTGGGGCCCGCGTCCTTCGGGGTGCGGGCCCCAGCTGCTCGCATTTTCCCGCAGTGGTCTCGCCTGCGGACGACAAGCAGGAAACCCGTAGGCTCACCGCATACGGAGCATCCTTCAGGGGTGCACGCATCCCTTCATGGGCTTCATAGCAGCGGACGCCCGGACATCGCGTCCGCTTCGCGCCACTCATTCCAGCGCCTGTGCTCGCACGGATTTTCCGTCGGTCAGATTCGCTCTCGCATTCCACCGGTCCATTCTTGCAATTCTCTCTGCTGCTCATCGCTGCGGGAATTCCTTGATATGTGCCGTATCGAGGAAGGTTCCGCATGAACCGCACGCGCACGAACGACCGCTTCGCCCGCACCCGTAACGGCAGTACCGACTCCGGCAGGGGCGGCAGCCGATTCGGCTCGTCGGCCAGGAGCCGCTCCGGCGGGCCGGGCCGTTCCGGTGGTTACGGCCGCGGGCCCGCCGCGGTCCAGGGGGAGTTCGCGCTGCCCAGGACGATCACACCCGCGCTTCCCGCCGCAGAGGGCTTCGCCGATCTCGACATGCCCGGGGCACTGCTGGCTGCGCTCGGCTCGCAAGGCGTGACCGTGCCCTTCCCGATCCAGGCCGCGACCCTGCCGAATTCCCTCGCCGGCCGGGACGTACTGGGCCGTGGCCGCACCGGCTCCGGCAAGACCCTCGCTTTCGGGCTGGCGCTGCTGGCCCGTACGGCCGGGCAGCGCGCCGAGGCCAGGCAGCCGCTGGGGCTGATCCTCGTACCCACGCGTGAACTGGCGCAGCAGGTCACCGACGCGCTCGCCCCGTACGCCCGCTCCGTGAGGCTGCGGCTGGCCACGGTGGTGGGCGGAATGCCGATCGGCCGACAGGCGAGCGCGCTGCGCGCCGGCGCCGAGATCGTCGTCGCCACACCGGGACGCCTCAAAGACCTCATCGACCGTGGCGAGTGCCGGCTGAACCAGGTTTCCATCACCATCCTCGACGAGGCCGACCAGATGGCCGACATGGGCTTCATGCCGCAGGTCACCGCCCTCCTCGACCAGGTCCGCCCCGAAGGGCAGCGCATGCTGTTCTCCGCCACTCTCGACCGCAACGTCGACCTGCTCGTGCGCCGCTACCTCAGCGACCCCGTCGTGCACTCCGTCGACCCCTCGGCCGGCGCGGTCACGACGATGGAGCACCACGTGCTCCACGTTCACGGCGCCGACAAGCACACGGCCACCACCCAGATCGCCGCACGTGACGGCCGCGTGATCATGTTCCTCGACACCAAGCACGCCGTCGACGGCCTCACCGAGCACCTCCTGAACAGCGGGGTACGGGCCGCTGCCCTGCACGGCGGGAAGTCGCAGCCGCAGCGCGCCCGCACGCTGGCACAGTTCAAGAGCGGGCACGTCAATGTGCTGGTAGCGACCAATGTCGCGGCGCGCGGCATCCACGTCGACAACCTCGACCTCGTCGTCAACGTCGACCCGCCGACCGACCACAAGGACTACCTCCACCGCGGCGGCCGTACCGCCCGCGCCGGCGAGTCCGGCAGTGTCGTCACCCTGGTCACCCCCAACCAGCGCCGCGCCCTGACTCGCCTCATGGCAGCGGCCGGCATCGTCCCGCAGACCACCCAGGTCCGCGTCGGTGAAGAGGCCCTGCACCGCATCACCGGCGCTCAGGCACCCTCCGGCATCCCGGTCGTCATCACCGCACCGGTGGTCGAACGCCCCAAGAAGCGCGGCGCCACCTCACGGGGTCGGCGCCGCCCCGTCTCGGCGGCTCGCCGTGCGCTCGTACGGCAGTCCACCACCGGTGCGGCGGCATAGAACCTTCGTGTCAGGAAGCCCGCCCAACTTCGCAGGAGGCACCCTTTGACGCTGGACCAGACGCAGTTCCGCTCAACACGTACCAACGCCGTGCAGACGGCGGCCGATCCCGCGGACGCGGCCGGACCGCAGGTCTGGGAGGACATGACCGTGGAGGTGGCACTGTCCGTGATGGCCGCCGCCCGTACAGGTCAGCTGGTCGTCTGCGACGAGGACGGTATGTGCACCGGCCTGGTCACCCGGGACCGGCTCACGGCCGTTCGTGAGGGTTCCGGATACACGGACCGGATCCGCCTGCGTGACATCGCCGACGTCATCGGGCCATTCGCGTCGCCGCTGGCCACGTGGGCCGAAGCCGAGCGTGCGATGCGCTGCCGCCGGCTCGGGGCCCCGCCCGTGGTCGACGGACGCGGCAACGCTCTGGGCGTCCTCGCCCTCTCTCGCTGAACCGCCGTCACCCCTATCCGGGGCCCTCTTCTCTTCTCTCTGGAGGCATCATGCGCTGTGTCATCGCTCGCTTCCCGTTCGACCTGACCAAGAGCGGCGTGGTGGAATCGATGAAGGGCGTCACACCTGAGCCGGTCACCGGTGAGTTCGTCATCATCGGACGACGCCACTACCCCGCCAAGCAGGTCGGCCAGGTCGTCACCCGCCAGGACCGGCGCGATTTCAGCACCGGTGAGGTCCTCAGGGCCATGACCCAACTCGGCTTCACCTGCCGCACCCGCCCTACCGCCGCATCTGCGCCCCTGGCCGACCCGTACGGGCCGGCTTCCGCAACGCTCGGCGCTCCCCCTGTCCGCCTGACTTACGGACAGGTGTGAGCCGAACAGAGCAGTGAGGCCCCACCGGCGTGGGCGAATTCCAGGGGTCGTAGCAACACCGCGGTGAGTTGATCAAGCCGCGAGCAGTTTAAACAGACGCTCGGCTGGGGTCTCCCAGTCGAGCGTTTTGCGTGGGCGGCTGTTGAGTTCGGTGGCGCGTCCGGTCCGCAGGGCTCGGGTCAGCTCGCGCCTCAGTTCCCCGCGGCCTTGGACGTAAAGTGCCTGGTAGATCGTCTCGTGGACCACGTGCATCTCCGCTGGTCGGGGAAGCGTGCCTGTAGAGCGTGGCAGATCTGCTCCGGGTTCCACCGCCGGGTCACGTGGTCCTGGAGGAAGTCCCGCAGCCTGGGGTTCTGGCCGATCTTGCCGGGCTTGGGGCCGCGGTTCGCGGGCGTCCGCGCGGCGTTGGGCAGCGTACGGACGGTAGGACCAGCCGCGGTTGGGCATGAGCGTGCGGTTGCGGCGATCTCCCGGCTTACGCTGGAGGGACTGCGGCCAAGCTCGGCCGCGATGGCCCGGACGGACGCCGTCTCCCGGAGCCGGTCAGCGATGTGGATGCGGTCGGCCTCGGTGAGGTAGCGCGACGGGCCGACGGGTTCCTCAGGGTGAGCCGGGGGTTCGGGCGCTTGCCAGGGCAGCCCCGTGTCCACGATGGGCGGGGCTACGCTGTACCTCCCGGATGCCTGTCGGCCGTAGAGCCAACGCTTGCGGGTGCGGCGGTTGATGCCGATGATCCGACAGGCTTCCGTGTTCCCTATTCCAAGATCCACGAGCCGAAGGTGTTCCTCCCGCTCGGGGTCCGATCTCCTCAGGCCGCCGATCCTTCCGGATCTCGAAGTGCATCGCACCCCTTGGACTGGGGTGTTGCGACGACCACTAGAACGGAGGCGTGCCGGTGGGGCCTCACTGTGTGCCGTGGGTCGGTGGGTCAGTGGTCGGAGTAGCTGAAGTCGCCCACGGTCCAGGCACTGATGTCCTCGATCGCGACGCGGTACATCCCGCCTGTCTCCGGGATCCCCACCGTACCCTGCAGGATCCGGGCGACGTGGAAATGCAGATGCGTGGGCGGTCCGTCCTTCCTCGCGGGGGTGTCGAAGACGGCGGAGAACTCGCCCAGGTCGGCGGAGTCCGTCAGCACCTCAGACACCCTCTGCCTCCACATGGCTTCCGGAGCCAGCCGACCGGTGATGACAGCACCACTGGTGACCACGGTCAGGGACATCTGATTGCTCTGCCCGGATTCCACGAGGGCGGCTATCGCAACGAGCAGCTCGTCAAGCTTCGGCATGAGGTCGGATTCTATGCACCGGCCCGCCCGGGCGGCTTGGACGATGGCGCAACCGGGCGAGACGGGCGCATACGGCTCCCCTGGTGCCGCACTACAGGCCGGGGGTGCGCATGCGCGGCGGCTGCGAGCCAGGGGCGTGCTTCGAGGCATTGGTCTGCTGCCGTTCGGCGCCGCAGGTCTTCGATGAACGCTTGTGCGGTAGCGCGTGCGTCGGCAACGGCCGCGGGGAACGGGGCAGCTGTGGCGTTGACGGACATGGTGTTCATCAGGGCCACCCTCGTCTGCGGATCGTTCATGCCCGGCCCTTGCCTACCCGACCCTGCGCCCCGCCCGCTAACCCACCCGAGCCACCGTGCTCGCCGGAGGGGGCTGAGATTCGCGGTCGACGCGCCGCGCCGGTCGGCGCCGCCACGGGAAGCTCCGCGGGCGGCTCTGGGTCTCATCCGTGTGTCGGACCTGCGCTGCGGACGGCCCCCAGTATTCGCAGATCGGCTCAGCAAGAGACCTCATCGTCGAGCCGCAGCAAATCTATGCTCGCTGGAGTAGACATTCGATGTCTCAGCGATTATGGTTTCTTTCGTAGCCAAGATCGAGCAAGGCCCGGCAGACACGAACTGCCGGGCAATCGTCCACGTATGACGGTGCGGTGGTGGAGTTCCGAAGCCAGGTTGTTGTACGACGGCGACGGGACTGACGACCGGACCGGGTGGCCCGAAGTGATGAGGGGCCGCCGCGAGCAGGACCGCAGTTGACGCGGTTGCAGCACCAGTAGTACGCAGTCCCTGTTTGCAAGTGATTGGTTCCGAGGGAAGAACGGAGGAGTCGAGCACCATCAGGATCGCCCGGGCGGAAGACGCGAGCCCGGGTACCGCAGGACATCGATAGGTAGGTGGTCTCCGGTCACGCATCCGCGATCCCCGCACCCCCGTCGGAGTATCAGGCGGCTGGGCGGAAACAGAAGGCCGGCGCAGCACTAGGGCCGGCAGATGGTGTTGCAGTTCCTGCGGGGCCTTGGTGCCAAACGGCACCAAGGCCCCTCTACCCGTTCCACAGAGAGGTGAGATGACAGCAGACGAGTCGCTAAGCCGTCTCGACGACGACGACTACCCCGCCTACACGATGGGCCGGGCCGCCGAGTTGCTCGGTACCACTCCCGGCTTTCTCCGCGCCATCGGCGAAGCGCGACTGATCACACCACTGCGCTCCGAGGGCGGACACCGCCGCTACTCCCGCTACCAACTGCGCATCGCGGCCCGCGCGCGTGAGCTCGTCGACCAGGGCACCCCGATCGAGGCCGCATGCCGGGTCATCGTCCTCGAAGACCAACTCGAAGAAGCCCAGCGCATCAACGCCGAATACCGCCGCACCGGCGGATCGTCCAGTCCATCGGCCGCAGCCTGAGGTGAGCGGGCCCGCCGGTATCGGCGGGCTATCACACCCGCGCGTGGCCGGGCTGCGGCGCGCAGAGATGATCCTCGTGTCCGCGAACGGCTCCCCCGTCAGTAGACGGCGAGGGAGACGGCGATGTAGTGCGCGGTGAAGGCCGCCACGGTCAAGGCGTGGAACACCTCGTGGAAGCCGAACCAGCGGGGCGAGGGGTCGGGGCGTTGGACGGCGTAGACCACCGCGCCCGCGCTGTAGAGGAGACCGCCGGTCACTGTCAGGGTGACCACGGCCGCACCGCCGGTGTGCAGGAAGTCAGGCAGGTAACGCACCGGTGCCCACCCCAGGGCCAGGTAGCAGGGGGTGTACAGCCAGCGGGAAGCATTGACCCACAGCACGCGAAAGGCGATACCGGTCAGCGCGCCCGCCCATACGATCCACAGCAGCAGGTTTCGCCGGTCAGGAGGGAGGAGGAGCACGGCCAGAGGGGTGCAGGTCCCGGCGGTGATCAGGAAGATGTTGGCGTGATCGAGGCGACGCAGGACGGCCTCGCCCATCGGCCCCCAGGTACCCAGGTGGTAGACGGCGCTCGTCCCGAACAACAGGCAGGCGGTGGCGGAGTACACGGTGCAGGCCAGGGCCGCCTGCTGGGTCCGAGCCAGGCAGACGAGGACGATGCCGGCGCTCACCGAGGCAGGGACCATCGCGGCATGGAGCCAGCCACGCAGCTTCGGCTTGACCGGCTCGACCAGGTCGGCCGCCCACTCGACCAGGTCGGCAACCGGGTGAAACTCCTCCCCGGCATTGCCGTGATGTGATCCGCCGGGGAGACCGGCTACGGCGTCCCCAGACACAACTTCCCGTCCTGTCCCGTTCTTCTGGGCATCATCGGCAACCATCCGATCATGCTAAGAGCCTGCCCGTGACAGCGTCCCTCGAGGTCGGTCTCGCCACCAACTGGGCCTGCGGAAGCCGTGTAAGCCGCCTGGCCATGGGAAGGACCAAGGTTCCCGAGCGCGCATCTCAGCCCGCCTACGCCCAAGGACCGCCGATGCTTCCCGAGTTCCCCTCCCACGCATCCGCCCCCCTCGCAGATCAGCTGGAACAAAGATTGGGGCTGCCCTCACAGTTCGAAACCGGCCGTTTCGACGTGGAGCGTGTCGCCGGCATAGCGGTCCTCGCGGCGGCCCACTCCGATGGCTACGCGGCCACCGCGCATCTCCTCGGACTGCTGGCTGCGCTCCCCACCCCCACCGACGCGGGAGAACGCTTCTGGTCGAACCTGTGGAGATCCTCGGGCACCGCCTACCTGCTGCCGACCAATATCAAGGACATGGTGCTGCGTTCGCTGGCCGGAGAGGGAACCGGTCTGGCCGGACAGATCCTCTCGGCCGTAGACGAGATGACGCCTCCCCAGCGCGTTGCGGCCGCAGAGGTGATCGGCCAGGCGCTCGCCGAGTCCGACCACCTCCCTGATCTCAAGACACAGGTCATCGGCGAACTTTGGCTCCGGGACCTGGAACTCACCGCCTGGCGCGTCCTCCACGCGGACCACAAGTCGCCTGATGCGGCCGGACGTGACGCCTTCATCGAAGCATGGACGCATGTCTGACCCCGTCCGAGCCGGCACACAAGCATCCGAATGACTCGGGACGTTCGAGCAGCGACCTTTGATCGAACGAATCCGGGCACGGCTCGGACGGTGGTGGTGGGAGGCGTCGGTCAGTTGGTCCTCGCCGTGAGGACGGGTTCGTAATGGCACGGCTGCGGCCCGTGGGCGCACGGGCTCGCCGCACTGTCCTGGTTCCTGAGCACCGACGGTGACACTGTGCTGACCTGCGCACAGGGGGCCGGTGACGCCGCCTACGACCCGTACCTGCGGGGCAGCGGCTTGACAGCCGCCCTCGCGGGGCCGTCTCGATACCGCCGGTACCTCGGTCTCGCCGTAGCCGACGAGACTCACAGGCCCGGCTGCCCGGTCACCGCGGCCTGGGACGTCATGGAGTCGAGTGGCAGCGCGCCTCACGGGACGCCGTGATCGCCGCCCAGCCGAGGGACGGCGGGCACCCGGGGCAAGATCGGACGCACTTTCCGGCACAGCGCCGACGGCACTCGGGCACTGCTGTGCACCGAGTGGCCCAGAGGCGAGGCGCACCAGGAGGGCGCGGAGGCTGGCCACCACGACAAGGGACACGAGATCTTCGCCGGCACCACCGGGCGCACGGCTGGGTACCGCCTTGACCCCTCCCTGTCCGGCCGCCGGCGTCATCGGATCGTCCCCGGACACCTGCTGTGGTGCCCCGACCCTGTCGGGAGGAAGAGATCGCACAGGCGATGGATCACCCTGTCCCGCTCTCCAGGTACCGTCAGGGTATGAGTCATCCGCACCCCGAGCTGAAAGCCGCCCCGCCTCTTCCCGAAGGAGGGCTGCGGGTCATCGCCCTGGGCGGCCTGGGTGAGATCGGCCGCAACATGACCGTCTTCGAGCACGCGGGCAAGCTGCTCATCGTCGACTGCGGCGTGCTCTTCCCCGAGGAGACCCAGCCCGGCGTGGACGTGATCCTGCCGGACTTCACCTCGATCCGGGACCGGCTGGACGACGTCGTGGCCGTGGTCCTCACCCACGGCCACGAGGACCACATCGGCGGCATGCCGTATCTGCTGCGTGAGCGGTCCGACATTCCCGTCGTCGGCTCCAAGCTGACGCTGGCGTTCCTGGAGGCCAAGCTCAAGGAACACGGCATCCGGCCGCGCACGGTGCGGGTGCGGGAGGGCGACCGGCGTGGCTTCGGGCCCTTCGACTGCGAGTTCGTGGCGGTCAACCACTCCATCCCCGACAGCCTCGCGGTCGCGATCCGCACCCGGGCCGGGATGGTGCTGCACACCGGCGACTTCAAGATGGACCAGTTCCCCCTCGACGACCGCATCACCGATCTGCGCGCCTTCGCCCGCCTCGGCGAGGAGGGCGTGGACCTGTTCCTCACCGACTCCACCAACGCCGAGGTACCCGGCTTCACCACCTCCGAGCGAGAGCTGAACCCGGCGATCGAGCAGGTGATGCGCACCGCGCCGCGCCGGGTCATCGTCTCCAGCTTCGCCAGCCACGTGCACCGCATCCAGCAGGTTCTGGACGCCGCCCACCAGCACGGCCGGAAGGTCGCCTTCGTCGGCCGGTCGATGGTCCGCAACATGGGCATCGCCCGTGACCTGGGCTACCTGAAGGTCCCCTCCGGTCTGCTCGTGAGCACGAAGGAGCTGGAGAAGCTCCCGGACCACAAGATCACTCTGGTGTGCACCGGCTCTCAGGGCGAACCGATGGCCGCGCTGTCACGGATGGCCAACCGCGACCACATGATCCGCATCGGCAAGGGCGACACCATCCTGCTCGCCAGCTCCCTCATCCCCGGCAACGAGAACGCCATCTACCGGGTGATCAACGGACTCACCCGGTGGGGCGCCCACGTGGTTCACAAGGGCAACGCCAAGGTGCACGTCTCCGGGCATGCCAGCGCCGGCGAACTCGTCTACTGCTACAACATCGTCAAGCCCCGCAACGTCATGCCCGTGCACGGCGAATGGCGCCACCTGCGGGCCAACGGCGACCTCGCCATCCGTACCGGTGTCGACCCCGACCGGGTCGTCATCGCCGAGGACGGCGTCGTCGTCGACCTGGTCGACGGGCGCGCGTCCATCACCGGCAAGGTCCCCGCCGGCAACGTCTACGTGGACGGCATGGAAGTCGGCGGCGCCACCGAGGCGTCCCTCAAGGACCGTCTCACCCTCGCCGCCGAAGGCGTGGTCACGGTGGTGGCGATCGTCGACGCGGACACCGGCGCTCTCGCCGAGGCCCCCGACTTCCTGGCCCGGGGCTTCGTCCACGACGACGCCACCTTCGAGCCGGTCATCCCCGTCATCGAGAAGACCCTGGCCACCGCAGCCGAAGAAGGCGTCGGGGACGCCCGCCAACTCGAACAACTCGTCGCCCGCGCCGTGGCGAACTGGGCCTTCCGCACCCACCGCCGCCAGCCCCTCATCATCCCCGTCATCATCGACGCCTGAGCCACACCCAGGCAGGCGTCCGGGGGCGGACGCCGATGTGCACGAGGTGAAACCCGGCGACGAGTCGGTCCTGATGTCCAGCCTCATCACCGGGCCCACCGGGCCCACCGGGTCGGCCCGGGCGGCCCGGTGGCGAGCGCTGCGCCGGGCATCCCGCAGCACCTCCAGCAGCTGACCTGCCGCCCGAGCAGCAACATGACGGCCACGGGCATCAGAAACGCGGACAGCCCGGTGTACCGGCCAAAGGAGGAGAGAAAGTCCGTCAGACATGACGCTCATTTGACGCTCCGGCCGCCTCACAGCCCGCGCCCAAGGCAGGAAAACCCCATGTGACCTGCAGATTCTCCTCCCGTCCGCACACCTTGTGACGTGTTTCCGATGACGCATCACGTGGAGTGCGTGGCGATTCTGGAGCCTGCGGACAAGGGCGCCTGACCTCGGGTTCGTGAGCCAGGCGCTTGTAACAATCAGGCGGCTCTACCTTCTTGATCGGGTTGATCGAGCCATTCGTAGGGTTGGGTCGCCCAGGGGTGCTGGGTGTGGCTATCAGGCGGCTGCCGTC
>NZ_JBEYTS010000116.1:2593-14384 GCF_040643155.1 Streptomyces sp. NPDC047453 | reverse complement strand
CTCACGCAGGCCGCGGTGACAGGTGGTAGCGGCGCAGGGCGTCGAGGACGGGTCGCTCATGCCGTGCTCCAGCGGGTTGTGTCGGTGCATTTGTGGTCGTGTGCTGCGCCGCTGCTGTGCTGGGCGAGTAGGCAGCACGGGTCCAGCGGGGGCGGGTTGTCGCCGAGGGCGCGGCGTCTGGCCCAGTCGTGTTCGGCGACGACGCGGTGGTGGGCGGTGTAGCTGCGGGCGGCGTCCCAGGCGAAGAGCGCGGCGGCGCATAGGCCGGGGAGGGCGAGCCAGGGGTGGGCGGTGGCGCTGTAGAGGGCGCTGGCGGTGAGGAGGATGGCGGCGGTGGTGCAGGCGCGGGCGGTGCGGAGGTGCGGGGTCACTGCTGCTCGCCTCCGTCCAGGCGCAGGCGCCACGCGGCCGGGTCGTGCTTGTGCTCCCGGTAGGGCATGACGATGTGATCGCCGCGCAGGCCGTAGCCGATGACCTGGCCGGGGCGCAGGTTCGGGTTGCCGCGCGACCGGCCGCCGCAGGAGCCGCAGTCGTCGCCTTCATGGCGGCCGTGGCCGCAGCGGTCGAGGTCGGCGATAAGGGCGGCCCACACGCCGTCGCTGCTCTGGCTGTCGAGCGTCGGCAGATGCCGGTTCCCTTCGGTGCGGGCGAGGGCGTGGTCGATGCCTCCGATGGCGGCGGTGACCTTGGCGTGGAGTGGGGAGTACATGACGCGCGCGGCGCAGTGGAGGGCGGCGTTCATCTCGGCGTGTCGGGCGAGGTGTTGCTCGGCTCCGGCGAGGGCTTCGCGGGCCTTCTCCAGCTCGCGGCGGAGGTCGGTGATGGTGGGGTCGGTCATCGGGTGGCCTTTCGTGCGAGGTTGCGGAGGGCGCGCCCCGCCCGGCCGAGGCCGAGCAGGGCAGCGCTGGTGAACGGGGCGACGACGATGCCGACGGCGAGGCCGTACGCGATCACGCCGCCTCCCCGTAGTCGTTGGAGCGGGCTCGGGCGAGCCGGGCCCGGCCGCGGACCCAGATGGGGCGGATACGGCGGCGTACGGCTCGGGTGGTGGGGGCAATGAGCGGTCGGGCGGCGAAGAAGACGGTGGACAGGACGAGCCCGGCGACAGCGCCGAGGATCCATGCCCAGAGCAGTGCGGCGTAGATGAGGGCGACGAAGGCGGCGGCGGCGTCGTGGATGATCACGGCTGCTCCTGGCGGTGACGGTTGCGGACGGTTTCGACGAGGTGGGTGATGCCGGCGGCCAGCCAGCACAGGCAGCCGAGGAACCAGCAGGCGACGCCGACGAGAGCGATGACGGCGAGGGGCTCGGGCTCGGGCATCAGCGCTGCGCCTCCTGCTCGTTGGCGATGGCGAGGAGGACGGCGGCGTGGCAGTGGTCGAGGTCGCCGGGCTCGGGCAGGGGGCACCAGCACATGAGGTCGCGGCCGGCGAGTTGACGGCGGGCGGCGGCGGCCAGGTCGGGCTGGCTGGAGAACCACGCGCGGAACCAGTCGACAGCGACCCGGCGCGCCTCGGCCTCGTCCTTGTTGGCGTAGATCACGCCGCCGCCGTCGGTCACGACGGCGTGGAACCGGTTGCGCTGGACGACCGTGTACGGGTTGCCCCAGCGGGTGCCGCGGCCGACGTAGATGGCACGGTCGGGGGCGCGCCAGCCCTTGGTGCGCTGGCGCTGGATGCGGGTGGGCTGGCGGCTCACGTCTCTACTCCGAAGGGGAGTTGCCCGTCGGTGGCGGGCACGGGCTGGTTGAGGGCGGCGCGGATGCCGCGCGGGTTGCGGCGGATCGCTGAGCGCTGGGCCGGGGTGAGCTTGCGCCAGCAGCCCGACCCGATCCGCCGCTCCTTCGCGGCGGCGGACCGGATCGGCTGGTGGCACAGGGCGCACTCCACGGGCTCGCTCAAGACGTCGCGCCGGCCGCGGCACCGGTGGCCTGCCGCCAGGCCTCGACGACCTTCTTCGGGACCCGACCGACCTGCGGGCAGTCGACGTTGTTCTCCTTCGCCCAGGCGCGCACAGTGGCCGCGGGATACTCGGCGGGCTGCCGCTTGCCCTTGGCCTTCTTCGCCGGCGCAAGCTCGGCCTCGCGGGCGCGCAGTTCGGCCAGGCGCTGCTCCAGCTTTTCGGCCTCGCTGGTGAGCTCGGTCAGTTCACGGTCGGTGGCGTACCGCTGGCGCAGGCCGTGCAGTGCGATACGGGCGCGGGCGGCTTGGTCCTGGACGTCCGGGTCGGCGTGCTGGTCGCCCCAGGCGAGGAGCTTGCCGACGGGCAGCTGCTCGGGGTCCTCGGTGGTCTGGACGGGCTTGAGGTGGACGTCGGCGGCCGGCGAGGTCGGGCGCAGCGCGGGTGCGGTGGTCATGGTCGGTGTTGCTCCTTCGTCGGTGAGGTGGAGGTGCCATTGGCGGGCGGCTTCGGGGCCGCCTTGGCGGTCGATTTCGTCGAGGAGGGCGTGGAGCCCGGCGATGGTCATGCGCCGTCGCCGGGCTGCTGGCAGCTGGGGGAGGCGGTGCCGCGCAGGACGGCGTCGACGAGGTGGGCGCCCTCCATGCACGGGATCTGCCGGCAGGAGGAGCGGACGTAGCCGACCGGCGGCCGCCCGCGGTACGCCTCGAAAGCCACGTGCCTCGCGTTGAAGCGGCGTCCCTCGGCGAACAGCAGGGCCGATCGGCCACGCCGCGGCCCCGTCCACCGCAGATGCCCCTCGCCGAACGGCTCGGTGTACAGCTCGAAGGTCTGCGCCACCGTGCGCGGCCGCGGCCGGTCCCGTCCCCCGCCCACGGGAAGCCCGAGCCTCGTCCGGATCCGCTGGATCGTCGGGTAGCTGATCCCCACCTCCTCCCGGATCTCCCGATAAGAGGCGTGGTCGCTCAGGAGCTCGGCGACCTGCTTCTCGACAACCTCCCGCTGCTCGGACGACAGCCGGTAGCCGGGCCCCTTGGGCAGCGGAATGCGGTACGCCTGCCGCGTGGCCGTGATGACGTGCCGCGACGCGCCCAGCTCTTGCTCGATCACCCGGTACGGCGCGCCCTGCCGGAGCATCTCCGCGACGTCCTCGCGTGGCTTGTCGCGCCTCACCCCGTCCTCCGCCAGGTGCCATAGCGGACGACGGGGGCGCGGCGGCCGGGCCTGCTCGAGGGCCGCGGCGTCCGCGGCCGGCGGCTGCAGGTCGCGGCGTGGGGCATGGCCTGCCACTCGGCATGCTCGAGCGTCGACCGCTCGGCCGAGAGCACGCGGACCTTGAGGGTGCCGGTGCCGTCCGTGTGGGCGGCCAAGTTGCCCTTGGGGTCGGGGTCCGCGTTGACGGCCTGGCGCTTCCCGTTCACGGTGATCGCCCACCGAATCCGGGCGAAGCAGCCGCCGCACGTCGCAACGTCGTGGTCACTGGGCATGAGTCCTCCGGTCGCTACCGGTCTCGAGAGAGTTGGGGCGGCCGTGCAGGAGCGGCAGCGTCCTGAGGTGGCCGTAGATGTGCAGGGCGACAGCGGGCCCGTGCTCGGCAATCGCCGCGAGGATCTCCTCGTCGCTGGCCTGGTCGCGTTGGCGGTACGTCTTCTTCGGCGGCAGCAGCTGCGCGGGCGGCAGCTCGAGCACCGCGGCCGGGGACGGCGCGGGCAGCTGCTCATCCCTCCGCTCCTCCAGCAGCCGCGCCCGGGCACGCCCGGCGGCGCGCCGCTGCTGCTCCTCGAGGGCCTCCGCCTCGCGCAGGCGCTGCTGCCGCTGCTCGTCCAGCTCCTGGGCGCGGGCGGCGAGTTCGGCGTCGCGGCGGGCGCGGGCTGCCTCGGTCTGCCGGTTGACGGCGCAGGTCTCGCAGTCGGCGCCGGACTCCCAGATGACGCCGGTCTCGCAGTCCGGGCGGCCGCAGCCGTGCCGGACGAGAGCGGCACCGAGGAGCCAGCGGCCGATGTCACGGACCGTGGTCGTGGTGGCGTAGCGGCGGGTGAGCCGGTCGATGAGCCGCTCCTCGCTGCCGCCGGGCGCGTCGAGCTGGGTGCCGATCTCGCGGGCGATCCGGCGCAGCAGGTACGGGCCGATCGCCGGGAGCTCGTGACGTACCGGCTCGAGGACGCGCCAGATCCGGGGGGAGAGTTGCAGGGCGGGGCCGGTGTAGGCGGGGCGGCCGGGGGCCGGGCCCGCGGTGGCGGTCTCGTCATCCGTGCGCAGCACGAGACCAGGCCCGGCGAACGTGTCCGGCACGGAGTTATCCACAGGACCCGCGACCCACTTACGGTCACCTCGCCTACGGCGGATACCCCCACCCAGCTCCGTCTTCTCCGGTCGGCCAGTCCTGCGGTCTTCCTTAGACGCGAGGGATCCGTCAAGATCGTCCGCACCGGATCCGTCATGAATGACCGGTGCCTCGTCGTCCCACAGCGGGAGCTGCCCGGGGGCCTGGTCCTCGAGGGCCGCCGCACCCGCGGCAGGCACCGCGGCGGCCGGGGCCGGGACGGAGTGCAGCGGGCGGTCGTTGGTCTCGTAGGCGTGGCGGCCCTGCTCGCCCTCCCGCCGGTGCACCATCAGCCAGCCGGTGGCGGCCAGCTCGTCGACCAGGCGGCGGGCCTGCCGCTCACCGAGGGATTCGCCGGCGCGCTTGCCGGTGTGGTGGTGGAGCATCTCGCCGAGCTCGGCCGCGGTCACGGGGATGCGGCGGGCGGTGGCGTAAGCGAGGAACGCGTACAGGCGCAGCAGCCGCGGCGTGAGCGCCTCGGCCGCACGCACCGGGATACGCACCCACAGCTCGCCGTCGGTGAGGGGGCGGGTGACGCGGTGCGCGGACTGGCCGGTGCCGCCGGACTTCGTACGGCGCACGGTCGGGACTTCGACCAGGCCGTCGACGCTGTCCGGGCGGGCGAGCGGGCGCAGGCCACGCTCCACCGCGCTCTTGGACATCCCGAGGTACTCGGCGAGCGTGCTCACCTTGGCGGTGCAGCCCTCCGGGCGGAGGGCCAGCGCCTTCACCTTGACGTAGACGCTCAGGGCCGCATCGGGGTACTGAGCGCCTACGACCAGGCGCAGCGGGACTTTGACGGTGCGTCCGCCATCGCGCGGGCGCACCCCGGCAGCCGCGGGATGCGGCTGGGGGTGCGGTGCAGCCTGGGTGGCTGCGAGCGCGGCGGCGGGCATGAGGGGTGTCTCCGAGGGGTTGGGCGCTGGGCGGGCGAGACCTGGTCGATCGCCCGCCCAGCGAGCCGGTGGGGCCGGGGCCGGTGTCTGCCCCGGTCAGGTCGGGGCGTGACGGATTGCCGGAGCGGGGGTCGCGTCTCGGTGTCCCCGCCCATCTGAATTGTACAACGCGACGGACTTACGCGTTAGCTGGATGTGTATCCTGAGCGCATGTCTGAGTCCGACGAGCTGCGCATGGGTGTCTCCGAGGCCCGCGCCAACCTGACTGAGGTCATCGCCAGGACGCGCCTCCTCGGCGTGCGCGTCATCCTCACGCGCCGCGACAAGCCGCAGGCCGTACTCGTCTCGCCCGAGTGGTACGAACGGGCACGCGCCGCGCTCGGCGAGTCCTGACACCGCTTCCCCCTCTCCCTTCTGGGCCCCGCACCGTCTGGTGCGGGGCTTTGTGCTGTTGGCCCACCCGCTTTGGAGACGGTGGTCAGGTGCCGGGCTGGGTGCCACGGCAGGTGTGCTCGTGGCCCTGGGTGCGGTAGCCGGCCTCGCAGCACGCAGCCGATGCCGCTTCGCGCTCGGCAAGATCGGCAGCGATCATCTGGGCGGACCGGTCCCGGGTGGCGAGCAAGGCCTGGACGAACTGCTCGCCTGCCTCGGTGCCTTGGGCAGCCTCGAGGTAGGCGAGGGCTGCGCCAAAGAGGCGGGGGGCGACGCAGGAAGGCAGGAGGACCGCGATGTCCTCGGTGGTGCCGTCGTGCTCGCTGAACAGGTGGAACGACAGGTAGGGGCTGCCGTCGCTGCAGCGGTATTCGGCGTTCAGGCCGGCCCCGCCGCCGGTGGCGCGGAAGATGCGGCTGGGCTCGGTGGTCCGGAGTTCCATCGGTGCTCTCTTCTGGCAGAAGTGGTGCGCGGGGGGCGGGCACGGCGTGGTCAGCGCCCGCCCCCCGCGGTCTGGTGGTCAGCGGGCGAGCTCGCGCGGGTGCGCGGCGATCCAGGCGCGGATCCCCTCGAGGGCCCCGGCAGGGATGACGAGGGAGTAGACGGTCTGCCCGGCGCGCGGGCCTTCCTTCAGGCGCCGGTAATGGAGCCAGCCGCGGGTGTGCAGAACCTGCAGGGCGACGTCGACCTGGGCGGCGGTCAGCCCCGTGGCGAGCGCGAGCCGCTCGCTGCTGGGCTGGAGGCTGACGCTGATCCGGCCGGTGGCGTGGCTGGCGCGCCACATCAGGTCGTGGCCGACCAGGCGGGCGTGCGCCGGCAGGCTGCTGATGCGCATGCCGAAGAGGAAGTACTTACGGAAGTGCTCCCGCTTGGTGAGGCCGCCGGGCTTGATGGCGTCCTCCGGGCTGAGATTGCGGGGCTGGTAGGGCTGTCCCGGCTCGGCGAAGCGCGGCCCGGCCGCGGCCTTCGACGCGGCTGCCGAGGCGGGAGACTTGGGCGCGGTGGCTGGCAGGCGGGGGCCCTGCAGGCGGGCCAGGTCACCCGGGGTCGGGATGCGGAGAGCTGCCGGTGCGGTCGCGGTCATGGCCTTCTTCCTGTTCGTGCTGGGCGCCGGTGGGGGCGGCGTCCTCCGGGGTGGTGCCAGGTGGGGGCTGGCGGTCGATGGGCCAGCCCTGGCCCGGCGGGGCCTCGGGCCGCCCGGCCAGGGCGTTCGGGGTGTGCAGGGCGCACCGCCATCCGCAGGGGTAGGGGCGGGTGTCGGGGGTGTGCGGGCCGGTCAGGTGCCCGCACACCCCGTCGACGCCGGGGCGCCGGTCGTCGCCGGTCACTCGGGGTCGTCCGGCTCGTCGATGCGAGCGGACAGGATGATCCGCGCGTTGCCCTCGGCGAATCCGGACAGTCGGAGGTACGTGTAGCCGGGGCGGCTACCGCGGCTCGTCTGGCGCGGGCCCTCGCGCCGGTTCTCGTACGTGTCGTCCGAGTCGACGGTGAGGACGTCCCGCCACGCGGCGAGGACCTGACGGGCGAGCAGCAACGGCAGGTAGTCGAGGGAGGCTTCGGCGATCCCGCCGCCGTTGCGGGGCCCGTGGGTGATCTTCTTGAAGGTCCACGGCACCGGCGGCAGGCAGTGAGCTGCCTCGGTGGTCGCGAGCCAGGCGAGGGCAGAGTTGTCGTCGTGCGCGGCCCGGGTCAGCTCGGAGGCCTTGTGCTCCAGCCAGCCGTACGCGGCCCCGGACTTGGACACGTAGACGTGATCTTTTTTCCAGCCGCAGGAGCATTCGGCGTCGTAGCCCCCGGGGTCGGTGTACCAGCCGCGCTTGACCGGCGCGTGCGAGTGGACGTTCTTGGAGTGGCCGGGCAGTCGGCCGAAGGCCTTCACCGTGCGGCGCACGCGGATGACGTCCGTACGCGGCAAGCTGTGGCGGATCAGGGGTGGCGTGTCGCCGGGCCAGAGACCGGGTCTGTCGACTCGGGCAACGTGTCCGGGCGGGTCACCGGCCAGGTCCCAGGTGTGGTGACGCTGGACGATCTCGCGGACTCTCACCAGGCCGCCCGTGCTGTCGGCGATGTCGCCGAGCTGGGCCTCTTCCGCGCGGACGAGGATGGTGACGGCCGGTGCACCGAGGACCTGGGCCAGATCCGGGACGGCCGGCGCTTCGGGAATCGTCTCGGTCATGACGCTCCGTTCTGGATCGGAAAGGGGAGTGAGGCGACGGCATCGGCCCAGGCCCCGTCCGGACGTGTCGGGTTGGTGTGCCGCTCCCACAGGCCGACGAGAGCGTCGAACGGCTTGTTCTGTGGGGTACGGCCAATGGCGCGCCCGCACCGACAGGTGCCGATGACGTCGTGGCCGGCGCGCTCGAGGATGAGGGCGTGACTGGTTGGGGCTTCCGCGCGAGCAGTGGACGCCGTCCCCGTGTGCCGAGCGGTGCTGCCGGCGGGGATGTCCTTCTCCTCGCGGTCCGCCTCCTGCAAGGCGGTGACGATGGCCTCGGCCAACTGCGGCACGGTCGCCGTCCACCGCGTCTGCGTGCTGCGCGGGTCCAGCCCCTGCACCAAGTGCTCGCGCATCTCGTGCGCGAGGACCGGACGGCGCAGGACGGGACCGCGCAGGACGGCGGCGACGATGTCCGTACGGGAGGTCACTGAGCCGCCCCCTGCTCCCCGGCCGGGGCGAGGGGAAAGCAGTACATCGGTGCGTGCCGGTTGGGGACGGCGACCTGCCAGGGCCCGGGGAGGAATCCGAACGCGGCGTACTGGCAGCCCCGGCCGCCGTCCTTGCCGAGGATGCGGCCGATGCACTCCTGGCCGAGGACCTCGGTGTAGTAGACGTTGCGGCTCAAGCCCTTGGCCTGACGCGGGTGCTGGGCCAAGGCCTTGAAGATGTCCATGCCGGTCGCGATGTCAGCGCACGACGGGCACTGGAACGCCCAGTCCACGCTGTTCTGGCCGAACCGCTCGCGGGCCTCCGCCCACAGCTCTTCCTGCGTGAGCACTCGGGGTTCAGCCATGGGTCTCACCGCCCGGCCGCATCGGGATGGTGCGGATGTCGGCGCGGGCGCGGGCGATCGCGGCACAGCGGACCGGGCAGTACCAGTGCGCGGCCGCGCCGTCCGCACTGCCCTGCACGGAGACCATGCGCGCGACCGGCGGACGCCGGCCGACGACAGGAGTCCCGCAGTCGCCAACGGTGCAGACCTCGATCACCGACATGTCGGTGGCCGCGCGGCTCTTGCCGGTGAGCCCCTTGTTCCAGGCGAGCCGGGCCGCGCGCTGAGCAGCGCTGACCTCGGGCAGGCGGGGACGATGATGGCCCACTAGCGGCGCCCCTTCCTGATCTTGAGCGTGTAGAAGCGGCCGTCCTGAGGGCCGTGCTGGTCGAGGTGGCCGCACCACTGGAGGTAGCCGAGGTCACGGCGGGCGGTGACGCGCTGGATGTAGCCGGGCTCGGTGAGCCGGTACAGGTCCAGCACGCGGCCGGTGTCCCAACGGCCCCCGTGGGTGCGGATGGCGTCGAGGAGCCGAGCGCGGCGTCCGGTCAGGCGGGGGGTGGCGTCGGCCTGGTGGCTGCTCTTCCCCTTCGCCTCCTCGCGGGCCACGACGTCGTCACTGGCGTGCTGCTCGAGCAGCCTGCGCACCTCGTTGACGTCCGCGTCGTCGGTGAGGACGACAGCGCGGAGGGTGTGCGCGAGCTGCCGATACATGGCCAGCTCGCCGGGGTACGCCTCAGCGGTCGGCTCGGTCATCGGGTGGCCTCCGCCGGCTGCTCGAGCGGGACGATGCTGATCCCGGCGATGAGGGAGACCGCGGTCGGGTGGCCGTGGTAGTTGGGCGTGATGTCCTCCTGCCACTCCCACTCGCTGCCCGGGGCGGGCGCGTAGCCGAGCGAGGCGAGGGCCTCGGTCCGCTCGGAGATGGCGGGAACCTGGTGCCGGCGGGAGACGGGCCACGCGTACTCGGGCCAGGGGTCGGTGGAGTTGTAGACGACCAGGTACAGCTCCCAGCGCGCCTTGCTGGTGGAGTGGGCGGCGCCGTCCTTGGAGTTGCAGCACACCCGGTGGAGCCCGGCCTGCGTGATCGTCGGCTTGGGCGTGGCGGGCATCAGCGGGTCGCCTCCTTCGGCTGCTCGAGCTGCGAGGCGATGGCGAGGGCGATGAGCCATGCGGCGAGCCGGGTCCGGGCCTGCTGCGCGGCGCGCTGGGCGGGCTCCAGGTCGACGTGCGGCATGCGGGGGGTGAGGTCGTGGTCCAGGCCGAGGATGAGCAGCGCGCCCGGAGCGAATGCGGCGGTGCCGATGCTGGCGGCGGTGAGCCACTGGGCGGCGGTCGCGGCGGGCATCAGACGTCACCCGCCGGTTCACGCAGGGCCTGCACCGGCGCGAGGAACCGAGTCCACCGGGCTGCCGACGCGTCCACCTGCAGCTCGGGCACGCCGTCCCCGCACACCTCGACGGCGACGTCACCCACCACGCCTACGGCGTGCGCGGTGTTGCCCTGCTGGGTCACGGCCTCGGCGGCGATGCCGAGTTTGTCGAGCCACCAGCGCCAGGCGTCCAGGGACTGCGGCCGTACGGTCAAGGCCAGATACTTGCCGTCGGGGACGGAGGTGGCGATGACGTCCGGCTGCCGCCCCCGCAGCTCGGCCGCGAGCACGGCGGCGGGCGAGTCCTCGTCGACGTCGACCCCGATGCGGGAGATGCAGCCGGCGTACTCGGTGATCCGCACGCCGACCGCCTCTTCCAACTGCGCCTCGGCGGTGAGGGCGCAGCGGACGGGCGCGTCCTCCTCGGCGGCGGCCGGAGTCGTGGCGAGCAGGGCGCGGATGGCCGGGGTGACCTCGACGGCCAGGCCCTCGAGGTGTCCCCTCTCGAGGGGCAGGTCGAGGGTCGCGGTCGCGGTCTGCAGGATGCTGTGCAGCTGGTGCTGCAGGGCCCGGCTCACGCGTCGCTCTCCGACGAGGAAGCGGCCTTCATGGCGGCGAGCGGCCGCACGGCGAAGATGCCCGGAACCGACAGGGCCGGCACGGCCGTGGGGGACGTGTCCACGGTGGGGATCTGCTGCGTCGCCTCGGGGTCCTCCGCCTCGTCGCTCGCGGCCAGGAGCTGGTCGGCATCGGCGGTGTTCGTCAGTGCCCGGGCGATGAGGGGGATGCCGTCGACGGTGGCGTGCGCCTCGATCCAGACGACGTCGTCGCGGACGTCGTCGCGGGTCACCTCGGTGTCCACGGCGGCCGCCGTCTTAAGGACGCCGCGGCCGGCGGTGAGGCCGGTGCCGTAGTGCAAGCGGACGCCGTAGGTGTCGGTGCCGAGCTCGCGGCGGGTCTCGACGGTGTCCGGCAGGATCTGCGCCTGGTCGACGAGCCTGGCGGCGAGCGCGGTCGCGGCCATGTACGTGGTGCGGAGCGGGTCGGTGGGCGTGGTCTGTTCGGTAATCTCGGTGGTCACCGGTGACCTTCTTTCTGTGGGTAAGGGCGCCGGGTCGTGGGGTCGCCAGGCGGGCAAGCGGGCGACCCTTCGGCGCATCAAGGGGTTAGTAGCGAGCGGAGATCGCCCGACGCGCCTGCTCGGCGCGGGCCTGCTCGGCGCCCTCGCCCTGTGCGGCGAGCCACGCCTCGACGGCGGTGAGGTTGAAGCGGCGGTTACCACCGGGGAGCCGCACGACGGGGCACCCCTTGTCCTTCACCCACGCGTTGACCGTCCAGCGCGAGACACCGAAGTGCGCTCGCAGCTCCTCGGTGGCGAGGAGCGGTGCGATGCCGGCCGGGCGGAGGATCTCGGTGCGCTCAGCGAGGGTCTGACTCGCCATGGGCTTTACACCCTTTCACTGTGTCTGTAGAAACTGTGGGCATGTCGAAGTGGGCTTGGAGGGGCTCATCCAGCGCCGTGGCGATCAGCCACGCCGTCCGACCCCTGCACCAGTCGGCCGCCGTCGTGCCACTGCCGGTGACCTTGGCGACGGTTGCGGCACTCACCCCCCGCCCGCGGACGTCGACCGCCTTGGTTCGAGCGGCGAGCTCGGCCTGGGTCACGCCTTGGCGCTTCATCGCGTCTCGGAGTGGCTGGCCTTCGCCCTTGCGGATGAGGTCGGTCATGTATTCCTCGTGCCTAGTGGGGAGCTGCGCGGCGAGTCACCCCGCGTTGACATATTTCTACTGTGACTGTGTCAGTAAGGTCAAGTGAGCGGGCGTGAGTTTCGGTAGGACCGTGCCGCCGCAGCCTGATTCGAATGCACGTTCCACGATG
>NZ_JBEYTS010000116.1:0-2500 GCF_040643155.1 Streptomyces sp. NPDC047453 | reverse complement strand
ACATATTTCTACTGTGACTGTGTCAGTAAGGTCAAGTGAGCGGGCGTGAGTTTCGGTAGGACCGTGCCGCCGCAGCCTGATTCGAATGCACGTTCCACGATGGGCGCATATGACGGTGGCGACGGCGCGCGCCGGGGTGATCACGCGCCGCAACGCGATCCGGTCAGGCTTCTACTTTCACTTGCGAAAGTAGAAGATCAACACGCATGCTTAGGCCGTGGCAGACCAGGGGCGCACCGAAGATTTGGCGCAGCTTCTCGCTCGTCTCAAGGACACCTACGGTGTCACTGACAGCGAGATCTCGCGCCGCATCGGCGTCGCCCCCGCCACCGTGAACTCGTGGGTACACCGCAAGCGAGGCACCGGCCGCGGCCCCAACCGCGACAAGCTACGCGCACTGTCGCAGGCCTTCCCCAAGTTCACCGAGGCAGAGGTCTTCGCCGCCGCCGGCCGCGAGTCGCCCGGCCCGCTCTCCCCCGACGCCGAGGCCCGCATCATCGAGCTGTGGCGCGGCCTGACCGCGGAGCAGCAGCGCGCCAAAGAGGTCGAGATGCGCGCGTTGAACGACATGAACCGGTCCGGCCCGTAGAGCGGTACAACCATCCACACTGGTCGCGAGTCTCCGCTAGTTAGGCTGCTCACTCACGGTCAGATTCGATCTACGATTTGTTCAACAAGCGTCGATAATTTCCCCAAGTGCGGGTACGTTCGGACGGACGCCGATGCCCTCCCCCGTCGGCAACAGGTCCCGTTCACCTGCGATTCAGGGGTGTTTATGTGTGTCCGCGTCTGGTTCGTCCCTCCCGACGAACACCCCACCTTCGACGCCGACAATCGAACGATCGAAGTTCCGCAAGGCCTCCAGCCGCAACACACCGTGACTCTCGTCCGGGCCATTCTGCGTGAACTTGCCGTCGACCAACCGGAGTTCGGTGCAGTCTGCTGGTGCGGGGATGAGGTCGACCTGACCCCCCGCGTACCCAGTCAGCGGAGGAGCGATCAGGTGGTGAAGACCCGTGGGGCGTAGAGCCTCGAACAATCCACGGCAGCTACGCCAGAAGAGCTGCGGCTGTCCGAAGTGCATGGAGGCGTACCCGCCGGAGGAGTACGGCGAGCGCAACCGGCGGCGAGACTGCCAGGGCAGCTGGCAGGCGCGCTACCGGGACCCGGACGGCCGGCAGAAGCAGAAGTGCTTCACGATCGCCGAGGGTGGTAAGAAGCGCGCCGAAGCGTTCCTCGACGAGGTGCGCACCCGGGTTCGGAAGCGGACGTACGCCGACCCCAGACGCGGCGAGATCACCCTCGCCCAGTGGTGGGAACTGTGGTGGCCAGCCCAGCCGCAGCGAGCCGTCACGACGACGAACAGGAAGCTGAGCAACTGGCGGGCCCACATCGAACCGCGGTGGGGCAAGTGGCGTCTGTGCGACCTGGAGTACATCGAACTCCAGACATGGATCACCCGCGACGTGAAGGGCCACCACACCCGTAAGAAGGTGCTGGAGCTGCTGTCGGCGATGCTGCGCGACGCGGCCCGGGACGGGAAACGGATCCCCTTCAACCCGGCCGCCGAAGTCCAGCTCGACGCGCCGCCGAAGAAGGACGCCGAGGAGACCCGACCGCCCACGCGTGAACAGGTCGCGCTGATCCGGCAGCACGTCGACGTCTGGTACCGACCCCTGGTGGTGTTCCTCGAGGAGACCGGTATGCGATGGGGGGAGGCCACCGGGCTGCGGTGGGCGCACGTCGACCTGGAGGCTAAGCACCTCAGAGTGAAGGAGGTGCTCAGCGAGGATCGGGGGACGTTGTTCCGCAAGGCCGCGCCCAAGAGCGTGGCCGGCTTCCGGACGGTGCCGCTTACCCCTGAGGCTATCGAGGCGGTACAGACGATGGCCGCACGGTTCCGCCCCGTCGACACTGTCTCGCCCATCGGGGACGGCCGGGACCTGCACCCGGAAGAGCTGGTGTTCCGGGGCCCGCTCGGCGGTACCCTCACCCGGCACAACTTCCGACGGACGTGGATCCCCGCGATCCAGGCCGCTGGCCTGGCCCGGAAGGTCACCAACCCGGAGACAAAACGGGATGAGTGGTGGCCGCGGGTGCACGATCTGCGGCACGTGTTCGCCACGCGACTGAAGGACTTGGGCGTCCCGGAGAAAGACGTGCAGACGGTCATGGGTCACGACCGCGGCAGCAAAGTCACGTGGCTGTACCAGCACAGCGCCGAGGACGTGGCCGCTCAGGTGCTCGCGGTCATGGCCCCGGAGGCGCCGGCTGTTCGACAGCTGCGGGCGGTGTGAGGCCGGATGCCACGCGATGCCACACGGATGCCACAACACCCCCGCACTGAACCCTACTGAACCCAACCGAACCCTGTTTGCGCAGGTCGCGCCCCTGTAGCCAGTGGCAAACTGGACCCGTCGCGCACCTACTGAACCTCACAGTCGGTGCACGTTTTCTCCTAAAGCGGGTGTCGCAGGTTCGAATCCTGCCGGGGGCACAG
>NZ_JBEYTS010000115.1:0-14397 GCF_040643155.1 Streptomyces sp. NPDC047453 | reverse complement strand
ATCCAGCAGTCCATCGAACAGCAGCCACGCCCGGCCTGACGACCGGGCGCAGTTCGAGGATGCGCTGACCCCGCCCTGAAGGGACGGGGCTTGCGTGCAAGATCCCCGGTCAAGGTAAGAAGAGGGAAACGTTGAGGTCAAGACTGCGGGTGAGGCTGAGGACGCCCCCGCCGCCGCGGATCTCGATCACGTCGACATTGCCAGGATCGTTCACGGGGCCGCTGCTGCCGCCAACATACCGCCACTGCGCGCCGTACCACTCCAGGAGCGCGATCTGCTCCCGCGCCCGGGCCGACTTCGGATGCCACACCATCCAGACCGCCCCAACACCCGCGGTGACGTCGATATCAGCCGACGCCACCGCTGGTCTGCTGTTCTCACGCCCGAGTGCTCAGAGGGCAGTTTGTGAGCTGATGCCCGTTTCGGGTCTGGCTCAGCATCCCGCTTGGCCTCGGCAGCGCAGGGCCGTCAGCCAGTTCGGGATGGCGATCCTGAGCCGATGCGATTACGTGTCGCGCTGGTTTCGGAACCACTGCGCCACCTCGTCGGCGTGGGTGTCCGGCGGGAAGACCGGGTAGAAGACGTGCTCGATCGTGGTGCCACGGAGCACGAGGGTGAGGCGCCGGTAGAGCGTCTGGCCGTTGGCCTCGAACGTCGGGAGCTTCAGCTCGTCGGCGAGGGTGAGCCCGGGGTCGGAGAGCATCGGGTAGGGCAGGTGCAGGCGGTTCACGAGCGCCTGCTGGTAGTCGGCTCGGTCTGAGGACAGGGCGAGCACCCGGTCGACGCCCTGCGCCCTCAGCGCGTCGAGGTTATCGCGGAAGTTGCAGGCTTCCTGGCTGCATCCGCGGGCGCCGGGGATCTCGTTCCAGCCTTCCGGGATGTCGGCGGCCGGATCTCCGGTGAGGGGGTAGAGGAACAGCACCCAGCGGCCGTCGGAGACCGCGTCGAGGCGTATGGCGCTGCCGTCCGTGCCCGTGAACGACAGGGCGGGAAGCGTACGACCGGGCAGGTGGGTGGCGGCGCCGTCGTCCACCGGGGCCGGCAGGTCGGCAGGCAGGGAGTCAGCCTGGGGCAGCATCTCGTCGGGCTCCTTCAGGGGCTCGGGGGCAGCGGTGGTGGTGGGAAAGCCTCGCCGGGCCGCCGCGTCCCGGCGGCGGATCAGCTGGTCCCGGCTGTGGGTCAGCCGGGCGACGAGCAGGTCGAGCGCGTCGATCTTCTGCTGGTAGGCGGCCAGGGACTCCGCGCAGTGGTCGCCCTCGTCGTGGCCTGCGCGCAGGCAGGCGAGAAACGGCTGGGTTTCCTTGGAGGTGAGGCCGAGCGAGGCGAGGCTGCTGATCTCCTTCGCCAGCCGGACGTCCTCCGCGGTGTAGTAGCGGTAGCCGTTGGCTGCACGGCGTGGGCTGAGTAGACCGCAGTTCTCGTAGTACCGCAGCGCCTTCACCGTTACCCCGGCAGCGGCCGCCGCCTCACCTGAACGCATGTGCACCTCCTCGTCGCCCTGAACGCTAAACCCGGACCCTGGGGGACGGGTCAAGGGCAGACGGCCAGCCTCCTCAGGCCGGCCCCAGAGGTCGCCTGTCGGCGGCGTCACCCCCCGTCCTGCTCCTCGGGCAGCTTGTGCGCGCCGGCGACCTGCCCGCCCTGCGGTCGTCACGCGAACGAGGTCATCGGCGAGTCGGGAAGCCGTGGTGGCGGGCAGTGGCCGTGACGGTCAGGGCGAGGGCCAGCAGCGCCAGGGCCGACCAGGGCAGAGAGTTCGGGCCGGTGTGGTCGAGGAAGAGGCCGCCGGTAAATGCGGCGGCGGCGATACCGAGGTTCCAGCAGGTGACCAGGAGGGACTGGGCAAGATCGGCGGCCGTGCCCGCAGCGTCGGCGACGGCGGTCTGCAGCAGGGTGGCGGCGCCGCCGAAGCCGAAGCCCCAGACCGTGGCGGCGCCGTAGACGGGCCAGGACGCCGAGGTGAGCAGGGCGGTGGCGAGGACGGTGCTGGCGAATGCGAGGAGCCCGCAGGCGGCGAGGGTCAGGGTGCGCAGGTGCCGGTCGATCAGCGCCCCGGTGGCGAGGATGCTGACCAGCGAGGACAGGCCGAGGACCAGCAGCACGGTGTCGGTCCGCCCTTCGAGGTTCAGTGGTCCGAGCAGCGCGGCGACGTAGGTGTAAAGCAGGTTGTGGGCGAGGACGAAGGCCGCGGTGACGCCCAGGACGGCTGCCACGCCGGGGATCCGCAGCACCTTCCGCAGTGGCAGCCGGTCATGCTCGTCGCGGCCGGGAACGGCCGGGACGCTGACGGCGATCCAGCCGACCAGGGCCAGCGCGATCACGCTCATCAGCCCGAAGGCGACCCGCCACCCGGCAGCACCGGCGAGCATGGTGCCGGCGGGTACCCCCACCGAGAGGGCGACGGTCGAGCCACTCATCGCCACCGCCATCGCCCGTCCGCGCTGCTCCGGCACCACGATGCTGCGGGCGTATCCGGCCAAGAGAGCCCAGAGCAGCCCGGCGACCAGGCCCGCCGCGAAGCGCGCGGCCATGGTGAGCGGGTAGTTGCCGGAGACGGCGGTCACCGTGTTGGCCGCCGCGAAGCCGCCCACAGCCAGGAGCAGCAGCCGCTTGCGCGGCCAGCTGGCCGTGGCGGCGGTCATCGGGATGGCGGCCGCGATGGAGCCCACCGCGTAGAGCGTGACGGACTGTCCGGCGCCTGACTGGCTGACGCCGAGGTCCGTGCTCATTGCAGGCAGGACACCGGCCGGCAGCGCCTCCGTCATCAAGGTGACGAACCCGGCGGTGCTCAGGGCCAGCAGCGCCGGCCAGGGCAGTCGGGGCGAGCTCGCGGGCGGCGCCATCGGACAGGTGGGGGATCGGAGTTCGTTCGTCGACATGGGCCGATCGTCTATCGTTGACACAGATGTCAAGGTCCAGCCCGGGGCGGCCCGGCAAGGTCGTGAGGGCGGTCACATGCGAATCGGCGAACTGGCTCGGCTGACGGAGAGCACTCCGCGCCTGCTGCGCTACTACGAGAAGCAGGGCCTGATCACCCCTCGCCGCGAGGCGAACGGCTACCGGGACTACGACGACTACCTGGTGGACCGGGTGCTGCAGATCCGGGGGCTGCTGGACGCGGGGCTGCCGACCCGGATCATCAAGCAGATCCTGCCCTGTCTGGACACCCCGCGGACGATCCACTTCGCGGACGCCACCCCGGAGATGCTCGACACCCTGGAGTGCGAGACGGAGCGGATGACCCGCCGGATCCAGTGCCTGACCCGCAACCGGGACGCCATCATGGAGTACCTCTCGGTGGTCAGAGAGCTCGCCTGACCCCCCGGTCGGGGCCGGCTCGAAACTGCCCACTTGACCCTGACACGAGTGTCAAGGTCGGAGGCTGTGGCCATGACCGACTCCGCCATCCGGCACACCGCATTCGGTGACGGCACGCCGCTCGTCCTGATCCACGGCTACACCGTCGACCACCACGTCCTGCTCCCGCTCGAACTCGCCTTCACCGACCGCCCCGGCTGGCGGCGCCTCTACCTCGACCTCCCCGGCCACGGAGCCAGCCCCCGGCTGCCGGGCCCGACCTCGGCGACCGCCCTGGCCGAAGCCGTCTTCGAATGGATCGACGCCGAGCTTCGCGACCGGCCGTTCGCGGTGGTCGGGCAGTCCTTCGGCGGCCAATTGGCCCGGGCGGTGACGGCACGGTACGGGGAGCAGGTGCTCGGCTCGGCGCTGCTGGTGCCGGTGGTGCGCTGGGGCAACGACCGGACCTTGCCCGAGGAAACCGTGCTGGAGCGCGACGAGGAACTACTCGACCGCCTCCCGGCTGCCGACCGCGAGCTCTTCGGCTACGTCATGGCCTGCCTGGACAAGCCCAGGTGGGAGCTCTTCGAGCGATACGTGCTGCCGGGCTGGCGGGCCCACGACGAGGCGGCCGCCGCCGAGCTGGAGACCGACTTCCTGCTGCCGCACTGGCCGGAGCACCAGGCCCCCGCGCACCGCGGGCGCCATCTGCTGGTCACCACTCGGCAGGACGCCCTGGTGGGCTGGCGCGACCAGCTGGCCCTGCTCGACCACTACCCCCGGATGGCGGCAACGGTGCTCGATGCCGCCGGGCACAACCCACAGGTGGAGTGCGCCGAGACCGTACGGGGCCTGGTCGGGCACTGGCTCGATGGGATCGCGCGCCCTTACTGATGGTTTCGGCATGCCGTCCGGAGTCGCCGGAGGCAGATGATGCTGCAGGCGAGTTCGAGCAGGCCCTGGTGGAGGTCGGCGCGTCGTTCGTAGCGGGTGCGGAGGCGCTTGAACCGGTGCAGCCAGGCGGTTGGGTCGGCCGCGCGGCAAGGTGTCTGCCGTGGCAGGTCCTTTTCCGCGCGGCCTCCCGCCGAACCGGACTTGACGGTTTCCCTGTCATCCGGCTCTCCCGTGACTACAGCGTGTGCGATCCGGCCGCCTTGGCTTCGTGGATGCGGTCATGGCAGGCGTCGCAGGCCACGAGGGTCTTGCGACGCCGGTCGAGCATGACGCGCGACCAGTCGGACGGCGGCCATCCGGCACGGGCGAGGTCGGCGAGGGCCCGGACGCGATGCACCTGGACATCACCGGTGTTCCCGCAGACCTCGCACGTGTCCGCCAGGAGCCGGGTGATCAGCTCCTTGTGCGGATACTCAGGTTGAACTCGTGGAGTCCGGTGATCTGGTCACGTCGTAGTCCATGGTCAGGCCAGTGGTGGGAAGGCAGCCGTCGATCAGGTGGAGCCGGTATTGGATCTTCTTCAGCTTCCGCTTGATCACGCGGGTGAGGTGGGCGAGGTCGGCCGCGGCGAAGTCGACCAGGTGCCGCTTGAGCAGCGACCAGATCCCCTCGGCCGGGTTCAACTCCGGTGCATAGGAGGGCATCTGGAAGATACGTAACCAGTCCTTGTGCTCCTCGGCGAAGTCCGCCACCTCCTTGACCAGGTGCACGTTCAGATTGTCCCAGCACCACACCACCGGGGTGCCGAGCTGCAGATGGGCCATGACGATCAGATCGCGGTACTGGCGCCAGGAGAACGCCTTCGGCTCGCCCCGGCGCCCGTGCCAGATGTGCAGCTTGAAGAAGAAGCGGGAGCGGTGACCTGGGCGGTAGCAGACCACCCCGGCGATGTTGACCCGGCCGCGTACCCGCACCACCGGCCGCTGTCCGCGCGGGGCTCAGGTGCGTCCTTCGGCGGCCTCAGCCCCTGGCCCGCCTCGTCCTCGAAACAGATGTGGGCGCCCATGTGGGCCGCGGTCCTTTTACCTGCGGCCACACCTCCGTCTTCCACACCTCGATCGCCTCCTCGTCCCGTTCCAGTGCCCGCCGCACGGGAACCTGGTAGCTCCAGCCGTGCCGCCGCAGCAACTTCCACACGCCCTGGAGGGTGTAGCCGGCGTGGAACATCCGCCCGATCAGCAGCTTGACCCGCTTCAGCGTCCAGCCCTGGAACTCATCGTCAAAACCGTGCGCGAGCGGACCGCGCCGTAACTCCCGTTCCAGCCGCTCCCACTGCGCAGGGCTCAGCCGCTCCACCGACGCCGGCCCCGTCGAGCACAACGCCTCCGCGCCGCCCTGCTCCCACGCCCGCCGCCAACGCCGCACCGACCGCGCCGTCACCCGAAGGTCCCTCGCGACGGCCTCGGTCTTCTCGCCACGAGCGAACCGCTCAGCCGCCCGGAGGCGCACCCGCTCCCGCTTCTGCTGCTCTTTGGACGCCAGCCCGCCCCCATGCGCGTACCGCATGACCACGTCGTACCGCAACGATCAAGAACCGTCACGGGCTCGCGGACTTTACGAGTTCAACCTGAGTAAAGCACGCGCAACGCCATGCTGCCCGAGCCTGCCGTGATCGCCTGGAGATGCAAAGTGCCTCGTCAGAGGGTGTGCGCGACTTTTGGCACCCTACAGGCCCGGCCACTGGGCCAGGCCCTCCCCCAAAGGCGGCGTTCTCAGAGTGCGGTACGTGAGCTTCCGTCCGACGAGCAGTGGGCGTTGATCGCGCCGGTGATCACGGCGTGGAAGGCCCGACACCCCTCGGTCAGCGGCCACCAGGGCAAGTACGCGATGCGGGAGATCGTGAACGCGATCCTGTACCAGAACCGCACCGGCTGCCAGTGGGAGTTCCTGCCCCACGACATGCCTCCGCCCGGCGCGGTGAAATACTACTTCTACACCTGGCGCGACGACGGCACCGACCAGAACCTCCACGATCTGCTGAGGTGGCAGCTGCGGGAGAAGAAGCGGCGATTAGCCGACCCGAGCCTCGTCGTCCTGGACACGCAGAGCGTCCACGCGGCCGTCGGTGTCCCGGCTGACACGACAGGCCGGGACGCCGCGAAAAAGGTGCCGGGGCGGAAAAGATGCCTGGCCGTGGACGTGTTGGGCCTGGTCGTCGCGGTCGTCGTGCTGGCGGCCTCCGCGCACGAGAACACCGCCGGCATCGCCCTGCTGGACCAGGTCGCCGAGCAGACCGACACGGTCGAGAAGGCCCTGGTCGACCAGGGCTTCAAACAGCGCGTCGTCGAACACGGCAAGAGCCACGGCATCGATGTCGAGATCGTCGAGCGCAACCCCGCCGACAAGGGCTTCGTCCCGCAGGCCAGCGGTGGATCGTGGAGCAGACGAACGGGATCCTGATGTTCTACCGCCGCCTCGTGCGCGACTACGAGCACCAGCCGGCCTCCTCCCGCTCACGCGTCTTCTGGGCCATGACCTCCGTCATGGCCCGCCGGCTCACCGGCGCCACCCTCCCCTCCTGGAGGACCGCATGAGTGAGAACCCACAGGTCACAGCCGTCCTGGAATACGTCGAGGCTCGTGAACGCGAACTGGCGGAGCAAGCCGCCCAGATCCGCACCCGCCTCGAGGAACTCACCGCGCAGCTGGGCGAGCTCGACGCGGAGAGCGAAAACCTGCGCGTCACCCGGAAAACCCTCCTCCCCCTCCCCGCCCCCACGACCGCCGACGATCCGGATCGCCCCGACGTCCCCGACCACCCCGCCTCCCAGCAGATCCTCACCGCCTTCGCCGACACCGGGCAGCCGATGCGCGCCCGCGACCTGTGCCAGGCACTCGACCTGCCGATCATCCCGAAGAACACCGAAGGCATCCGCTCCAAGCTGAAACGCCTGGTCGCACGCGGCATCCTCACCGAACCCGAACCCGGCCTGTTCGCTCAGCCCCGCGCCTGACCACCACCAAGCGGCGACGGCCAGCAGCCCTCACCCAACCTCAACCACGAAACGGACAAGAACTCACGTACCGCACTCTCACAGCGGACAGCCCGCGACGCCCTCCTGCTGATGCTGTGGCGGGACCTCGGTGAGGTCGGCGGTCGGCGTGGTCGGCTCACGATCGGTCTCTTGCTCTCAGTTCAGCTCGGCCGAGTCGGGATTTGTCGTCGCGACGGCTCCGGTGACGGCGTCCAGCATGAGTACCAGGATGGAGGGGGCAGTCGTGGACTGTGAGGAGCCTTCGTCGGGGGCGCCATCCTGGGGACCGCTGACCTGGGGGGCGGCCGTAGCGCCAGGGGGGCCGACGCTCAGCATCCAGTACGGGCGCCAGTGGCCGGCGTTGTCGGTGCGAGCCAGCAGTTCACCGGAGTGGACGACGTCAACGTCACCGGGGAACTTGCGCGTCGCGATGGCCTGAGCCTGCCGCCGGTCGATGCGAACCGAGGGCAGTTCGGGGTCGGGAATGTGACGTGCGGTGAACGAGATGATCTCGCGGTCGGGACCGACGAGGACGTCCATCCGCATGGGCATCAGCACGCCATTCTTGCGGGAGCGCCAGGAGACCAGTTTCGAGGCTTGCTGAGGCCCGGCTGCGCTGACGTCCGCACGGCCGGCGAGCGCCCAGGGAAAGTGGTCGTGCACGAAGGCGGTGCCTGCCTTGAGGGCGGTCCCGTCGCTGACAGGTGCGGTATCGGGCCCGAGGGTCACACTGGTGGGCTGCAGCAGGCCGGAGGTCACCTCGCGGGAGGGCCAGTCGATGTCGAGGACGCCGCGGTCGGTGTTGGCCGAGATCCACCCAGGACCTCCAGCCGGCCCGGGGAAGAACTGCACCGATGCGACACGGGCCTGCTCGCCGAGGAAGTCGGCGATAGCTTTCCGGGCGGCTTCATGCTGTTCAGCGGAGGCGGTGTTCGCCCATGCCACCTCCGCCATCACGAAGGTGACGGTGAAGGCGCTGGTGAGACCGATTGCGGCGATTCCGGCAGCGAATCCGATGAGGGAGCGGCGGACCTGGCTCCTGCTGATGAGGACGGCGGCCTCACGTCCGCCATGGGCGGTGTCCCAGTACAGCCCAGCGCTTGCGACGAGGGCACCGGCAAAGGCGCCGATGCTGTTGGTCCACAGGTCAATGCTGTCACAGGCGCGTCCCATGCCTGGTGTGAGCGCCTGCGTGACCTCGATGGTGGCCGAGAGGGCAACGCAGGCCAGGGTGACCGGGATCGGGCGGCGGGTCAGCCAGGTGGCCAGGGCCGCGAGAGGGACGAAGAGGAGAACGTTCAGCAGCCCCTGGGTAGTGAACGTCCCTGTGATGATGTCGCGTTCAATAGTGCAGGTTGCCGAGGCGGGTGCATCGGGAGAAATAGGGTAGAGCGTGGCAGTTGCTACACCGGCGAGCGCGGCGCCCGTCAAGGCGCACAGAACTCCGGGCTTTTCGAGACGGCGCCCCAGGAAATAGGACACCAGAGCCATAACTAACGAGAAGGCGACAGCGGCCACCAACATTCCTTGATTACCGTTGAATATTGCCTGAATCATGCGGTCATTTCCTGGGCTCGCGCGGGAGGATCGATGCGGGTGCGGGCCCCACCATGCGCGGGCCCCGCACTCAGTGTTTCAGCACCCGGTCCCGGTCTTCCCCGGCAAGCGCCACCTCGACTGGCAACTCTCCGACCAGGCAGGCCAGAGCGTGGAAGCGTCCGACCGATCCCTGATGAGGTCGAAGACAGAATCCGAAAGAGATCGCACCGACGGCGCAGCCGTGAGCAGTTGAGAGACGACCGACTGATCCGGCGGGCGGGTTGGCGAGGCTGGTTCCTCAGGACCTGCCGGGTCGCGCGCCGGGCGGGGAAGCCGGGGCCGAGTGTGGCGGGTTGATTCTGGTCCAGCCTTGTGGGGTCACCCGTTAGTGGTCGCCGTCGTCCGCATCCATGCGGGAGTGGCCGTGCACATGCAGGTGGTCCTGCTCCAGGCGGTAGGTGAAGCCGCCCAACATGCCGACGACCCGGAAGAAGATCCGTACGGCCGGTCCCTCCGTCAGGGGGGCCACCGGCGGCAGCAGGTGTTCGATCTCCTCGAAGCAGCGGCCGGTCCGCTCGCGCCGCAGCGCGTGGAAGTGGTCCTCCAGCCGGTTTGCAGGGGCGGGGAGCGGCCGTGCCTCGACCGGTTCCAGTAGCTCCAGCAGGTGTGCGTGTCCCTGCTCGCGCGCGATATCCACGGCGCGACGCCCGTCCCGCATGCGCTGGGTGCGCCAGGCGCCGTGCGCGAGCAGCCGGGAGACGACGGCGAAGTCCGCGCCGTGCCAGGCGGCTTGATGCAGCGGGGCGAAGCCGCTGCGGCTACCGGGCCGAGAGAGGCTGACCCTAGCGCTCAAGAGATGCGGTCAAGTGACCACGCGACGTGGCGACTTGACGCCACGGCGCGTTCCCGCCGCGTCCCCGGACCACCGCTCGGCTCCGCCTCCTGCCATCGTTCGCTGCGTCTTCAGCGTCGGACCGGAGAGGAATCCGCGTGCCCAACATCAGACCCAGAAGGACAGCGGGACGAGACGGCGGGCGAGCCGTGCGACGCCGGGCGGCCGGTGCCGCCGTCGTGGTCGCCGCCGTGCTCGGGAGCGCGCTGCCCGCCCTCGCCCACGGGGCCGAGAAGGGGCCGGAGTTCGTCGATCCGGCGGCCGCCGCGCCGCCCGGAGCCGCCACCCGCCGCGTCACCCTCGTCACCGGCGACGTCGTCTTCTACGCGAGCGACCGCGCGGGCGGCGGTCCGCGTATCGACCGCATCGTGCCGGGCCCCGGCCGCTCCGGCATGGGCTTCACCCGCTACCACGTGGACGGCCACGAGTACGCCGTCCCGATCGACGCCGCCGGGCAGATCGCCGACGGCCGCGTCGACCAGCGCCTCTTCGACGTGACGACCCTCGTCGCCGACGGATACGCGGACGACGCCACCTCCGCGCTGCGCCTCGTCGTCGGCGACGCGCCCCAGGTCGCGGGCGGCCCCGAGGCTCCCGAACACGCCACCCTGGCCAAGGAGTTCAAGCGGACCCGGACCGCCGTCCTGAAGGTCCCGAAGAAGAACGCGGGCGACGTCTGGCGCAAGCTCGCCACCCCGTCGGCCGCCAGGAACGAGGGCATCGGCAAGGTCTGGCTCGACGGACGCGTCAAGGCGACCCTCGACGAGTCCGTGCCGCAGATCGGCGCCGACGAGGTCCACCGTCGCGGCGTCGACGGCAAGGGCGTCAAGGTCGCCGTCCTCGACACCGGCTACGACACCAAGCACCCCGACCTGAAGGGCCGCGTCGCCGCCGAGGCCGACTTCACCGGCGACGGCATCCAGGACCGGCAGGGCCACGGCACCCACGTCTCCTCGACGGTCGCCGGAACCGGCGCCGCGTCCGGCGGCCGGTACGCGGGCGTCGCCCCCGGGGCCGACCTCCTCGAGGGCAAGGTCCTCGACGACGACGGTTACGGCTACGACTCGTGGATCCTCGCCGGCATGGAGTGGGCCGCGGCCCAGAAGGCCGACATCGTCTCCATGAGCCTCGGCAAGTCCGGCGCCTCCGACGGCACCGACGCGCTGTCCAGCGCCGTCGACAGGCTATCCGCGGGCGACGGACCCCTGTTCGTGATCGCCGCGGGCAACACCGGCAACCACACCATCGGCGCCCCCGGCGCCGCCGACTCCGCGCTCACCGTCGGCTCCGTCACCAAGCAGGGCAACCTGTCCGCGTTCTCCTCGCGGGGCCCGCGCCAGGGCCGCTGGGCCGTCAAGCCCGAGATATCCGCGCCCGGCAGCGACATCGTGGCCGCCCGCGCCGAAGGCACCCTCGCCGACAGCGCCGTCAACGCCCGCTACGCGTCCCTGTCCGGCACCTCCATGGCGACCCCTCACGTCGCCGGCGCCGCCGCCCTGCTGCGCCAGCAGCACCCCGACTGGAGCGGACAGCAGCTCAAGGCCGCCCTGATCGGATCCGCCGCACCCGTGCGCGGGACCACCGTGGACGAGACCGGCGCCGGACTCGTCGACGTACGAGCCGCGTCCGCCGCGCAGATCACCGCCGAGCCCGCCACGCTCGCCGCCCGCGCCACGGGCAGTAGCGCGACCCGCACGGTCACCTGGCGCAACACGGGCGACAAGCCCGTCACCCTCACCGTCGGCGCCCGCGGCGATCTCGTCCGCGTGGACGCCACCGAGGTCACCGTCCCGGCCCGCGGCAGCGTCACCACCGAGGTCACGCTCGACCTGGCCCGCGCCGAGGCCGACGGCTCCTACGACGGCGCCGTCACCGCCGAGCGGCCCGGCCGCGGCACGGTCCGCGTCCCCGTGTCGGTCACCGCGCCGGACGACGCCCGCACTCTGACCCTCACCGGTCCCGCCCCGCGCCCGGGTGCCGACGCCACCTCCACCGGTGTCGTCATCCAGAACGAGAAGACCGGCGCCACCACCATGACCAGCCTGAGCGGCACCACTCCGCGCAAGGTCGTCCTGCCGCGCGGCACGTACCGCCTCCTCGGCAGCGTCTGGGAGTACGAGAAGGCCGGCTACACGATCACAGGCAGCACCGCGATCCACTACGCGCAGCGCGTCACCCTCGACGACGACGCCTCCGCCACCGTGAGCACGGACGGCGCGAAGCCGGTCCGGATCGGCGTCGACGACGATGGCGTGCGCGCCACCACCGACGGCGCCACCGGCATCGGCACCGCCACCCCCGACGGCGCCTCCACCGGTCTCATCGCCCCCAGCGCCGCCGGCCCCTACAAGGTCGAGGTCGTGCCCACCAGGACCGGTGAGACGTTCGACGGCATGCGCTTCTTCGGCGCCACCAGCTGGCAGCAGCGCGAGATCGGCGCCCGTGAACCCGGTGGCACGCCGCAGGAGTTGGGCCTCCAGCTCTCCCAGTACAGCATCTACCGCTGGACCGGAAAGGTGACCGGCGAGGTCGTCGACATCGGCAGCGGCAGCGACGCCGACCTCGCGGGCAAGGACCTCAAGGGCAAGATCGTCCTATGGCGGTCCAGCGGCAGCAACGCGTCCAACAACGCCGTCTACCGGAAACTCACCGACGCGGGCGTCGCCCTCATCATCATCCGCGGGTACAGCGTGTCGGTCTACGAGCCGACCCCGCTGGCGCAACTGAACGCCGACTCCCTCCCGCTCCTCGAAGGCCGTCTCGCCAAGGGCCCCCTGACCCTCACCGTCGAGGGCGTCGACACCTCGCCGACCGCCTACTTCCTCTTCCACAAGCAGGACGACTCGCTGCCCGCAGGCGCCGACTGGTACGACCGGCGCGCCGACCTGGCCCGCATCGACACCAGGGAGAACACCCACGGCTACCCGTACGACCCGAAGGGCCTGTACGCGTGGACGAGCTGGCGCGGGGTGCGGCTGGTCCAGCAGTCCACCCGGTTCCTCGCGCCGGCCGACCAGCAGGTGTACGTGTCGCCCGACGTGCAGTGGACCATGGCCACCTTCCACTACCTGTTCGAGGAGGGCGAGATTCCCTTCCCGCTGGCCACGCAGGTCACCGATCCGACGACGTACGCCAAGGGCCGTACGTACAAGGAGAGCTGGATGGCCGCGCCGTTCAACCCCGAACTGCGCAGCGGCAAGAACGTCGTCCGGGACGGCGACAAGGTGAGCGTCAACCTGCCGGTCTTCTCCGATGCGGCCGGGCATCACTCGGAGTACGCGCCGGGGGCCGACAGCGGTTCGACCGTCCTCGCCGACGACACGGGCAAGGTCCTCGACAGCAACGACCGGCCCGGACAGGGCGTGTTCGACCTGCCGCGCGACGACCGCTGGTACCGGCTGAGCGTGGACGCCCGCCGTCAGGGCCACGACCCGGTCACCTGGACGCTCGGCGCCCGTATCACCGACGAGTGGCGCGTGCGCTCGCACCACGAGGAGAAGGCGGCCCCGCTGGCGCTCCTCGACCTCGGCTACGACACTCCGCTCGACCGGCTCAACACCGCCGACCCGGCCAAGGAGTTCACCTACTCCGTCACTGTCGGCAGTCAGGCCGGCACCCGTACCGGGCCGGTGGACTCCATGAAGGTGTCGTACTCGACCGACGACGGCAAGACCTGGCAGACGGCCGACGCCCGCCGCGCCGGCGACCGCTGGAAGGTCACCGTGCCCGCCGCCGGCACGGCCAAGGTGTCGCTGCGCACCACGGTCACCGACGCGACCGGAGCCTCCCTCACGGAAACGCTGATCCAGGCGTACAACTCGGGCTGCACCGACATCTGGTGCGGCTGGTGAGCGGTGCGCCGCGCCCCTCGTCCCTCGGCGGCATCGGTCTCGGCGCCGCCGAGGAACGGCTCTACCAGCGGCTCGTCGAGGACGGGCCGCTGGTCCCGGCGGTCCGCGGCAGGGCGGCGGCCCGCCTCGTCGCGCTGGCCGAGCACACCGCCGACGGGATGCTCACCGCGGCGCCGGCCGCAGATCGCCCTCGCCGAACTGGTCCCCTGCCTCCACGGACCGCATCACCCCACCCCGGCCCGCCCCGAGCGAAACAGAGACGCTGGAGTACGATTCCCGTTCGATTAATCGTACGGCTCTGGAAGGACGGGCCTTGAGCGCCCAACTGAGAGACACCGCAGCGCAGTTAGCGGACATGCTCTGGCGTCAGCACACCGTGTACCGGGAGCGCGCCGGGGGTGTGGTCATCCGGGGAGAGCATGTGCAGCGCTGGATCAGTCTCGCCCCCTCGGGCCGCAAGGACGAAATCCTGCTCCGTGCGGGCCGTATCCTCGACGGCGGCACCACCGCTCCGGCGCGTTCGGAGACGGTCGTACCGCTCTGTACCGGCACCGGCGAGCTCGCCATGGCCTGCCGCCGCTTGCTCGCCGAGACCGCCGCCGACGCCGCACCCGCCGCCCCAGCGGCTCCCAGCCGGACCGAGCAGTCCGAGGAGCCGAAACGGCCCGGGCGGAAAGGGAAACGGATGAGTCTCGCCTCTTGGACGATCCTCGCCTGTGTGGTCGGCGTCGTCGCCCTGTACGCCTACAGCACTGCGACGACAGGCACGCGCTGAGCTTGATGTTTAACCTGGCCGTTCACCTGACCCGCTGATCTTGGTTCGTTCCCGGGACAGCAGGACGGCCGTTCTTCACGCTTCGAGGTGTCGAGCAACGTCGCGTGAAGGAACG
>NZ_JBEYTS010000114.1:0-14457 GCF_040643155.1 Streptomyces sp. NPDC047453 | reverse complement strand
GGATACGATCTAGACACTCGCATCCTCGCAGGTCAGCGGCACCTTTCTGCTGTCAGGGCGTCAGCCCGACCAATTCCGCTGAATAACCGGGGTTAAAGGCTCACTGCAGCGCTGGCTGCGCTGCAGTACGTGCCGCCCATCCCAGCCGGATCGGCGACATCGCTCGGGCCGCCCTCGTCCTCAACGAAATCTCGAGGTGATGAGCGTTGAGGGTTAAGGTCCGTGCGGTTGCCGCGGCTTTCATTGTCGTCTCTGCTCCGGCCTCGCTCGCCGCACCCGCGACCCACGGCGGCCTTTCTACAGGACAACTCAGATGTCGGCCCCGTGATCAGGAACTTAGGGTTGGACAATCATCAATGTGTGACGTTCTGTGAAGTGCGGCCCGGCCGCTGAGGCTTCACGTAGCAGGGTCAACGCACGAGACCCCGCCAGGCCTGGGAAAGTCGACGGGATCTCAGCGAGAGCAAGCACTCTGCGCAAACGGCGCTAGCCGAACTCGCCGTCGCGCACGCCATCCCTAAAGGCTGCCCACTCGCGGGCTGTGAACCGCAGCGCGGGCGTCTCCGGGTTGTTGGAGTCCCGCATCGCGACGGCGCCGCCGCCGAGGTCCGTCACCTCAACGCATCCGGGTGGATACGCTGTGGACTTACTGCTCTTGGTCCAGTACGCACCGGACAGATCCAGCGCGTACAGGTCGGCCTTCTTCGCATCCATAGCACTTCTCCTTTCCGATACATTTCAAGTGTTACCACTCCACGGGCCATGTGCAACGGGCAACCGCCGGAGGATCAACGGGCAAGCCTGAGAAGGCTCATGCTCGACATCCCACGCGCCGGCACCGAAGTGTTTTCACCGGTCAATGACATAGCGCTCACTGTTCGTCGGCTGATGACAACACGGAGATCACCCCCTGCTCTTTTGAGTCAATGTGTATGTCGGCTGTCTGGAATCTCTGTCGGCAATGGTGATGACTACACAGAGGCACGGATCCAGTGTTGTGGCCGACGACGATGAGGCGATGCGGTCAGCACAGGAGGAAGTCGCCTCTGGTCTGGAACGACAGCTTTGCCATCAGTTGCGGCGGCACCGCCGTGCGATCGGTTCTCGCTGGCGGTACCTGAGCGCCGGCCGCCAGGTCCTGCTGACACTTGCTCACCTGCGGGTGGGGCGCAGGTAGTGCCCAGTTCGCGGCCGGGTTCGGCATCGGAACCACGATGGCCTACCGTTATGTCACCGAGGCTGATCTATGGACGGGCCCCGCCTGTGGAGGCAGGCGCGGGGCCTGGACCAGCCGCTTTGCCTGAGGCAGAAGGGCCCCTCTGGAGCGGTGTGCGCAGGTTCGAATCCCGTCGGGGGCACCTCGAAGAACGTGTCAGAAGACCCCGTGATCACGTGATCAGTGGAGACGCTGAGTGCGGGTCTTCGCGTTTGTGTAGATGTATGTCGTTCGAAGCGGCCGCGTGGCGGGCTGTGGGCTGGATCTTGGGGCGTCGCCGCAGGTGAGGTCCAGGGCGTGGTGAGGGGCCGTGCCGGTGCCGGGTGGCATCGTGTGGGCGGTCGGCGCGCCGTGGGGCGGATGTCTCATCCTTGGGACATTGTGATGCGCCCGGCGAGGGCTGTACGTTCGCCGCATGATCAGAATTGCAGTGATCGTATTCATTGGAGCTCTCGCCATTTCCGCAGGCGTCACGGCGTTGACTGTGTCGCCTTGGTGGTGGTTGGTCGCCGTGCTGTGCGCGGGGGTGGCCGGGGTCGGCACTTATGATTTGCTTCAAAAGAGCCATTCCGTCCTACGTAACTACCCAGTGCTGGGACATATCCGCTTCATGCTGGAGTCGATCCGGCCGGAGTTGCAGCAGTATTTCATTGAACGTAATACCGATGGCCGGCCATTCGACCGGGATGTGCGCAGCCTTGTCTACCAGCGTGCCAAGGGGACTGAAGCGGAGATCGCGTTCGGCACCGAGCGGAACGTCTACGCCGAAGGCTACGAGTACTTCGAATCGTCGATGAGGCCGCGCCCGGTGCCGACGGAGCAGCCCCGGGTCCGCATCGGCGGCCCGGACTGCACCAAGCCCTACGACATGGCCTTGCTCAACGTCTCGGCCATGAGCTTCGGTTCGCTGTCAGCCAACGCGGTCCTCGCCCTGAACCGGGGGGCCGCCCTCGGAGGATTCGCTCACGACACCGGCGAGGGTGGCATGTCCGAGTACCATCTGCGCCACGGTGGTGACCTGGTGTGGGAAATCGGCACCGGATACTTCGGTTGCCGCACCGCGGACGGCGGTTTCGATCGCGCGCGGTTCGCCGAAAAGGCCGCTCACGACAACGTGAAATGCGTGTCACTGAAGCTGTCTCAGGGAGCCAAGCCCGGCATCGGAGGGGTGCTGCCCGGAGAGAAGGTCACCGCCGAGATAGCCCGGGTGCGCGAGGTTCCCGAGGGGAAGACCGTCATCTCGCCCCCTTACCACCAGGTCTTCGACACGCCCCGGGAACTGATCCGGTTCATCGCCGAAATGCGCGAGCTCTCCGGCGGTAAGCCGGTCGGCTTCAAGCTGTGTGTGGGCTCCCGGCGGGAATTCCTGGCGGTGTGCAAAGCCATGATCGAAGAAGGCACCGCGCCGGACTTCATCATCGTCGACGGAGCCGAGGGCGGCACCGGAGCCGCCCCGCTGGAGTTCGCCGACCACCTGGGCAGTCCGCTCACCGAAGGGCTGATCACCGTCCACAACGCCCTGGTCGGCGCCGGCCTTCGGGACCGGATCAAGATCGGCGCCAGCGGCAAGGTGGCCACCGGAGCCGACATCGTCAAGCGCATGCTGCAGGGCGCCGACTTCACCAACGCGGCACGCGCCATGATGTTCGCGATCGGATGCATCCAGGCGCAGAGTTGCCACACCAACACCTGCCCCGCCGGCGTCGCCACACAAGACCCGCGCCGCGCACGCGCATTGGATGTCGACGACAAGTCGGCCCGGGTCCACCGCTTCCAGTCCGCCACGGTGAACAGCGCACTGCAGATCGTCGCCTCGCTGGGCGTGAGTGAACCCGCCGAACTGCGTCCGAACATGCTGCGTCGGCGCGTGGACCCGGTCACCGTCCGCTCCTACGGGGAGCTCTACGACTGGCTGACTCCTGGCCAGTTGCTGATCGAGCCGCCCGAGTCCTGGGCGGCGGACTGGAAGGCCGCCGATCCCGACCGGTTCACTGTCTGACGGGCCTGTGGGCGGCGCCGGGGGTGCCCTGTTGATGGCGGACGCTCCGCACACCGTCTCCTGCAGCAGGGCCTTCCGGCTCGGTGTGGATTGCCACGTCCGCACCGGTGACCGGAAAGGCCCTCATGCCGCACCTCCGACCGGGGTCCGGGGGCGCCGACCCCTGTGCGGCGCCCCCGGCCGGGTGGCGCTACGGCAGGCGCTGCTCGTAGTCCTTGTCCTTGCCGGAGTCGTAGACCAGCTTGCTGTCGGCGTCGTACCCCTTGATGCGCGGAGCCGCCGTGACCTGCTGGTTCAGGACGCCGGAGGCGATGAACCAGCCGTGGTCCAGGGTGGCCCGGCTGGTGGCGCCGCCGTAGGAGACGGTCACCCGGGCCACTGACGGCTTGACGGTGCCGATGACACTCCATCGGAACGGCAGCTTCCAGTGGCCGTGGTCGAGGACCGACTGCTGGTAGAGCTTGCCGCCGTTGATGTCGGCCATCACGGGACCGGCGCCCGGCACGTCGTCGGAGCCTACGCTGGCGTTGAGGCCGCTTTTCCCGCCGTCCCTCACGTTGCAGATCAACCGGGCCTGCTGCGGTTGCTCCTTCACCGCGACGACGTACATGCCGTCGCCGGGCGCGTTGGAGTCGCCGGTGCTGTTCATCGCCAGAATGATCCGGTACTCCTCGGCCGCGCCCAGGTCCATGCGGAAGCCGGCCGGGCGGCCTGTGCGCGACTTGTCGTCCGCGAGGCACTTCTTCAGCCCGTCGGCGGCCTGCCCGAAGGTGATCCCGTCGAGGAGCTGGTCCTCCGTGGCCGGCCGCGCGGGCCCCGCCGGCGACGCGGCCGGCGTCGGTGTCGCCGACGTCCGCGGTATGGCGCTGACCTGCGGTGTCGCTGCCACCGTGTTCCCGCCCGCATCCCCGTCGGCCAGCGCGTACGCCCCCACGGGCATCGCCGCCAGCGTCACCAGGGCCGCCCCGGCCGCCGCCACCCGGCGTCGCCGCTCGACCGTGCCCCGGCGGCGGATCGCCGGATACGGCACCGGTGCGGGCCGGATGGTGTTCGCGTCCTCGGCGAGCAGCTCGCGCAGTTGCTCCTCGAAGTCCCCGCCGGTTCCCATCCCCTGCTGCTTCTTCTCCTCGTTCACTTGCCTGCTCCCTGCCCGGACGACACTCGGCTGCGGACAGGTTCGTCCACGACCTGTGCGAGCCCCGGATGGTTACGCAATTTCGCCAGCGCCTTGGACGCCTGGCTCTTGACCGTGCCGGGCGAGCAACCGAGCATCTCGGCGACCTCGGCCTCGGACAGGTCCTCCCAGTAGCGCATGACGATCACCGCCCGCTGCTTTGGCGGCAGTCCGGCCAGCGCCACGAGCAGGGCGCTGCGTTCATCGGCCCACGAGACGGCCTCGTCCCGCCCGGCCGCCTCCGGCGGCGCCGCGGTCAGAGCCTCCGCAACCCGCCGCTTGCGGAACCGGTCGCTGTTGCAGCTGACCAGTATCCGCCGGACGTACGCCTCCGGACTGTCGCTGCGTGAAACGCGCCGCCATGAGCGGTACGCCTTGGCCAGCGCCGTCTGAGTCAGGTCTTCGGCGTGGTGTACGTCGCCCGTGAGCAGATACGCGGTCCGTACGAGATGGGACCACCGCGCTCTGACGAATTCCTGGAACTCGGCCTCTTGTTTGGCCTGCATCAAGCACCCTCCCTCGCCCTCCAGACCACAGTTTCGGCGGATTCGGTTGCCCGGGATCCGAGGGCCGCGCTCAGGGAGTGCCGAGGAGTCCGCCGCGGAGGGCTACGGGGTGGGCGCGGGTCCCGGTACGGGTGGTACGTGGGCAGCGGTCCGCTCCGGCTGCTGTGACCCGCGTGTGGTGGGGGCGAAGAGCCATCCGGTGGAGGGGCGGGTCAGCGGGCGGACCAGGTGGCGTACCGGTGGGGAGCCGAGCACCATGGTCAGCAGGATCGCGCACAGCACCAGGCCGGCGATCTCGGCCGGGGTGTTCACCCGTGATATCCAGCCCTGTTCCCGGATGGGCAGGATGACCAGCGGGTGCAGGAGGTAGATCGTGAACCCGCCGGCGCCCAGCGTGGTGATCAGCGGGAGCCGCCGCCGGGGCATCAGGCGCAGCAGGCAGAGCACGAGGGCAGCGGCCGAGGCCAGCACCAGCAGCCGGATGAGCCAGGCCCACTCCAGGCTCAGGGGGTGGCCGGCGGAGTAAGGGTGGCGCATGGAGAGCCAGTTGCCCTTGATGTCCCGGTGCCACAGCCATCCCGCGACGCAGGAGGCGAGGACCCCGGCGACGGCCACGAACAGGCTCCAGCGGCTGGTGAACCAGGAGTTCAGGAAGCCCTGGCCGATCCGCCAGCCGAGGTAGAACAGCGGAAGGTAGACGAGCGTGCGGCTCGCCGAGAACTCCAGCCCGAACTCCTCGATGTACCCCACGGCGAGGGCGATGACGGTGGTGACGAGCAGTGGGTGACGCAGCTGGACCACCAGCGGCAGCAGCAGCCGCCAGAAGAAGAGGGACATCAGGAACCACAAGGTCCACGGCAGTTGGACGACGTACACCACGAACTCGTTGCCCAGCCAGTACTTCTCCAGCGAGTAGAGCAAGCTGAACGCGAGGGCGGGCAGCACGATGCTCTGGAGCAGGGTGCGCAGGGAACGGGGGCCGAGCGGCCCCGCGTTGCTGAACACACCGGCCAACATGACGAAGGCAGGCACCCGGAAGGCCCAGCTGGCGATGTGGAAGGAGTGCAGCACGTCCTCTCGCGCCATGATGCTGCCGACGGTGTGCAGAATCACGATCAGCGTGGCGGAGAGGAACCGGGTGTTGTCCCACCACGGATTCCTGGCCCGGTCCGTCCCGCCGGCACGGTCGGTGGAGACGGCGGTGGCAGGTCTCGGGAGTGGCTTGTCCATCGCGGCGGCGGGCTCCTGTCAGCGGCTCGGCAGGGGAAGGGGCCGCCGTACTGGTGCTCGACTCGACGGGGCCGGGCACACCGTGACGATCTCCGAGAAGGGCTCGGTTGCCGATTCTAATTCATACGATGAACTTCACATGTACATCGAGAGCTCCGATGAACCTCCCGCCGGCGTCCCTGCCACACTGCCCGGTCGCAGATCCGACGGCGGTGCGAGACCACGCCGGCAGCAGTTCCCTCGACGGCCATCAGCGTTTGCTTGACCTGGTGCTGTGACCGGAAACAAGGACGTCCAGCCGGCCCCGACGAAGCGCTCGGCGACGGATGAGGTGTCTCGGCAGCCGTGCAGGATGCCGTTCACGTTGTTGCCGGTCTCGGTCCATTCGGCGTCGAGCGCGTCGCCTTTCTCGGAGATGTCCACCCTCGTGGTCGCGCTCAGCCGCCGCTGCCGTACGGGCGGGTGAGGATCTCCATCGCGTGGCCCACCGGGTCCTGGAAGTACAGGCCGCGGCCTCCGTCGCGGTGGTTGATCTCGCCGGGGTGTTCCAGGAGCGGGTCGGCGTAGTACGTCACGTGGGCCTGCTGGATTCGGTCGAACGCCTCATCGAAGTCCTCGTCGGACACGAGGAAGGCGTAGTGCTGGGAGGCGATCGGTCCCTCCGGGTCGGCCATGTAGTCGAGGGTGACGCCGTTGCCGGTGGCGACGGGAACGAACGGGCCCCAGGGCGCCCCGACCTCCAGGCCCAGGATGTCCGCGAGGAACTCGGCGGACTCCTGCTTGTTCCGGGCGTGGACGATGGTGTGGTTCAGCTCCACGTTCATGGTGTGCCTCCCTGCGGCACCTCTTGCCGGCGCCTCCGTGCCCCACCAAACCGATGTCCGGCACGCGGTGCCGTAATTCCGACCCTAGCCGGGGCCGTCCGCGGACGGTAGCCGGATCCGTTTCCCTCGATTCGTCGCCCGGTTCGCCACCCGGTTCGTCACCAATTCGAGGACGGACGGGGACGTTACGCGACCATTCGTATCCCTGTGCTCCCACAGGGTCACTGGTCCCAGAGTCGCCGCAATCCGGTCTCCAACAGCGCGAACGCCTGTTCCGCGTCCGCCACCGCGCCCGCGTGACGTGCGTCGGCCGGTTCTCCGTGGGCCAGGCGGGAGGCGTTGTCCTGGGCCAGCAGGCCTTGGACCGCGACGATCTGGGTGGCGGCCAACCTCGCCGTGAGTTCGGGGGTGTCCGCCGTTTCCTCCAGCGCCTGGGCCAGTGCGCGTTCGGCGCCGGTGTGGAACTGATCCATGCGGGCCACCAGCGAGGGCGCGTCCAGGACCATGCGGGTGAGGCGCAGGACCTGGGGATGGTCGTTGAGTCCGGTGATCGGGTCCCGTTCGTGCAACCCCTTGAGGAAGTGATCACGCAGTGCGGTCAGCGGGGCGGTGCGGGGTGGGCGGGCCCGTACGACGCGTGCGGCTTCGGTCTCGTGGTCGGCGAGGCGGTGCACCACGAGGTCTTCCTTGGTGGGGAAGTAGGCGAAGAGCGTGCGCTTGGAGACCTCGGCCGCCTCGGCCACCTGGGCCACCGAGACCTGATTGAAGCCGTGTTCGAGGAACAGCGCGATCGCCGCGTCGGAGATCGCCGCGCGGGTCCGTTGCTTCTTTCGTTCGCGTAGTCCTGGCTTGCCGTCCACGGCGCCCATCCTAGCCGCTTGCTTCCCCGAGGGTATTTCTGCACCTGGTATACATTTACTCCGAGGGAAGGAATGGGAGGAGCAAGAGTGTTGGACGAGATCGAGACCGAAATCGAGACCGAGGTCGTCGTCGTGGGTGCCGGTCCGACCGGACTGATGCTGGCGTGCGAGCTGACGCTGGCAGGGGTCGAGACCCTGGTCCTGGAGAAGCTGCCCCGGCGTGCCGAGCAGATCAAGGGCGGCGGGATCCAGCCCCGTACCGCCGAGTTGCTGGAGTCGCGCGGGCTGCTGGAACCGTTGCTGCGCAGGGCCGCGTCCCACGAGCCGGTCGGCGGGCACTTCGCCGCGCTGCCCGTACCCCTGGACTGCACCCCCTGGCAGACCAGGCACCCTTTTCCGATCGCGATTCCTCAGTGGGGCGTCGAGGAGGTGCTCGAAGAGCGCGCGCTCGCTGCCGGTGCGCGGGTTCTGCGCGGCGCTGCCGTCTCAGGGGTCGAGTCGGGCGACGACGGTGTGGTGGTGGTGACGCCGGACGGTCTGCGGGTGCGGGCACGCTACCTGGTGGCGTGCGACGGCGGGCACAGTACGGTGCGGAAACTGCTGGGGCTGCCCTTCCCGGGTAGGCCCGGGACCCACCGGGCGGTGCTGGCCGACATCCGCCTGTCCGCCGTGTCGTCGCTGGTGCCGCGGCAGATCGGGCACATGAGCACCATGACCCGAAGCGCGGGGGGTTACTGGGCCATGCTGGTCCCTCTCGGCGGCGACCGGTACCGGTTGACCTTCGGGCGCGCGGACCAGGCGGGCGCCGACGCGGACACCGACGCAGGCATCGACGGCGACACCCCCGTCACTCACGAGGCGATCACCGTCGCGCTCCAGGCCGTGTACGGGCCGGAGACCGTCCTCGGCGCCGTGGACAACTCCTCGCAGTTCAGCGACGCCACCCGGCAACTGGAGCAGTACCGGTCGGGTCACGTCCTGTTCGCGGGCGACGCGGCGCACATCCATCCGCCGCTGGGCGGTCAGGGTCTCAACCTCGGTGTCCAGGACGCGTTCAACCTCGGCTGGAAACTGGCCGCGACCGTCCAGGGCCGGGCGCCGAGCGGCCTCCTGGACAGCTACCACACCGAACGGCATCCCGTCGGAGCGCAGGTCCTGCACCACACGTCGGCGCAGCGTGTCCTGGCGGATCCGAAGCCGAGCGAGGACGTGGCCGCCCTGCGCGACATCTTCGTCGACCTGCTGCGTCTGCCCGACACCAACCGCCACCTCGCGGGACTGACGTCCGGCCTCTCGCTGCGCTACCCGCTGTCCGGCGATCATCCGCTCACCGGACAGCGCGTGCCGGACGCCGACCTGGTCACCGAAGGCGGCCCCACCCGGCTGTCGGCGCTGTTCGCGTCGGGGCACGCCGTTCTGCTCGACCTGGCCGGAGCCGTCCCGGCCGGCCTCCGGCTCCCACCGCGAGTCGACCTCGTCCGCGCCACCTGCCCCGACGGTCTGGGCGCTGCCGCCCTGCTCATCCGCCCCGACGGCTACGTCTGCTGGGCCGCGGACGGCTCCGCCGACCACGGCGATGCGCTGCTCGCCACCATCGCCGGGAGCCTGGCGAAGATGCCCTGAGAGAGCTGAGGGGGACGGAGTGGACTGAGTCGACTGAGTGAACTCACGAACTCGCGTCGAGCTCATCCCGCCCGCTTCGTCGTGCACGGCCTCGTGGACTCCGGGCTCCCTGGCTAGAGAAGCCCCAGGTCGCCGAGTTCCTTGTGCAGGTCGGCTCGCGGATTGTCGGCTTGTACCGGGAGGTCGCCGCGGGTGGTTGTCCGGGTGCCGCCGTCGGGGCGGCCGGTTCCGGTGGGCCGTGCGCGCCGGTCCCGGAAGAGCCAGGCTCCGGCCAGGCCGCCGATCAGGCCTCCGAGGTGTCCGAGCCAGCTCACCCCCGGTGTCCCGGGCACGGCGACGGTGATCATGTAGGCGAAGGAGGCCGCCATGACGATGCCGATCAGCGTGTCGATCAGGTGCCGGTCGAAGAGGCCGCGGACCACGACGTAGCCGAAGTAGCCGAAGATCAGGCCGCTGGCGCCCACCGTCTCCACGCCGCCCCGTTCGAAGAACCAGACGGTGAGTCCGCTCGTCACCGCGACGAGCAGGCTCAGTCCCAGGAAGCGGACCACGCCCCGGTAGGCGGCAAGGAAACCGAAGATGAACAGCGGGCCGGAGTTGCTTTCGATGTGCGCCCAACTCCAGTGCAGGAAAGGCGCGGTGAGGATGTCGGGCAGCGTGCCGAGGTCGCCGGACGCCACCCCGAACTGCCGTGAGAGGGCGTAGCCGCCGGTGTAGTTGGCCAGTTGCACCAGCCAGACCACCGCGAGGAACCCGAACATCGTGAAGAACGCCTTCCGCGCCTCCGCGATCATCTGCTCCGGACCCACCGGCCCGGCCACCGCCCCGGCCCGCTCCTGATCCGACCTGCCCATGGCACGCTCCCCTCCCCCTGCGGATCCGTGTCCGCGCCACCACGGACTTCCAGTATTCCCGGCGGCGGGCGTGCGGACGGCGCGCGGTGCGTGCTTTTGGTCGGCGTCACCACAGTCCGGGACGTGGGCGGGGGTCGCCGACGATGGTTTCCAGTTGGGCTGCCAGGGAGAGCAGTGTCGCCTCGTCGCCGTAGCGGGCGCCGAGCATCACCCCGATGGGGAGGCCGTCCGTGTTCCAGTGGAGCGGAAGCGAGACCGCGGGCAGGCCCGTGATGTTGTAGAGGGGTGTGTAGGGCATGAACGCCGCCATGGCGTCGAAGTCGGCGGCGGGGTCCTTCCCGTAGAACTCTCCCGTCAGGGCGGGCGGCCGCGCCAGCGTCGGGGTGAGGACCACGTCGTACGAGGCGAAGAAGACGTCCGCGAAGAGCTGTCCGAGGCCGCGGAAGGTCGCCAGTCCCGCCGCGAACTCCAGCCCGGTCACCTGCCGTCCCTTCTCCCGCAGATGGCGGGTGAACGGGGTCAGGAGCGGCTCGTCCTCCTCGTCGACCTGCCGGCCGGCGGCGGCCACCGCCCAGACCCGCTGGAACGCCTCGACGACGTCCGGGTCCGGCGGTATCTCCAGTTCGTCCACCTGGTGACCGGCGCCTTCGAGGAGTTGGACCGTCTTGCGGTACGCCGCCTCGCAGTCCGGATGCACCACGGCGTCCGGGACCACCGTGCGGCCTCGGGAGCGAGGATGCGGTGCGGGCATCGGCGCCGCACTTGGAGGGAAGTCCTGGACGTGCCGATACGGGTCGGCAGGTCGAACGCCTTCTCTCTGACCTCTCGCGCAGCCATGCCCCCGCCTGCCCCGCTCCCATGATGCTCAAAAGGTACCTACAACACTTCGACGGACGAAAGCGTTCCATGTAACGCCTCGTCCCAGGGGCACACTTGAAGCCATGTCGTGAGCCCCGCACCGCGGGGGTCCGGTGCGGGGCCACGCGCGGTCGTCCACCGAGGGCTACTCAGCCCCGGAGGGGACGACCGTCCTTGGGCGCTCGGCGGCCGGGACGCCGCCGGGTGTTCCCTCCTCGCTCAGGCCGATCCGCGCGTGCAGCCTGCGCAGCGGCCCGGGCGCCCACCAGGTGGCCCGGCCGGTCAGCCGCATCACCGCGGGAACGAGCAGGCTGCGGACCACCATCGCGTCCATGAGCACGGCCAGGGCGATCCCCAGTCCGAGCATCTTGGTGTTGGTGACGCGCGAGGCGCCGATCGCGACCATGACGACCGCGAGGATCGCCGCCGCGGCGGTGATGAGCCCGCCCGTGCGCTGCAACCCGAAGACCACCGCGCTCCGGTGGTCCCCCGTGCGGTCGTACTCCTCTTTGATACGGGAGAGCAGGAAGACGCCGTAGTCCATCGAAAGCCCGAAGGCGACACAGAACATCAGCACGGGCAGCGTCGTCTCGATGTCCCCGGTGCTGGTGAAGCCGAGCAGGCCGGAGAGGTGCCCGTCCTGGAACACCCAGACGACGGCGCCGTACATGGCGGTCAGGCTCAGCGCGTTGAGCACCACCGCCTGGACCGGGACGAGGAGACTTCCGGTGAGCAGGAAGACCAGCACCAGGGTCACGGCCGCGATCATGCCGAGGGCCCACGGGAGCCGGTCCGCGATGACCGCCTTGGAGTCCACCAGTGCCGCCCCCGGCCCGGCGACCGACGTCGGGAAGGAGGCCGGTTCCGTGCGCACCGCACGCACCAGGTCCTGGCCGGCCGCGTCGCCCGCCGCTCCCTCACGGAGCACCGTGACATAGGCCGCGTCGCCGTCGGCCCGGGCCGCCTCGGCCGGCCCCGGCTCCTGTGTGAGCCGGCCCTGCGCGTATGCGCCCCGAGGGCCTTCCACCCTGACGACGCCGGGCAGTTCGGACAGCCGCCGGCTGTAGTCGGCCAGCGCCGAGGGCTGGGCGGCGGCCCCTTCGGCCAGCACCTCGACGGCGGCGCCGGGGCTTCCGGGGAACCCGTCACGGATGTGCTGCTGGACGGTACGGCACTCGGCGCTCGCGGGCAGTTGCCGGTCATCGGCGTTGCCGAACCTCACGCTCAGGAACGGCAGGCCGAGGAGAACCAGCCCGGCGGTCGCGGCGATCGCGAAGACCGGGGCCCGCCGCATCACCAGCCGCGCCGCCCTGGCCCACCCGTCCTTCGTGACGCCGCTCCCCGGGGAGCGGCGTCGCAGGGCGCGGCGGAGGTCCCAGGCGTTGATCCGCTCCCCGAGCAGCACCAGCGCGGCAGGGAGGATCACCAGGGCGGCGATCGCCGCGAGTGCCACGACCGCGATGCCGGCGTACGCGAAGGACCTCAGGAAGTACTGCGGGAAGACCAGCATCGCGGCCAGGGAGACCGCGACCGTGAGCGCCGAGAACAGGACCGTCCGCCCGGCGGTGCGCAGGGTGGTCCCCACAGCCGTCAGCGGCTCGGCTCCGCGGGACAGCTCCTCACGGAAGCGGCGGACGATGAACAGGGCGTAGTCGATGGCCAGTCCGAGACCGAGCGCGGTCGTGAGGTTCTGGGCGAAGACGGAGACGTCGGTGAACTCGGTGATGCCGCGCAGCACCGCGTTCGTACCGAGGATCGCCACCACGCCCACGCCGAGCGGCAGCAGCGCCGCGACCGCGCTGCCGAAGACCAGGACGAGCAGCAGCAGGGTGACCGGCAGGGCGATCAGCTCGGCGCGCAGCAGGTCCTCTTTGACCAGTTCCTGCATGTCGTGGCGGACCGCGACCGGACCGCCGAAGGAGACCTTCACAGGGCCGTGGCTGCCGCGGTATTCGGGGGCGATGCGGTCGAAGACCTTGGCGGCGTCGGTCTCGTCGCCTGCGATCCGTGCCGTGATCATGGCTTCGTGACCGTCCTGAGCCCGCAGGGCGGCCGCGCCGGTGGCCCAGTAGGAGACGACTCCCTCGACGGACTGCTCCCGCTCCAGCCGCTCGGCGAGCCGCCGCGCCTCGGCGGCGACGGCCGGGGTGTCCACGGTGGCCTCGCCGCTGTTCACCAGGAGGATCAGGTTCGGCTGGGAGGCGGGGAAGTGCTCCTCGAGGGCTTTGGCCGCGTAGGAGGACTCCGCGCCCGGATCCTGCCAGCCGCCGCTGCCCATGCGGTCGGCCACGCCGCTGCCCGCCACCACCGCCAGTGCCGTGAACAGCAGGGTCAGCAGGAGAGCGAGCCTGGGCCTGGCCGTGATCACCCGCCCCCACCCGGAGAGCCCACCGCCGGGGCGATTCACGTCTGTCATCGGGCAGGTTTCCCCTCTGAAGGACCAAAACACGAGCGACCACTCGCACTCGAAGAACACGGATAGAATGCGAGCACCTTCTCGTGTTTGTCAATCACATCCTGCGGCTTGGGGGTCACTCAGAGTGGAATCCGTTCCGGCGACTTCGGCGACTTCGGTGACTTCGGAAGCTCGGCGCAGGCAGGCGCGCGGCAAGCGCCGTATGGAGCAACTGCTCGACGCCGCGGCCGTCGTGTTCGGCGAGTGCGGCTACACCAGGGCCAGCACGAACGCCATCGCCCGCGAAGCAGGTGTCTCGCCGGGCACGCTGTACCAGTTCTTCCCCAACAAGGAAGCCATCGCGGTGCAGCTCGGCGAGCGGCTGATGCGGCAGATGCTGGAGGCACACGGCCAGGTCTTCACCGACGCCAACGCGTCGCTGCCGCTGGACGAGATGCTGGACGCGATCCTCGATCCGATCATCGAGTTCAACCTCAGGAATCCGGCGTTCCTCGCCCTGATCCACGGCTCCGACGCGCCGGGAGAGATCGCGTCCGACAAGGAGGTCCTCCACGCGATCCTGCAACGGCAGGTCGAGGAGACCGTCGCACTGCGCGCCCCCGACCTGCCCCACGACGAGTGCGTGCGCGTGGCGACCACGGCGTTCGCCGTCTTCCGGGCGGGGCTGTGCCTGGCGATGCAGTACCAGGAGCCCGAGAGGGCCGCCTACACAGCCGAGGTGAAGGCGGCCCTGGCCCGGTACCTGGCCCCGGTGATCGGCACGGAAGCCCGCGCGGTACGCCGCTGAGACAGCGGCGCGGGCGTCAGCGCAGCGGGTCGAACGGGGCCAGTTGCGTGGGGCGTTCGCCGGTGACGATCGTCTCGGCGAGGAGGCGTCCGGTGGCCGGGCCGAGGGTG
>NZ_JBEYTS010000113.1:0-14568 GCF_040643155.1 Streptomyces sp. NPDC047453 | reverse complement strand
GCTTCGCCACACACGCCGGCATCCCCTCCACCGCGACCCCAGGCCCCCCATCACCGGCCGTACTCGCGGCATCGACACGGCCGCCCACCACACCCGCCACACCCGTCGCATCCGCCGCACGGCGCCGGAAAGCCCCGGGCGACACGCCGACCAACTCGGTGAAGCGGGTGGTGAACGTACCCAGCGACGCACAGCCGACCGCGAAGCAGACCTCGGTCACACTGAGGTCGCCACGCCGCAGCAACGCCGCCGCACGTTCGATACGACGTGTCATCAGATACGCATAAGGCGACTCACCATAAGCGGCCCGGAACTGCCGGCTGAGGTGCCCGGCGGACATGTTCACACCGCGGGCCAGCGCCTCCACGTTCAGCGGCTGCGCGTACTCCCGGTCGATCCGGTCACGGACGCGCCGAAGCCGCGCAAGATCGGTCAAGCGCTGTGCCTGGACGCGTGCACGCCGCCACTCGGGCCGACACATGAAAATCCCCTTCCGTGTCTCTTCCATCAACGCCTACCAGTGCCTGGGGTGCCTACCGAGACAGCACCCCAGGCACTCGGTGATGAGGACCGGCCTGCCGGAGCCGGCCAGCCGACCGAACAACTGCCAGACAGCGGGAAGAACTCCGGGCCCCAGTCCGATTCAACTCCGGTTCAACGAGGCTGCGGACGCGGCCCCGGTGAGCGCCGGCAGAGCGGGCACCACCGCGATGGAGCGCCGCGTTCCGTGCAGGTGGCCGCGGTACTCGCCGGCACAGCCGCACCGATACCCGAACGGCTCAGCGAAGCTCCTGGATACGGACCAGGTTGCCCGCAGGGTCGCGGAAAGCGCAGTCACGGATGCCGTACGGCTGCTCGGTCGGCTCCTGGACGACCTCGGTATCACCGGCCTGCACCCTCTCGAACGCAGCGTCGAGGTCCGGGGTGGCCAGCAGGATCCAGCCGTAGGTGCCCTTGGCCATCATCTCGGTAATGGTGCGCCGCTCGTCCTCGGTCACTCCCGGATCGGCAGCCGGCGGCGCCAGAAGGATCGACGTGCCCGGCTGACCGGCCGGACCGACCGTGATCCACCGCATCCTGCCCTGCCCGACATCACTGCGGACCTCGAAACCGAGAACGTCACGGTAGAAAACAAGCGACGCATCCGGATCATCGTGCGGCAGGAAACTCGCGTGAATAGTGATATCCATGACGACCAGGCTAGAACCTGCTCCGCCCTCCGCGCTTCTCGATTCCTGACCAAGCCGACCACGCCCCCTCCCCCGCCCCCGGCCTGACGGCACGGCTATCGCGGCGACTACGGGCACAACAGTCCCCGACCGCGGACAACGGACCGGGTTGGCTGAGGCACCAGCCGGGAAACAGCACAGCCAGCCGGCACACGATCACACCGAGACCCGGATCCGCCAACGGCATGAGCTCGAGGAACAGAACTCCCTCGTCCTACTGGCCGGCCATACCCCAGACAGACCGTGACCCCGTCAGCAACGCCGCGGCCAAGCACCGGCGCCCATCCCCACCACAGCCGAATCCACACCGACCCACCGCGAAGGCCGCGACAGCGAAAGCACCGACAACGGATTCCCTGCTCCGATGGTCGTCCGTGCCGGTCCGACCCAGGCCCAGTCGTAGTAGCGCGGCCGTTTTGCTCCGGCTCCGGCGCTTTGCCGGAGCCAGGCCGGGGCGAGCAGGCGGTCGGCAACGACGGCGTCCGCGCGGATGCCGGTTCACCCAACGGCTCGCTCGGTCGGCCGCCGGCAGTCCTTCCGCTCGATACCGGAGAGCAGGCCGGGTACGAAGGCGCGGGCCGTGGCACGCGGCTCCACCCGCCGGAACCGGCCCGCGATCCCGGCCATGGCCTGATCGAACATCGTCCGCCAACCGGCGGCACCCATGCCGTGGCCTGCGGCCACCGTACGATCTTCAGGAATCCACACAACCCCTGATGATCACGCGGTGGCCGCGCCCGATCACTGCTGGGCCAGCAGTGCCCGCTCGAGGTTCAGGCGGTGAATCCTCCGTCGACGGCGATCGTGGCTCCGGTGATGTACCGACCGTCGGAGCTTGCCAGGTGGGCAACGGTGGCGGCGATCTCAGCCGCTTCCGCATAGCGGCCCAGGGCAGTGAACCCGGCGATTGCCGCTGCGTTGGGGCCGTGGGCGGGGTTGGAGTCGGTGTCCGTGGGCCCGGGGTGCACCAGATTCACGGTGATGCCCCGCGGGCCGAGCTCCCGGGCCAGGCCCTTGGTCATGCCGATGAGGCCTGTCTTGCTCATCGAGTACAGCGCCATTCCCGGGAAGACCGCGCGCTCGGCCACATTGCTGCCGATGCTGATGATGCGGCCTCCCTGGCCCATGTGACGCACTGCCGCCTGAGACGCGACGAACGGGGCACGGACGTTCACCGCCAGGGTACGGTCGATCTCCGTCGGCCCGATCTCCTCAAGCGGGCCGACCAGGAAGACCCCGGCGTTGTTGACCAAGATGTCCAGGGCGCCGAACGACTCGGCAGTCTCATCCACCGCAGCGATCAAGGCTTCCGGGACCTCGCTGTCGGCCTGGACGGCCAGCACCCGACGGCCGACGGCCTTGATCTGCTCGACGACCTCGGCGGCACGCTCAGCACTGTTCTGGAAAGTCAGGACAATATCGGCGCCTTCCTCGGCCAGTCGCAGCGCGACGGCGGCACCGATGCCTCGCGATCCACCGGTCACCAACGCCACTTTTCCTTCAAGTCGGTTCATGGCATCGAGCATCACGGGCTCCGCCGCCGGACGCTGGCGGTTATCTGACCTCACGCTCCACCTCTGGAGAGCGGCCCGACGCCCATCACGAAACCGCACTGGAGTACTAGCCGACCAGGCGGCGGCGCCAGTCCAGTGGGGTGACGGTGAGGGCCCGGTCGGGATCACGGTCCCACTCGGTGTGCAGGCCGACTGCTTCGAGGGCAGCCACGACCTCGTGACCGATGGCTGCGGTGGTCTGCGACGAGCCGTCGAAGCCGCCATAGAGGAGCATCAGTCCGTGGCCGGCTGCGGCGGAATCCGTGCACTGAGTGTGAAAGTAGACGTATCCGCGGGCGTCGGGCTCGCCTGCACCACCGATCTCGGACTGGCCGCAGTTGCGGCAACAGGCGAAGTTCTCGCGGGCGGTGATACCGGCCTCCCGCAGAGCGGTGAACGCACGGGTGAGCCGTTCAGGGTCGGTCTCGCCTTGCCATGCGGCTTGCTCCGCAACGCGCTCCAGCCACAACCGATCGACCAGCACCTGTGCCTGCTCGCCCGAAACGGGTCGGCGGTCGCTGGTGACCAGGTACTCCTCAGCGAGTTCGGCCAGTTCGGCACGGGAGGCGTAGCCGCCGGACAACACCTCGCGGACGCGCTTATCCAACTCTTCGTGCTCGGCCTCATCGAGGTCGAGCGGCGGCACCTCGCGGGTAGGGCCCATGTCCAGCAGCGACCAGACCAGGCCACCGTCCCATCCAGTCTCCCGGCGCGCCCAGCCGGTCATCGCCGCGATCACGGCCTCGGGCCTGTCGGTCATCGCCTGGAAGTGCCGGTCAGCGGCACCGTCGCGATGCTCCACTGTGTAGTCACCGCCGGCCTGGTGCCAGACTTGGGCGAAGACGTCAGGCAGGTCAGGTATCCGCTGGACCACCAGGAACCGGTCACCGTCACCGCCAATACGGCGAACCAGCCCGGCCAGTTCCTCGGCGGACACACGGACGTGCCGCTCCCCGTTCTCCGTCTTCACCACGATCTCGAGCATGCACAGACTCTGACACACCCCTGCGACAGCGGCCTCCCCCCAACTAGCGGCGCAACTGCACGCGCAGAGCCTCGGCATCGGCATGACGTACGACTACGAGTGAGCGGTCGCATCCGGTCGGAAGCCGTGCGGGCTGCACGAAGAGCTTCAGTCGCTGCGCTCACCACAACGAGCCCACGCCGCGGCAGGGAAACGCGAACCGTGCCTCCCGCGCCCGGGTAGCCCCTGTCGGCCCACCAGGAGACGCCGGCCAAGACGAGCACATCGCCGATGCCGTGCTCGCGGGCGGGCAATGAACCAGACTGCTGCTCTCGGGCCAGCGCTCTTCTTGCTACCCCCGGCCCCCACCTCGCCGCGTAGGCCTGAAGGTCGAAAGGACTCAGTGGCGTGGACTCGCTCGCCGAGCGACGGGGCGGCCAGTCCCACCTTCGAGGGGAAAGCAAACAGAGGGCCGGGCCCTCGTGCACCCGCGGGGATGCCGAAAATCCGATAAACCCTCACACCGTTCACCACCGGGTCATGCCGAACTTGAGCACCCGTCATGAATGAGCCGAAAGTTGCTGACTTCGGCGCGAAAGTGGCCGCCCTGGGTACCGGTGGCAACCGTCACGTCTGCACCTGCTCAGCAGGCCATGTGAAGGACTCGGTGTGTCCGGTCATTACATGGTCACACTGGTGAAGGCGCATGTCGATCTGCGTGCCGTCCGGGACTCGGGCGACTGGCCGCCCCATGATCGGCCTGCTTTGATCCTTCGCGTAGCGCAAACTCGCGGACACAAATTCCGGTACCGGAAGCCGAGCGAGCGACCGCTGCCATTCAAAAGTGCTCATTCGAAGGGAACCACGCGTGATGAACCTCGCCCCCCAGGTTGCGACAGCCGAGATCTCCGACGCTGACCTGGACAACGTCTCCGGCGGCCTCGCGGTCGGCGGCTTCGGCGGTCTCTACGTCGACACGCCGATCGCTGCCGTCACCTCCGACGCCCTGGCCATCGCCACCCCCGAGGGCGTTACGGCGGGCACGGCAGTCCACACCACCGCCCACTGACAACAGCATCCAGCTACCGGTGGGTCCCGGATCACCTGATCCGGGACCCACCGCGCTCTGCTGTCGGCGACGGCCGAGAAGTGAACCAGGAGCCACGCTCGGGTTCCGACACCTGCCGCAACATTCCTCCCACCAAACGAACGCCAGGGGTTGGGGCGCAGGGTCCTCCCCATCGAGGCGGTCGCCAGTGGTGTCGGCGTACGACAGTCCCTGCAGCCGATTCAGCTCCTGCGCCTGTACGCGCCGGGGGCTAGCCCATGGGTGCGCTTGAAGGCGTTGGCGAAGGCGAACTCGGAGGTGTATCCCACCTGGGCGGCAATGGATCTCAACGGCGCTTGTGTCGCCCGTAGCAGGCGGGCTGCCATGGTCAGCCGCCACCAGGTCAGGTAGCCGAGGGGCGGTTGACCGATCAGTGCGGAAAAGCGCCTGGCGAACGCTGCCCGGGACAGGCCCGCTTCCGCGGCGAGTTTCGCCACGGTCCATGGCGCTGCCGGGTCCCGGTGGACGGCGTGGAGGGCGGCGGTGACCGCCGGGTCGTTGAGTGCCGCGGCCCAGCCGGTGGTGCTGCCGTGGGTGGGCTGCTCGGCAAGCCAGATGCGCAGGATGTACATCATGAGCGTGTCCAGGAGCGCGGGGACGGTTGCGCTGGTGCCCAGACGCGGATTGCCCGTCTCGGCGGCCAGAAGTTGCACCGCGGCGTGCAACTCGGGGTGGCGGCCCGGGTCGGCCGGCAGGTGGATCAGGTCCGGCAGGGTGAGCAGCAGCGGGTGGGTTCGGGACGGGTCGAGCTGGTAGGCGCCGCAGAGGACCACGGTGACCGGACCGCCCCGGCCGAGCTGGTCGACACTGTCCGACGCGTAGGGCTCGGGCAGCTCGGGATCGTCAGGGGTACAGGCAGGGGCGGTGACCGCGGTTGCCGGGTTGTCGGCCAGAGTGTGCCCGCGGCCGTGCGGCACGAACAGCACATCACCCGCGTGCAGTCGGAGCGGCGCCGCAGGTGGGGACAGGAGCCAGCAGGAGCCCTCCAGGATCACCTGGAAGCCCGCCGAACCCGGAACCGACGCGAACTGCTGTCCCCACGGGGCATGCCATCGCACGTACGCCGACCGGGGCCGGCCGGTCCGCGCCACCGTGATGACATCGCTGAGCACATCCACGAGGCGAGCGTACGCACGAGACGTGCGCGCAGGAACGGGGCACCCTGGCGCATGGATCGTCTCCATGGGGCGGCCGTAGGTTCACGGCATGACGATGAAGAGCGCGCGTATCCACGCCTTCGGCGATCCGTCCGTGATCCGCTACGACGACGTTCCGCGACCTCGACCCCACTTGGGCGAAGTACTCGTCCGCGTCGCGGCGACTTCGTTCAATCCCACCGAGGCCGCGTTGCGCGCTGGACTGCTGCAGGCGTTCCTGCCGGTGAACCTCCCCTACACGCTGGGCTGGGACGTCGCCGGCACGGTTACCGAGACCGGCCCGGGAACCGACCGGCTTGCCGTCGGCGACCGGGTCGTCGGGCGGCTGGACGGTGCGGGCGCAGCCGCCGAGTATGTCCGGGCACCGGCTGCACTACTGGTCCCGGCGCCGGCCTCTGTTCCTCTCACCCACGCCGCGGCCCTTCCCGTGGCCGGCCTGACGGCCTGGCAGGCGGTGTTCGAGCATGGGAAGGTGAGAGTCGGCCAGCGGGTGCTGGTCAACGGTGCGGGCGGAGGAGTCGGCGGCTTCGTCACACAGCTGGCCAAGCATGCCGGGGCTGAAGTGATCGCCACCGCCGGCGCCCGCAGCAACCAGGCAGTCCGGCGACACGGAGCGGACCACGTCATCGACTACACCATCGGGCCCGTCGCAGCCGCGCTCGACGGCCCAGTGGACACCCTGTTCAACCTCGTTCCGCTGCTCCCACACGATGCTGCGGCGCTGGCGTCTGCGGTACGGCCGCACGGCCGGATCGTCTCGATCACCACCCCCATCGAACCGCCCACCGACACCGGGGTGAGCTCAATTCACATGATTGCCCGCAACGATGTGGCACACCTGGCGGCACTGGTAAAACTCGTCGACGCCGGTGACGTCACCCTCGACATCAGCGCATCACACCCGCTGACCGACCTCGCAGACATCCACCGCCTCGGTGAAGCCGGCCGGATCCGCGGCAAGATCGTCGTCATCCCCTGAAACCGGCGACCGCACCCCGTAGGTGCGGAACCGAAGCGGGTAGCGGCGCAGCGTGGTCGGGCTGACGGGCTTGCCTGCCCGGCCGAACATGCCCTTCCGTACCAGGAAGGCGCACACTTCATCGGCAGCCGGTTCGACGCCGTGCCGAGCCTGATACTCCATCCACGCGAGGTAGTAGCGGTCAACGACGGTCAACTCGCGGCCCACCTCGGCAGGGTCCGGCTGCGAGGACTGCTCGCCGACCTCAGCGCAGCATCTGCTCGTACATCTCCGCCCGGATCCCTGAGGAGGAGGTACAACCCCAAGTTCCGGCGGAGAAAGCCTTCCACTCGTGGAAGCTCGATCGCCTCGGCCGGAAGGTCACCAAGACGGGGACGGTAGAGCTCGGCCAACCACACCATCAGCTCTTCGTTGAGCAACGGGCCTGATAGCAATCAATCGTCCCGTGCAGAAGAGCCGGCTGAACAGCCGGTCGGCAGGGCAGTGCCCTTGACCCGCCACGGCCTCGGGCGGCGCAGGTGGCGGCAGTTCGTCGGCCGCATCCTACTCTCGAATCCTGTGGATGATCTCGTCGTCGGTCATGCCGACATTCGTGGCAGTTGCCACCGGCGGCCTCCCCGGGCTGCCCGAGGCAACTGATTGCGGCCACGTTGATCATCGTGAGTCGTGTGGACTAGCGATGAAACGGTGGCCACAGGTCACAGCACAGATCCCGCGCGTTGGCGGGAAGCATTCGAGGGCTTGGTGGGGGCGAATCGCGAGCCGGTTCAAGCGGGTTGAGCCCCAACACCGGCCCGGGCGGCTGGTGCCCGGCGCCGGGCCGCACTGTGCTGGGAGCCACGCTCCAGGCACTGACACCTCATCGGCCCGGCCCCGGGGGCCGGCCGCTGCGGCGGGCCGCGGAGCATGCCCCACACGATGAACCGCCCCACGGCTCGCGCCGCCCGCAGCAAGGCGGCGTTGCGCTCGCCCTCCAGCGCCGCCCGTACACTCGCGACTTCCGCACCAAAGCCCGCTGTGGCGTAGCTGGACGCCCGGACCGATGCCGGCGCGTCCATTCTCCGTTCACGCAGAACGATGGAAGCGCCCGTGGAATCGCTGTACGCTCGCCTCCCTGCCGAGCGCCGATGACCGCGCGGCAGCCCGGGGGGCCACACCGCAGGGGGGAAGATGGCAAAGCACCAGGCCGACGAGCCGGCCGACACACGCATGATGGGGATCATTCACGACGCACTCCGCAGGGACCTGGCACGTACCCGCACCGCACTCACCGAGCAACCGTATCCGGACGGCAACCGGCGGGTCGCGCTCACCGACCACCTCCGATGGATGATGCGCTACCTGCACGACCACCACAGCAGCGAAGACCGCGGCCTGTGGCCGCTGCTGCGAAAGAAGGCGCCGAATGCCGCGGAGTTGCTCGACACCATGGAACAGGACCACGCAGGCATCTCCGACGCGATGACCGCTGTCGTCTCTGCGGCCCACAGGTACGCCGAAGGCGGACCCGACGAGACCAGAGCCGACCTACTGGCATCACTGACCGCGCTGGACGACGTGCTCCTCCCACATCTGCAACGGGAGGAACAGCAGACAATGCCCGTCGCCGCGTCCACGCTGACGATGAGCGAGTGGCGGACGTGGGAACAGGAATTCCACATCAAACAGAAGTCGTTCACCGAACTGGGCGACGAGGGACACTGGCTGCTCGACGGCCTCGACACCACCCGCTACCAGATCGTCGTCCGCCAGGTACCGACAGTACCGCGGTTCATCCTGCTGCACGGCTTCGCCCGACGCTACCAGCGCCGGGCCGCACTGCGCTGGCAGCCGAACTCCCCACACTGACGCCTCACCGGCCCAGCCCGTTCCTTCATGACAGCAACGCGCTCATCACCGCCCGTGCCCCGCCGGGTCTCGTCGATCCCGAGGACCCCGACCGGTCCGAGTGCCGCGGCTTGTGTTCGTCGACCGGCTCCTGGCCACACTCGTCCATCTCCGCCACGGGAGCACCCATGACGGCCGGGGCCCTGGCGTGCGTGGGGGACTGGTGCTGGCCTGCTGGTTTGGCGTGGACCGCTCCACCATCACCCGGGCCCTCAGCGAGGTGCTCCCCTCCTCGCCGAGCAGGGGTGCACCAACAGCCCCGGCGTGCCGCTGCGGACCCTCGCCGAGGTCGTCGACCACCTGGATGCCGGCGGGATGACCGGCATTATCGACTGGATCGCCCGCCGCGAAGAGCTGGGCCGCTTCGTCCTGCGCCGTGACCCACGGGACATCTCCCGGATCTGGGCCCTGGACCCGGAAGGAACCTCCTACCTGGAGGTTCCCTACCGGACGCTGGCGCGGCCACCGATCAGCGCGTGGGAGCAGAAGGCGGCCGTCGCGCGGCTGCACGAGCTGGGCCGCGCCGAGGTGGATGAGAACGCGCTGTTCGCCATGGTCGCGCAGATGCGCCAGCTCACAGACGGTGCTGCTGCGGCCACTCGCAAGGCCCGCCGAGACCGCCAGCGCCGAACCGAGGTGCCTCCGCAGCCGAAGTCGACACCGCCGCCGGTGCCGTCCGTCCCGCCGGTGGGCCAGGACGGGGAAGTTGTGGCGGCTCCGTTCGAGGTGATCGAGCAGTGGTGAACGCGGACGACCCGGCGGGCCTGTCGCACCTGCACCCGGCCGCGCAGCAGATCGCGCGGCTGCCGGACGCGGAACGGCTCCGGTACGTGCGAGCGGACCGGTGGATCGGCTACCCGCGCGCCGCAGCGGCGCTGGAGCAGCTGGAGACGCTGCTGGCCTGGCCGTCCAAGCAGCGGATGCTGAATCTGCTGCTGATCGGGCCGACCAACAACGGCAAGTCGATGATCGTGGAGAAGTTCCGCCGCACCCACCAGCCGATCTCGCATCCGGACCGCGAGGAGATCCCGGTGCTGGCGGTGCAGATGCCCTCCGACCCGTCGGTGAGCCGGTTCTACACGGCGCTGCTGGCCGCACTCGGCGCCCCACTGCGGGCCCGCTACCGGCTGGCGGACCTGGAGCAACTGGTGCTCGGGCTGCTGCGGGCGGCCGGGGTGCGGCTGCTGGTTATAGACGAGCTGCACAACATCCTCGGCGGACCCGGCGACAGGCGCCGGGAGTTCTTGAACCTGCTGCGGTACCTGGGCAACGAGCTGCGCATCCCGCTGGTCGGGGTCGGCACGCGGGACGCCTACCTGGCCATCCGGGCCGATGACCAGTTGGAGAACCGGTTCGCGCCGCTGACGCTGCCGCGCTGGGAGACCGACGCCGACGCCTGTTCGCTGCTGGCCAGCTTCGCCGCGGCGTTCCCGCTGCGCAGGCCCTCGCCGATCGCCACCACCGAAATGGCCGACTACCTGCTGACCCGCAGCGAGGGAACGATCGGGGAGCTGGCACACCTGCTCACCGACGCCGCGGTGGCCGCGATTGAGTCCGGCGAAGAGGCCATCAACCAGCGGACCCTGCTGCTGGCCCCGTACGCCGGGCCGAGTGAGCGGCGCCGGCTGTTCGAGCGCGAGCTGACGTGAGCGGCGTGCGGAGGTGGCCGCTGCACCCCCGGCCGGGCCCTTTGGAGTCGCTGTCATCGTGGCTTGAGCGACTGGCCGATGTGTACGAGATGCCGGTGAAAGACCTGCTCACCCGCAACCTCGGCCTGGTCGACCTGGCCGTTCCGGCCGATGTGGACTACGACCCGCCGATGGCGATGCTCGCCGCACTGGCCGAACGCACCGGGGTCGAACTCGCCCGGCTGCGGGCGATGACGCTGGCCGGCTGGGAACCGTGGCTGTTCGACAAGCTCACCGTGCCGATCCAGGACACGCAGCCGATGTTCGACGCCTACGTCCGGGACAACTCCGTGCTCCTGGCACCGGGCGAGGCCGGCCGCAACCAGATCAACCGCTGGAAGCGCTGGCCGGGACCGTGGCTCGGATACTGGCCCCTGCACCGGGCCTGCTCAATGTGCGCCACCGCCCCCGGGCGCGGGCGGGCCCTGATCTGGCGGCTGCCGCTGATGACCGGCTGCGTCGAGCACGGGTGCCGCCTGGTGAACGCCACTGAGGCCGCACTTGTCGCCGTCGGGCAGATCAAGCCGGACCCCGCGCCGCTCGCGGAGCCGATCGCCACCGTGGACCGCTACACCTACGAAGGACTCAGCACCGGGCGGGTCAACCTGCCGGGCCGCAGCGTGCACGCCGGGGTGTGGTTCAGGCTGCTGCGCTGCCTGCTGGACGAGGTCAGCCTCTCCCTGAGCGGCCGAACCAGCTACGGCCGGGCCACGCTGGAACAGGTCTGGCAGGCCGCCGGCCTCAAAGAGCGCGCCGGGCTGACCACCTGGCGGCCGTACGAGCACCTCAAGCCCGACGTCCAGGAGGCGATGCTGCACACCGCCGGCACCGCCCTGCGCCTGGCCGCCGATGGGACCGTCATCGCCTGCGGCCGCCTCGCCTCCACGCTGCGGCCGGAGCACCGGCACATCTACGACGACGACCGGCGGCACCGCAGCTCCTGGCAGGAGGCCATGGATCAGATAGAGAAGACGCTCGCCCTGGCGCGCACCGACCGTGACGCCGCCCGGCAGCTCCTGGTCCTGCTCACCCTCGGCTGCCGCACCCTCGACCGGTTCGAAGAGGAGCGCGCCTGTCTGTTCGGCGTCGGCGTCCCCGCCGACTTCCTGCCCAGCGCCCGCGAACTTGGCCGCACCGATCTCGCCTGACGGCGTTCCACATCCTTGGAAGTGGAACAGGACTCCCGGCGCTCCGTCAGAAGACCTGTATCCCGGGGCGATCAACCCGCCGAACGTTCCGCAAGTCGTTCCACAAAGAGCATTCCGGAAGGCCCGTACGGAGCCGACTTCCGGTACGGTGCAGCGCCATGGAAACCGACAACCGCGCCACCGGCGGACTCGAACTCGGCTACGCCCGGGTCTCCACCACCAAACAGAGCCTGGAACGCCAACTCGACGCCCTCGGCGGGGCGGGCATCCCCGAGACACGGATCTACGTCGACAAGAAGAGCGGAGCCACCGTCGACCGCCCCGGCCTGACCGACCTGCTCGCCTATGCCCGCCCCGGTGACACCATCGTGGTGCACACCCTCGACCGGCTCGGCCGCAACCTGCGCGAAGTCCTCAACCTCGTCCACGACCTGAACGGCAAGCAAATCGGCGTGCGCTCGCTGGCTGACCCGCTGCCGATCAACACCGCCGACGAGGGCATGGGCCGTATCGCCTTCCTGCTCCTGGCCCTCTTCGCTGAGATGGAGCGGACCTTCACCGCCGAACGTGCCGCCCACGCCCGCGCCGTCGCCGAAGCCGCCGGCCGCCGCATCGGCCGCCCCGTTGCCCACCCCGCCGACAAGATCGAGTACGCCCGGCTGTTGAAGCAGCAGGGCAGCAGTCTTGGCGAGATCGCCGCGAAGACCGGCATCCCCAAGACCTCCCTGTACCGCTACCTCGCAAAGGCAGACTCCACGACCGTGCCATCTAGAGACTCGTGATGACCCTGGCCCTGGACCCACAACAGGTCGAGGCCATCGGCCGAGATCACCATGCCCGGCGGGGGCATGAACATCACAAGCTGCCTGGCCGCCGCGCCCGTGGCTCCGCAGGTACGGGTCAGCCTGTCGCGGGGTTCTCAACAGGCTGAAACATCCAGTCCGCCAGCGACCGGAACGTCTCTTCAGGGTCCCGCCCATCCAGCGGGCCGTCCAGGTTGCGGGAGAGCAGCAGCGTCGCGAAGCCGTGGGCCATCGACCAGGCCGCCATGAAGCCGATGGCCGGGTCGTCGCCGTAGCCCTCCACTGCCGTTCGGAGCTGACTCCGCGTCCGCTCACGCACCGTGAGGAACTCCTGGTCGTCCGGGCGCAGGAGCTCCGGGCGGAACATGATCTGGAAGTGCGCCGGGTGCGCGGTGGCAAAGCGTACGTACCGGACGCCCAGGTCACGCAGGTCCTCCGCTTCGCCGAGGGTGGCGGACAGCAGGCCGTAGCCCTCGGCCGCAATGGCGGTGAGAAGGCCCGCGCGGTCCTTGAAGTGGTGTGCGGGCGCGGCATGAGAGACGCCCGCGCGGCGGGCCAGGTCGCGCAGGGACAGGGCCGCCGGCCCTTCGGTGGCGATGACGTCGAGGGCTGCGGCGAGCACGGCCCGTCGCAGGTCTCCGTGGTGGTAGGCGCGTTCGGTGGTCATAGTCAGCAGGCTACGCACAATCTAGGCGTTGACAAGTTTGCCGGTCGAATGCAATCTAGTCGGTGCCAAGTTATACGGGTCGTGGGGAAGAGGGATCGTCATGGGTAACGACAATGGACGCGTACGGCAGATGTGGCATCTCCTGGAGCCCCTGCACGCCGTCCTTTATTACGCTCCCGAGGTCTTCGAGGAGGTCAAGGCGCTCGGTTACAACACCGGCGAGCGCTGGCCGAGCTACTTTGCCTTGCGGGCGGCGCCACTCGGGGCCCCCGGATCCCGTCGGGTGGCCTCCGCGTTCTACAGCTTCAGCCCGCGCATGGTTGCCGAGCACATCCCAGCCGCCTGGGACGTCGCCGCACCGGACAAAGTGGTTGCGGCCCGGACACGCGGCGTCGACCGGGCGTACCGCGCACTCGTCGGCGAACGGACGGACAGTCCCGATCTTGCCGAGGCCGCCGCGCTCGCCCGCCGGGCGGCGGAGGCCGCGCACAGTGAGGGCCGCCCGCTTGCCGCTGCCAATGCCGCGCTGCCCTGGCCCCAGGAGCCGCACCTCGTGCTGTGGCAGGCTGCGACGATCCTGCGCGAGCACCGCGGCGACGGCCATCTCGCCGTCCTCCTGACCGCGGGGCTCGACTCTGTGGAGGCACTGGTGTCGTTCGCCGCGATCGGCGCGGCACCGGCCGAGGTCTTCGCAAGCCGCGGCTGGAGCGAGCCCGAGTGGATGGCCGCCCGCGAACGGCTTGTCGCGCGGGGACTGCTGGACGCCAACGGCACGGCGACCGACGCGGGCCACGCCCTGCGCGCCGAGGTCGAGCGGCGCACCGATGAACTGGCCGCTGCCCCCTGGCAGGCGCTCGGCGCCGAGGGCACCGCGCGACTCGCCGACCTCCTTGGCCCGCTCTGGCTGGAGGTCCTCGGCTCAGGAATGCTGCCCCGCGAGACCACGCTCGGCATCGGGAAGGTTTGACATCTCCTGCCGTACGGTGATCGCGTCGCGGCGGATCGCATACCTGGAAGCGCCCGGCGTGGTGGCCGGGCCCAGCGGCTCAGGGGCGCTGTGTGAGCAGGCGGTGAGAACCGCTGCGAGGGCGCGGCGACCTGAAGACTGACCATGTGCGGGGCACGGTGACCCCTCTGGGATGTCCAGGGTCCGCCGTTAGTACTACAGGGCTAAATCTTGATCATCTGGAGCCGTAGCCGCCTTCGGAAATGGTGCCGTCGTGCCTCCGCCTGATGCGGGCGCCGCCAGATCGACCAGCGAAGTCCCTGGTCGATGGCGATGCGAGTTAATACTGCAACCGCATCTGGGGTGACGATCAACGGCGTCTGTCGTTGATGTGACTGTGTGCTGATGGGTTGACGGTCGAGCAGGTTGAGTCGTGGTC
>NZ_JBEYTS010000112.1:0-14740 GCF_040643155.1 Streptomyces sp. NPDC047453 | reverse complement strand
CCACAGAGCTCGAATGGCTCCGGCATGAAGAGTGCTCACCTGCTGGCGGCTACGGACCGTAGTCTCTCTCACGGCCCGATGAATCCCATTAGGCATGAGGTCGGCAACGGCCGTACGCACGGCGCCGCGGTTTGAGGCCGAAATCCTCCCCATCGACTTCCGGCAGACCGAGCACCTCATCCACGCGGCCACGGACACGACCAGCCAATGGCTTGCCGGCGATCGACGCGGCGAGCCCGGCATCATTCACACGGGGGGCCCACCCGTGAATCTGCCGACTGTCCCCTGCCCCAGGCCGGGGTGAGCTGTGAGGCGGGCGGACAGACCTGATCCGGGACTCAGCCGCGTGCGGCCTCACCCCCGCAGGAGGCAGTGCCTCCGGACCGTGGGCGCGGCCCCGACGCTCGCCGAGACCCTCCAGTAGCGGTCACCGAGGCCCGTCCACCGGTTCGAGGCGGGCCACCTCGCACTCCACTCGGACCGCGTCGGCCAGCCGCAGGGCGCCCAAGAACGCGGTGTACGGCTTGATTCCCCACGTGGACTGCGTGATGGTCGCCCAGCCGCGAAACACTCTGCCTCCGTTCCCCTGCCCGTGCACTGTCACCGGACGTGTTCTGCCCTTGATCGTGAGGTCCCCGGCGATCTCGAAGGACTGCGGTGTTCCCGTGACGCGGGTGGAACGGAAGGTGATCGTGGGGTGTTCTGCGGTGTGCAGCAGATCCTTGCCCTCCAGCGTCCGCTTGATCTCGGCCCGGTCGGTATCGGTGAGTGCCTTCAGCCCGCCCGTTCCCTCCAGGACCTTCAACGAGCCCGTCTCGATCGTCACCTCCACCGACGACCTGTCCGGGTCGCCGACGACCAGTACCACCTCCCCGGACCATCGGGCAGCCTCGATCGTGAGGTCGTGCCCCGCCCTGCGGCCCAGCCCGGCACGGCCTGTCCTGATCAGGAGACGAGCAGTCGAGGGGCCGAGCCGGTACGTTCCGTCTGTCAGTGCCACGGCGCCGAGGGTAGGGGATCGCAGCCGGCCGCCCGTCGAGGCGTCCTGGTCGGCGTGTCCCTTACGTAATTCACCTCGTCCGCTAATTCCCCTCGTCCGCGCGCTGCGGTGACGCCGCAGCGGCCGGATGCCCGCGTCGCGGTCACGACGCCCGCCTCTGTCCTGGGATTCGTTGACATCCACACCCCTCAAGGAATAGGACGAAAACCGTAAAAGGCGCATCGATGTGTCTCGTTTGGATCTTGTCGACTCCGAGTCGACCGACGTCAGGTCTCCGACTGCGCATGGCGAGAGGAGGTGAACGCGTGAGCGACGCTGAGCAGGCACCCCAGGAACCCGAGACAGCCCCGAGCGAAGCAGAGACGCCCGAGACGCCCGAGACGCCGGAGGCGCCCGAGACGCCCGAGGAGGCGCCCGAGACGGAAACCGCCGCGGCCGGCGAGGCTGCAGAGCCGGAGGCGGCGCCGGCCGAGGGTGAGCAGTCGGCAGCCGAAGCGGAGGCGCCGACGGCCGAGGGTGAGCAAGCCGAGGGCGGAGGTGAGCAAGCCGAGAGTGAATAAGAGGGCTGAACCCCGGTAAGGCGATCACAGACGCCGACCGTCAGCGCTCCTTCCGTGCGGCCGGAGGAGAACCAGCTCATGCGTTCTCCTCCGGTTGTGTTTTCCGTTCACCGACGACGCCTGCGCGTTGCGCCTCCGGCTCAAGGCCCGCCAGGAGCCGCATGCCTTCCGGGAGTCCCAGAACGACCACCCCGGTGACCTCCTGCCCGTCCTCGGACCGGTACGCGAAGGCGCGGCAAGCCACTGCGGGTAGGAGGTGGGCGCCTTGCTCAGGCCTGTGGGAACCGGTGGAACCCCTTGAAGGTCTGCACATGCTCGCACCGAGTCGAGGTCTTGCGGCTCTTCACTGCGACGCGACGGGCCGCAAGAGACTCACTCTGCGTGATGATGGTCACTGTTTGTGTGTCTGCTTTCTTGATCGCGCGTTGTAGTGAGCGTGAAGAGCAATCGTGACGCCTCGGTGCCATATGGCGTGGCCCTACTGCGTGCGTACTGGCTGGGGAACAGCACCTGTAGCGCGACTAGGCCGCCCTTGGCGGAGCGCATTCGGACGGTGATGGTTGCCCTTGCCGCGGTCACTGTGATCGCCGCGGTGGGGTCTCGCATGGGTCGTGAGCTGTTTTGAGTGTGTATGCACTGTTCGGGTGTCCTCCGGTCCGGTGCTGGCGTGACATCGCCGACCCAGGTTTGACCTGGCCGCAGGATGCTGGCGCGGGCGGGGATCCGGGGGAACAATCGCCGTCCCCGGACGCTGCGCGGCAGCTTGCTCAGGTGCACCGAGCTTCCAGCGGTGCACCTGAGCGGTGCCCCTGCCGCACGTGCGCAGAGCTGGACCTGTCAGAGCCATGAAGACTTCACCAGACTCCGCCTGGCCTGCCGAATGGGCCCGCGGGCCCTCACCGGCCACGGAATACGCGACTCGATTAGGCCTTGGGAGGAGTTACGCGCGGTCGACGGGAAAGTACAGCAGCCTCGGGCGGCCGCCCGCCTGGCCACGAGCTTCTTCCATTCCGCACGGTCCGAGCGCAGCCACAGACCGTGGTCCAGCACGACGTCCCGCCCGGCAGTGAACAGACCGACCAGCTCCTCGCGGACCTCGGCAACCACCGGGGCCTCCAGAGAGAAATACTCCCGCTCCGGATAGTCGACGCCGTAGCGGCCGCGCCTCTCGTGGACCCGCTCGTCCACGGACAGCCGCACCGCCCCGGCCGGCACCAGCCACTGCTTCGCGTACGTGGTCTTGCCCGCCCCGGTCAGCCCGACCAGCAGATACACCACCGGCCCTGACTCCTGACCGGACACCGCCGCCTGCACCAAAGGCTCCTCTCGCCGTGGCTCCTCGGACCAGCCTGCCACCCCCGCCGCCCCGCGCGGCCAGATTGCTGCGCCCCTCACCCGGGAGTCCGCCGTGCCCCATCCGCTCGTGCTCCAGGCCTTGCGCGCCTACGTCCGCCACCTGCCCGACCGCCTCGGCACGCACCAGCTGACCGCCCGCCTGCTGCCCCGGCTGACCGCACGCGCGGGCCGGTGTTCGTCACCCACCGAAGGCCCGGCCCCGGCAAGGTCGTCAGCCCGCGCGACGTCTGCCCGGACACCGGCCTGGTCCGGCTGTCGTACGGCCAGGCCCGCGCCCTGCTCGACGCCCACACCGCGCTCGGCGACGTGCCGGGCACCGTCTGGGACCTGCACGAATGGCGCTGATGGCGAAGTCAAGAAGCCGGAGAACGTGACGGCGCTACTTCCGGTACGTATGCCTGCCGACGTATAGGTACAGCCGCCACCGCCCCGGTGGACGTGTGTAGCACGTCGTCACGGCAGCAGAGCATATTTTCCCTATATGGGCGACGATCGGTATATGGGCGACGATCGGTGTGGCTGGTGCGAAGCTCCACTGCCAGAGTCGGCAGGCCCGGGTCGGCGGTATTGCCGTCAGGCGCATCGGCAGGCGGCCTGGCGAGCCAGGCGTCGCTGGCAGGCTGCGGCGGAGGCACGGCAGGCGCTGGTGTTCGCGGAAGCGGATCTCCTCACGCAGGTGCAGGCCGCAACCCAGCAGGCCAGCGACTCGCGCCCGGGGCGAGGAGCGGAGGGCTGCCATGTTGCCGCGGTGGCGGAGGTGCCCGGGCTGGCCGGGCAGCTGGTGCGCTGTGCCGTGTTGGCGGACCGACGAACCGGGGCCAGCTGGTCGCAGATCGGCGCTTACCTGGGCATCAGCGCGGAGGCGGCCCGAAGTCGCTTCAGGCGCCTGGAGGGATCCTCGTCTGGTACCACTCGGGAGGGTGAGAGCATGCCGGACCTTGCCGGCTTCGGCACTGGCACAGGCTCCGGCGCGCATCTACTCGGCGCCGCTTTGGACCAGTTCATGCGGGAGACAGGCGCCTGTGGGGGCCTCGTATACCTGCTGCTGCCGGGCGAGCGGGTGCTGCGGCTGGCGGTGCTGAGGGGGGTTCCCCGGCAGATCGCCGCGCACTGGACGCAGGTGCCGCTGGCGGCCCGCACCCCGGCGTCCGACGCCGTGCGCGAGCGGCGTCTGGTGTGGATAGGCGGCCAGGAGGAGATGGCTCGGCACTATCCGCAGATGGCGCTCGCGCTGCCCTACCCCTTCTCGGCGGCCGCTGCCCCGATCACCACCGACACCACCGCTTGGGGCGCCCTGGTGGCGCGGTGGCCCAGCTCGCATCCATCGCCGCTGACCCGGCACGAACGCAACGCGGTCCGCGCCTCCTGCCGCCGCATGGGCCTTCTGCTGCGGCAGGCCGCCGACAGCGGCCACCCGCTGCTGCCCGGCTCCGAGCCGCAGGTCCTGGCCCCCCTGCGTGCCCGCGCTCGCGGGCCAACCCAGGAGGCGGCAGCGGCGGACTTCGCCGAGCGCCTGCCCGCAGGATGCTGCACCTTGGACCTTGACGGCCGGATCACCTTCATCACAACCACCGCCGCCGGCCTCCTCGGCGCCAGCGCCGTCGACCTGCTGGGCGTCATGCCCCGGCAGGTCCTGCCATGGCTGGACAACCCAGTCGTCGAAGACCGCTACCGGGCCGCGGTGCTCAGCCAGCAGGCCACCTCCTTCACCGCCCTGCGCCCACCGGACCAGTGGCTGTCCTTCCACCTCTACCCGGACGTCTCCGGCATCAGCGTCCGCATCGCCCCGGCCTCCCCGCCCCCTGCCTCGGAGACGTCAGAGGTTCTGCACCCCGCACCGCCGGCCGCACCGGGCCGGTCGACCGCCCACCACCACCTGATGCACCTCGCCGCCACGCTGACCGAGGCCGTCGGGGTCATGGACGTGATCGACCGGATCGCTGACCTGATCCCGACCGCCTTCGAGGCCCAAGCCCTCGCCCTGATGATCGCCGAGGAAGGCCGGCTGCGGATGATCGGTTACCGCGGCTACACCGCCGAACTCATGGACCGCTTCGACGGCACCCCCCTGGCCTCGGACACCCCTGCCGTGCGTGTCCTGACCAGCGGCGTCCCCAGCTTCTACGCCACCTTCGCGGACCTCAAGCGCGCCTATCCCCCCGCCGTCCTGCAGGACAACAAGGCCGCCTGGGCCTTCCTGCCCCTGATCACCTCCGGCCGCCCCGTCGGCTCGCTGGTCCTCGCGTACGACCGACCGCATCCCTTCACGCCCGAGGAACGAGCTGTCCTCACCTCGACCGCCGGGCTGATCGCCCAGACTCTGGACCGCGCCCGCCTCTACGACGCCAATCAGGCTCTCGCCCACAGCTTGCAAACCAGCCTGCTACCCCAAGCACTGCCCCACGTCCTCGGCCTGGACGTGGCCACCCGCTACCTCCCCACCGCTCACGGCATCGACGTCGGCGGCGACTTCTACGACCTCATTCATCTCGACACCGACCTCGCCGCCGCAGCAATCGGCGACGTCCAAGGCCACAACGTGAACGCCGCCGCCCTCATGGGGCAGGTCCGCACCGCCGTCCACGCCACCGCCGGCGCATCGCCCGGCCAAGTCCTCGCCCGCACCAACCGCCTGCTCACCGACCTCGACCCCGGCCTGTTCACCAGCTGCCTCTACGTCCAGCTCGACCTGGCACGCCACCGCGCCTGCCTGGCCACCGCCGGCCACCCGCCCCCACTCCTGCGCCACCCCGACCTACACACCGAGATCCTCCCGCTGACACCCGGGCTCCTGCTCGGCATTGACCCCGCCGCCGAATACCCGGAGACCAACATCCCCCTACCGCCCGGGGCCGTGCTCGCCCTGTACACCGATGGACTCGTCGAAACCCCCGGCATCGACCTCGATGACGCCACCGCCGACCTCGCCGCCCAGCTCGCACAGGCCCGGGGTCAGACCCTGGACGCCCTCGCTGACACCCTCATCCACCACGCCCAACGGTCCGCCCCCCGCAACGACGACATCGCCCTGCTCCTCATCCAGCCTCTAACACGGCCGCTGACACCAAAGGCCCGCCCGGCTCGGCGGGGCTCGAACCCCCGCAGCTGAGGAAGCTGAAGCCACCGCCGAGGAATCGGAGGAGCCCCCGGCTGGTTCATCCTGATCCCACTCCCCCGCGGCCCCAGCCCGGCCGGGCGGGGCCGCCGCCTGACCACCGAACCGCACACCGGCCGCCCGCTCTCACCCTCGTCACTGGCAGCGACCCCACCGGGCGGGTGTTCGCCCGCCATCGCGATACAAGTCCACTGCCGTGGGGCGACGTTCTGACCGGTCGCTGAATCAGGAGTGCTGGGCCGGGGCGGGCCGTCGCGGCTTTACGCGGCCGGTGCGGGACCATCCGCAGCCGCAGCAGTGTGATGCGGCTGCGGACGGTGGAGGATATCGACGTCCTGCTCGCCAAACTCCACGTTTCCGGGCGCGGCTGGTTTGCTGCCCGGACGATGTGGAGCGCGTACGGGAGACTCTTCACCAGTGCGCCACCGCGACGAGGAGGCCTCGACGCCGACGAGGTCTTCGCCCGGGCCTGGCAGCTCGTGGACTGTCTTGCCCTGGAGCCAGCGGGTTCGAATCCTCCGCAGACCTGGCCTGCTTCTCGGTACTACGCGATGCAGTCACCCAGACGCTGGCCCGGCTGTGGATCAACGGCTACCTCATGGGGCCCATCCCCGTCGGCGCCTGGCCCAATGCCGACCTTACCCGCCTGCTACTGAAGACCCTGGAGCAGCACGCCGACAACCTCACCCTCACCGACGACCTGCGCCGCGCCGGCCTGGACGGCGAGAGGGGCGATCCGTTTCCGGACCCCTGAACACCCGGTCGGTCGCACTGCTCACGCTCGATGCTCTTCTCGGGCCGGCCTGCAAGCCGAACGGCACCGCACCCGCTTTCTCAAGGTGGGTGCGGTGCCGTTCGGCTTGCGCGGGTAGAGACCTACCCGGGCATCGACGCCGCGTAGGGCGACGGGGCCGGGGCGAGCTGCACCCCGGGGGCCAGGCCGAGGGCGACGAGGGCGTCGGGCAGGCCGCGTCCGACGCGGGCGGCCTCCACCGTGCCGTGGGCGGCGAGCTGTCGGCAGCTGGCGGCGATGATCTCGAAGAGGTGCTGCACCCGGCCTGGCCCGCGGGGCAGCAGTTGGCCGTGGAAGTCCTCGTGGTGGGCGAGGACGAGGGCGGCGAGGCCCGCGACATGGGCCGAGGCCGTGGTGGTGCCGTCGAGGGCCGCGTATCCGCCCTGCGGCGCGCACGACGGGACCGCGACACCGGGGGCGGCCGCATCAACGCCGGGGCCGTAGCAGCTGAACGGCGCGGCGAACAGCCCTTCCGGTGTCAACTGCGGGCCCAGTAGCCTCCCTGTCCAGGATTCGGGGTCAAGGCCCCGGTGATCTTCCCCAGTTGCTGGTCGATCCGGCCGCCTGTGATGAGCACCGCAGACGTATGGCGTCGGACGCAGCCCGGCCGGCGGATGCCGTACGGGCCCGTCAGCTGTCCTCGAGCCGGTAGCCGTGCCCGCGCAGGGTGGTGATCAGCGGCAGCCGGACCGGGCGTGGGGAGGAGTCCGCCGCTTTGGCGAGGCGGCGGCGCAGCCCGGCCATCGTGACGTCGAGGGTCTTGGTGGAGCCGAACCAGTTCTCGTCCCATACCTGTGCCATCAGCGTCTCGCGCGCCACGGCCTCGCCCGCGTGCCGGCCCAGTAGGGTGAGCAACTCGAACTCCTTGGGCCGCAGCGGGACGTCCGTGCCGTGCAGGGTGCAGCGGCGGCCCGCCTCGTCCAGGACCAGGTCGCCGAGCGGCACTGGCCCCGGCGGCGGGGAGGCGGCCGACCGGCGACGCAGATGGGCGCGGAGCCGGGCGAGCAGCACGGTCAGGCTGAAGGGTTTGACGAGGTAGTCGTCGGCTCCCGCGTCCAGACCCGCGATGACGTCGATGTCGTCGGTGCGGGCGGTCAGGATGACAATCAGCAGGTCCGGGAAGCGGGCACGCAGGGTGCGGGCGACGTCGAGGCCGTCCATGTCGGGCAGGCCGAGGTCCAGGAGCAGCACGTCGTAGGACCCCTGGGATGCCTGTGTGAGCGCGCCCACGCCGGTACGGCTCCAGGCAGGTGCGTAGCCGTTGCTGCGCAGCCCCGTCTCCAGGTGGCGGCCGATGGTGCTGTCGTCCTCCACGACGAGGACGCCGAAACGGCCGGGGGCTGATGCTGGGGGCGTACGCACGTTCGGCAGCATACGGGCCGGTGCGCCGTTCGGCGTGGTCACAGGTCGCGCAGTTCCTCGACGGCGGGGCGCCGGGCCCGCCACACGCCGTTGAGGGCGGCGGCGAGCACAGCGGCCACGGCTGCAGCCGCGGTCAACGTCAGATAGCCGCCCGGCACCGCGAGGGCGTCCGGCGGTGGGTCGAAGACGCCGGTGAGGACCTTGACCAGCATCTCGGACAGCGCCCAGCCGATCAGCGCGCCGCCCGCGAGGCCGCCCGCCGTCAGCACGACCGCCTCGGTGAGCACCATGCCGCGCAGATGCCGGCGTGTGGCACCCAGCACCGTGGTGATCGCGAAGGTACGGCGGCGCTCGGCGAGCCCCAGTGCGAGGACCAGACCGCCGGCTCCGGCGGCGAGGAGCACCGCGAAGGCCAACTCGATCCGGGTCAGACCGGCCAGGTCGACCGAGGTCAGGCTGGTGCCAACGGTGCCCCGTGTCTGGGTGAGGTCGGTGACGGTGGCACGCGTGCCCAGCCGCTTGCGCAGGTGCGCGGCCACGGCCTTCTGGTGTGCGCCGCCGGTGTCGACCAGGAAGGCGCCGACCGCGTCACTGCCGGTCGCCTTCGCGATGTAGGAGGCGTTGGCGACGAAGAAGCTGTCCTTCGGCGCGGTCGGGAACTCCTTGACGATTCCGGCGTAGTGGAACGGCACCGTGCGCAGCGCCTTGGTCTTCGCGTCCTGGATGCGCAGATTGACGGTGTCGCCCGGGGAGAGCTGGAAGTCACTCACCGTCTCCGCGCTGACCAGCAGGTTGTCGGGACGCTGGGCGAGCCGCCGCATGAGCTGCCGCGCGGTGCCTCCCGAGAAGTACGCGTCCTGCAGCGGGGTCACCGAGGCGATCGAGTCCGGGCGCACGCCGTACAGGTCCTGGAGATCGGAGCCGACGTAGGCGAACCGGTGCTGGAGCGGCTCGACGTGGCGGGCGCCGGGGACTGTGAGGGACGCCGCGGCACCGGGAGGCGTCTGTGCTCCCGGGGGCTCGGTGACGGTGACGTCGGCGCCGTTGGTCAGGCGTGCGTCCACTTCCGCCTGCTGCTGGTATGTGGAGTTGAAGACCGACGTAGACACGGCGAATGACACGGCGAGTGCCAGCAACACGATCGAGCGGGCTAGCGGGCGGCTGCGCCGGGCGAGGACGGCCGCTGTCGTCCCGGCGAGCGCCGACGTCAGCGGACGCGCGAGCCGGGCCAGCACCGGGCGGCCGCGGGTGAGGGCCAGGAGCGTGAGCCGCCACAGCAGCAGAGCAGCCCCGGTCCACAGCAGCGCCGGACCCAGGAACGCCCAGTAGGACACGGAGATGTTCGGCACGCCTTCGGGGGCGAGGACGAGTGCGTACTGGTTGCCGGACGAGGCACGGAAGACCAGCCATGAGCCGACCAGCAGCATGAAGTCCAGACCGGTCCGCATCCACCAGGGCGAACCAGTGCGGTGCGCGGTCCTGCGGGTGTCGGCGACCGTCACGGTGCGCAGGTCGCGCACGGCGGGGACGAGCACCGCGCCTGCGGCAACCGCCGCACCGAGGACGAACGCGGCGACGTACCAGACGATCCATGTGCCGGCGCTCGCGCCGAACGAGGCCGCCCCGAAGGCGAGCCAGCCGGTCAGCGCCGCGAGACCGAGGCCGGCAAGCCCGCCGACGACGCCGACGAGCGCCGCCTCCAGGCTCGCCAGGGACACGATCTGCCGGGGTCGGAGGCCGCGCAGCCGCAGCAACGCCTGTTCCTGGCGGCGCCGTTCACCGCCGGCGCCCGCGACCGCGGCGGTCAGCGAAGCAGCGAGCACCGCGCCGGGCACGCCGAGGAAGAGGAAGAGGATCTGCGCGTACAGGGCGTCCTGGCGGGCGGAGTCGAGCGCGGCCCCCAGATTGTCGCCCACGAGCACCGAACCCGTGCCCAGGGCCTCCAGGTTGTGGGCTGCGCGGGTCACCGAGGTGAACGCGGCGGCCGGGTCGTGGGGCAGCGCGGCGCCGCGGGCGACGTGGATCTGCGTGGTGAGGGAGGTGGCGCCCCCCGTCAGCGAGGCCAACTGCGCGGCGGGCAGGAGCAGCACGTTGTCGGGTGGCGCGGTGGGCTGTGACTGGGTGGGCGCGCCGACCTTCTGGAACAGCGAGTCGGCCTGCGGGAGGTCGATGACCCCGTCCACGCGGACCTGGCGCACGCCGATCGTCCCGGGCAGCCGGATGCCGACCGTGGTGCCTGGGGCCGCGTGCAGGTTCGAGGCGGTCTGCTGGGCCAGCAGCACGCCGGTGGGGCGGCCGGTGAGCGAGCGGATCTCGCCCGGGAAAAGGGTCTGGTAGCCGTCGGGGAGGCCGAGGACCATGCCGGGGCCCGTGGTCTGGGTGCTGCCCTGCACGGTGGCCGTGAAACCGCTGCTGTGCGCGAGGCTGACCGGGACGGCGGAGCGTACGCCCGGTGTCTTGCGGACCAGTGACAGGGCCGCGTTCGGGTCGGCGCCGGTCTGCACCTCGACCTGCCAGTCCACGGCGACCGAACGCACCGCCCGCTGTGTCATGGTCGCCTTGGACGCGGTCAGGAACGAGCCGAGCGCGGCGACAAGGGCGATGGCGAGCGCGATCCCGGCCATGGCGGCGAGGAGGCGCCCGGTGCGGTGACGGACGAGGCCGCCCGCCCATGAGGTGATCATGAGTGCTCCCGGGGACTGACTGTGGTCTGCTCTGCCGGCTCGGTGGCGGTGCCGTCGGCCGGCAGCAACCGGCCCTCGCGCATCGTCCGCCGCGCGGTGAGGCGTGCGGCGACGGCCGGATCGTGTGTGGTGACGACGAGGGCCGCACCCGTCCCGTCGGCCGCCCTCAGGAGCGCGTCCAGGACCCGGCCGCCGGTCGCGTGGTCCAGCCGCCCCGTGGGCTCGTCGGCCAGGATCACCCGCGGGGCCTGCGCCAACACCCGGGCTGCGGCCACGCGTTGGGCCTGGCCGCCGGAGATCTCCTCCGGCAGCCGGTCGGCCAGATCGGCCGCGTCCACCCGGGCAAGCGCGACCAGGGCAGCCTCGCGTGCCCGGTCCTCGGGCACCCCGCTGAGCACCAGCGGCAGCGCGGTGTTCTCCACGACGTCGAGAGCCGGGATCAGGCTGTCACTCTGGAAGACCAGCCCGATGTCCCGCGGCCCGGTCAGTCCGGGCCAGGCCACCGTGCCGCTGGTGGGCCGTTCGAGTCCGGCCAGCAGATGCAGCAGGGACGACTTGCCCGACCCCGAGCGCCCTACGATCGCGATCCGGTCCCCGCTGCGGATCCGCAGCGCCGCCCCGTGTACAGCCACGACCGCGTTCGGGCCCCGGCCGAAGGTGAGTGCGGCGTCCTGGCAAGCGATCAACACGTCATCCGGAGACACCGCGCACCTCCTGAAGGCCCGTGTCGCAGAAGTCCGCCCCGTTCTCGGCGACCTGCGTCGCCCGCCCGTCGTCCAGCCTGATCACCCGGTCCGCGATCCGTACCGCCTCCGCGCTGTGCGTGACGACGAGCACCGCGCAGCCGTCCTCCGCCCGATCGCGCAGCATCTGCAGGACCAGCTGCTCGGTGCCGCCGTCGAGTTCGCCGGTCGGCTCGTCCGCGAGCAACACCGCGGGCGAGTTGGCCAGCGCGACAGCCAGCCCGGCGCGGGCCAGCTCCCCGCCGGACAGCTGCCGGGGCAGCGCATGCCGGCGCTCCCCCAGCCCCACCTGGTCCAGCAGCCGCTCGGCAGAGGCGGCGGGCCGGCCACGGAGGGCGCCCTGCGCGAGGCGCACGTTGTCGCGCACGCTCAGATGGGGCAGCAGATTGCGGGTCTGCAGCAGAACGCCGATGTGCCGGGCCCGCAGCCGAGCGCGCTCGGTCTCGGACCGGTGGCTGATGCGGACGCCGTCCACATGCACCTCGCCGCCCGACGGCTCGTCGAGCCCGGCCAGACAGGACAGCAGCGTGGACTTGCCGGCCCCGGACGGACCGACCACGGCGACCGTCTCGCCGCGCGCCACCCGCAGCGACACACCGCGCAGCGCGAGCGTCTCCTCCTCGCCGGCCCGGAAGAAGCGGTACAGCTCGCGGGCCGTAAGGGCGTCGTCGTACGACCGTACGGGCATCGCGCTCACCGCCAGCCGAAGGAGTCGCTGACGATGCGCCACGGGTCCACGTTGTCGGCGTTCACCGGACCGGACAGGATGAGGTCCACCTCGTGGCCCTGCCGGTAGAAGGCGTACCGCTCGAACGCGTCCCGCACGACCTTGCCAGTGACCGGGTCCGCGGCGGAGTCGCCCTGGTAGGTCAGCAGCACGGCGGTGCCCGCCCTGCGCTGCACCACGCTCACCTTCGGGTTCGCGAACTTCGACACCTGGCCGTGCAGTTGAGGAACGACGGTGTTGGTGACCGAGCCTTCGGTGGGCGCGGTCGTGGCGGTCGCGGCGGAGATCTGGATGCGGTTCAGCTTGTCCGTGAACACGGTCGTCGCGCCGTTCGTCGTCCGGGCCCAGCCCTCGGGCACCTTCACCGTGAAACCGGTGAAGCCGCCGGACGGCCGGTAGGCGACGAACGCCTGGTTGTCGGGGATGTCGCCGGGCGGATTGGACTCGGTAGGCGCCGCGGCGTTCGGCGCCGAACCGGTCGACGACGTCTTGTCCGGGGTCGAGGCCGGATTGTCCGACGTCGTACCCGAGCCGGACCCGGACCCCGATCCGGAACACCCGGCGGTCAACGCCGCGCAGAACACCAGCCCCACGATGGCGGACGTCCGTACACGTGTCATGGTCGCTTCCCTCCAGAAGGCGCCTGGGACCGGACGGTCACGTCCCAGACGCTAGGAGCGGCCCGGTTAACGGCCCGCGCGCCGACGGTTAGACGACGGTAAAACCGTGGGCCGGGTTTCGTACGGCCTGGTGGACGACCCGCATGATGAAGGCATGAGACAGCGTGTGGAGCGGGTGGCCCTTACCGCCGTCCTAGTTGCCCTCGTCCTCCTCGCCGTCCCCCTGGCTCTCGCCATCAGGTCCTCCCTGTACGCCGACCAGCGGGACGCGCTGGAACGGGCGGCCCTGGCCGCAGCCGTCCGCGTGAACCCGGACTACCTGACCGGTGACCCGCCGGAGCTGCCCGCGACCGCACCGGGGCAGCGCCTCGGCCTGTACGACCCGCAGCTGCGGCTGCGCGCGGGCACCGGACCACGGACCGGCGACGACACGGTCCGCCGGGGGCTCGGTGCCAGAGTGTCCCGGTCGACGACGGACGACGAGCTCGTCGCCACCGTGCCCGTCTCCCATGCCGAGCAGGTCATCGGGGCCGTCCGTGCCTCCTCACCCGCACAGGACGTACGCAACCGCGTGCTCGTCGGCTGGGCGGCCCTGGCGGGTGCGGCGGTGGTCGCACTCACCGTCGCCGTCCTCGTCGCCCGTCGGCAGGCGCGTGTGCTCGCCGCGCCCCTGGAAGACCTCTCGCGTCACTGCCGGGCCGTCGCCGCGGGCAATCTGACCGCGCGGGCCGCGCCCAGCGCCATCGCCGAGGTCGACCAGGTCGCCCGCACGCACAACGACATGCTGCACAGCCTGTCCGAACTCCTATGCCACGAGCGGAACTTCAGCGCCAACGCCTCCCACCAGCTGCGCACCCCGCTCACCGGCCTGCAGCTCACCCTGGAGGCCGGACTCGCGCAGGGGGACACCCGCCCCGCGCTTCAGGAAGCCCTGGCCGCCACCCGCCGGCTGCACGAGACCGTGGAGGAGGTGCTCCGGCTGTCGCGCTCCGCCGGCCTGCCCCGACCTGCCGCGCCGGACCGGCCTCTGGGGGAACTCGTGGCACAGACCGAGAGGCGGTGGCACGGGCTCTTCGCCCGCGACGGCCGGCGGCTGGGTTTCGCCGCCGAGGACGTACCGGACGACGTCCGCGTCCCGGGCGGGCCCGTCGCCGAGATCCTCCACGTACTGCTGGACAACGCGCGCGTCCACGGACACGGAACCGTGCGCGTCACCGTCCGGGACCTCGACGACGCCCTCGCCTTCGACGTCGCCGACGAAGGCACGGTGGACGGCGACGGCGAACGGCTGTTCGAACGCGGCCTCTCCAGCGACAGCGCAGGCACAGGCATCGGCCTCGCCCTCGCCCACGATCTCGCCGTCTCCCTCGGCGGGCGCCTCGTCCTGGCAGGCGGCGCACCCACCACATTCACCCTGCTGCTGCCCGTACACCGGGAAGGGGCCAGCCCTCAGAACGACGCTGGGCAGGGCAGGCCCTGAGGGCAGGCCATCCGAACGATGCGGCTCACGGGCTGCGCGTAGAGGAGCACGATGACTCCGCGACAAGGAGACGTTTCGGTATCCCCGCATCGGTCAGCAGTCGGCCAAGGGCATCGAGGCGCTCGTCCTCGCTCAGCGCGGTTCGCCGCGAGATCTTCGAGCCTCGGCAGCGGCGGCTCTGCATGGCCTAGCTAGTGGGTTTCGTTTAGCCCCGGTTATTCAGCGGAATTGGTCGGGCTGACGCCCTGACAGCAGAAAGGTGCCGCTGACCTGCGAGGATGCGAGTGTCTAGATCGTATC
>NZ_JBEYTS010000111.1:0-14862 GCF_040643155.1 Streptomyces sp. NPDC047453 | reverse complement strand
CGGCCACCACACCCCCAGCGGTTCGGATCGGACGTCACCACACATCCAACCGCCACGACCACCAACCCGGCGAACCTATGCGGTCACAGCACTAGCAGGATCCGGGCTCGCACGCCGGACGACGCCTTCTGTCTCAGTAGCTGGGGCCACCGTGGGTTCTCCGCCAGGAACACGCCCGCGTGAACGAGTACGCCAATCTCCCGCTCCGCCCGGCCAAAGAGCTGCAACCAGAGTTCCGGGGGAACGTAGGAGCGGTGCGGGTACACCTTCAGGACCTCAGCATCGGCTGCGTCCTGTCGCTGGTTGTCGGGAAGACCGTTCGGCCAGAGGTACGTCTCGTCTTCTTGCAGGAATGCGGCGATGGCAAGGCGGTGCCGCCGGTAGGGCGCGCGCCCCTGAGTGATCCAGCGCTCGACGGTTTTCGGATCCACCCCGACGTGAGTCGCCATGGCGTCGACCGTGATGCCCTGCGTCAGCATCGCCGACCGTAAGCGCTCGTTCGCCATCCCAACTCCCGGGGACTTCTAGGGACGTACATGACGCACTGAACGCTAGCGAGGACGTCCCAAGTCGTCCAGGGACGTGGTCACTTCGTCCCGCCCAAGACCGGCAACCTGATGTCACGTCGCAGGGCGCCCCGAAAGCAGCGAAGGACTTGACAGCCGTAACCGGGCGCGCCACTGTGAAATACATGTTCAAGCATGTATCGCATGCTTGGGGAGCGGTCACGGCTGCTCTGACCTGCACAACCACTGCCCGGCGGCGGGACTCCCCAGCAAGGTCGCCCGTCGCCGCGGTTCTCCCTGCTTCTTCGACTCAGGAGAACGTCTATGCGCACGTACGTCGGCCATCAACAGGCTGTATCCGCTGAGGACTTCGTGGAGCTGGCCCTTGGCACCCCGGTTGAGCTGTGGCTCGGGGCCGAGGGCGAGACGGATGAGGAGCGTGCGGCCCGTCTGGACGCGGCGCGCGACATCCTCGCCGACCCGGAGTACAGCAACCTGCCGGACGACGTGGTCCGCATCGCCGCCGAGGTGATCGAGGCGCACGCCCCGGAGCTGTTCAACGTCGTCCCACTGTCGCACCCGGCGAGGCGCCGCCGGTCCTCCCGGAAGGGAGCGGCGGCATGACGACCGCAACCGAGAGGGCACGGCCGGCGGTGCCGCCGCTGACGAAGTCGGAGATGGGCCTTGCCGGACTGGGCGCGCTGGCCGCGGCCGGTGTCGGCGCTCTCGGGCTGATCGCCTCGTTCGACGCGGTCTCCTCCGCCGCCGCCCGCTGGGGCTTCGGCGCGCCGTGGATGCTGCCGGTCGGCATCGACGTGGCCATTCCGGTGTTCACCGTGGCCAACCTGCTGCTGATCCGGATGGACATGGCGTTGGCGTGGGTGCGGTTCGTGCCCTGGGCGCTGACGCTGGTCACGTGCGGGCTGAACGTCGCCGCCGGGCACACGCTGTGGGCCAAGGTCGCGCATGGCACGATGCCCCTGCTGTGGGTGGTGTTCTCCGAGATCGGCGCCCACATCTACGCCGTCCGGATCGGCGCCGCCACCGGCCGCCGGATGGAGAAGGTGCGGTTCTCCCGCTGGATGCTCGCCCCGCTGTCGACCTTCGCCCTGTGGCGGCGGATGACGCTGTGGGAGATCACCTCCTACTCCGAGGCGCTGAAGCGCGAGCGTGAGCGGCAGCTGGCCCGCGCCCGGCCGCGCGAGCGGCACGGCCGGCGGTGGCGGTCGAAGACCCCGCGCCCGGAACGCGTGCTGCTGAAGCTGGGCGAGCTGGCCCCGGCGAGCGAGGACGTCCCGCCCGTGCCGCCGCAGCAGACGGAGAAGCCGAAGCCGGAGGCGTCCAAGACGCCGCGCAAGCGCCCGGCCAGCACCAAGGGCAAGGCCAAGACTGCCAAGGCACCGCGGACCCCGGCGGAACTGCTCGCCGAGGCACGCGAGGCCACGGCCCACTGGGCCGATGACGCGATCAACGCGGAAGCAATCCGGACCACGCTGCACTGCTCGGCTGCCAACTCCCGCGTGCTGCGGGACCTGTTGCTGAGCGAGCGGGCCGAGGGGCGCCGCCTGCACTCCGTCGACGGCGACGAGGGGACCGAGGGGGCGGCGGCATGAACACCGTGTTGACCATGCTGGCCGCGGCGGCGCCGGTCGCCTCCGGCTGGACGGCGCACACGCTGTGGCTACGGCGTCGCCTGAGCGTCGCCCGCCGTGACCCGCTGACTGGGCTGCGGACGCGCGAGGCGTTCACCCGTCGCGCCACGGCTCTGCTGCGGGACCCCCGGGCGGTCGTGGTGCTGGCCGACGTCGACCGCTTCAAGCAGATCAACGACACCTTCGGGCATGCGGCCGGGGACGCGCTGTTGAAGGCGACCGCGGACCGGCTCGCCTACCACGTCGGGCGTTTCGGGGTGGCCGGGCGGCTCGGGGGCGATGAGTTCGCCGCCGTCCTGATCGACGACCACGGCACCGCCGCGGACGTGCTCGCCGTGCTGCACGGCGTGCTCGCCCGCCCGGTCGACGGCCAGGACTCGGCCGTACACACCACGGTCTCGCTCGGCTGGGTGCGTGCCGCGGACTTCCCAGGCGACGACCTGTCCGCTCTGCTGCGGAGGGCGGATGAGGCGATGTACGCGGCCAAGCAGGCCCGCGCCGGAAGCCGCAGGGCGGGGCTGGGGCGACTGTTCGGCACGGTCACCGGGCGGCGCGCTGGCCGTGCCGGGGCCCGGACCGATGCGCCGGTCGTGGGGGTGGCCGCCTGATGTCCGCCTACGGCAAGTGCTTCGACCCGTCAGGCGCCCGGTTCGGGGTTCCCACGTACCCGTGGCGATTCGCCCCGGACGGCTACGCCACCCGCCGCCAACTCAGGGCGACCGGGCTGCGGCCGGGCGGACAGCCGGTCGCCGCACAGGTAATGCGCCGCCACCGCGGCCGCAAGTCCGGTGTCCAGGTCGCCTACCTCTATCGCGTCGACCGGGCCAAGCCGGTCCGGCCGATGACGGCCCGCAAGTGGGGTGCGCTCGCCCTGGCGATGCTTGCCCGCCGCACTTGCCCGCAGTGCCGGATCACCTACAGCTACTGCCTCCCGACCTCGCTCGGCATGTGCCTCCTCTGTGCCTACCCCGAGGAAGAGCGCGCCGCCTGACCAGCCACGGGGCCCGGTCTCAACCGACCAAAGCAGCGGCCGGGCCCCGCATCCCTCCCAGAGAGAAGGAACCCTCAGTGAAGCACCCCGACGACGACAATGAACTCTTCAACCGGCTGGAAGCCGAGATGGCTGCCGACTCCGGGGGTGAGGTGGTCGACCTCGACAAGGCGCGGTCGGCCCGCTCCGAGTCGGCCGACCCGACCGCCCGACCCGACGCCGACCGGTCGCCCGACTCGGCTCCGGGGGAGTTGGGGATGGAGTCGGCCGACCCGACTGCGCGCGTGATGGTCGACTCTCCGACCGTGAAGGCGGCCGGGCCGGGCTACCTCGGTCGGCTCGCTGCCGCCAAGCGGCGGGACGTGGTCCCTGTCTGGCTGCGGTCGACGGCCGAACTCAAGACCGCCGCGGCTTGGGTGACCCGGCACTACACCCACGCGGCCGGATACCACGCCCTGCGCTCCCCGGTGTACGCCGCGCGTCTGACGATGCAGGCCCCGGCCGGGCTGGCCCGGTTCGTGGGCGGCACGATGCGGTGGGTCGCCGACCGCGAGGGTGAACCGGTCCGACTCGCCGCCGTCCGGCGTGAGGACGCGGCCGAGTACCTGAAGCTGTCGCGGCAGCGTGACGGCCGCGTGCGGTTGCGGACCCTGGTGGCCGTGCTGGGCATGTTCGTCGGGCTGGCCCTCGCGCTCGCCTTGTACGTCCTCGCTCCCGACTGGCTGCAAGCCGTGTCGGTCGGCGCGGTCGTGATGGCGCTCGGGTTCGCCGGGCGTAAGGCCGACGCTCCGGTTATCCACAGGGCTGTGGAAGTCCCGAAGGCATCCAAGCTCACGTCGGACATCGTGTTGCGGGCGCTCGGAGCGATCGGCGTGCCCGCGATCAATCAGGCGCAGGCCAAGGGGCGGGACGGGTTCGAGTTCACTGCCCCGATCACCCGCGACGGTCCCGGCTGGCGCGCGGAGGGCAACCTCCCGTTCGGTGTGACCGTTGCCGACGTGATCGAGAAGCGGGAACGTCTCGCGTCCGGCCTGCGCCGGCCGCTGGGGTGCGTGTGGCCGGAGGCGGAGTCGGAGGAACACCCCGGTCACCTCGTGTTGTGGGTCGGCGACCAGACCCTCAAGGCCGCCCCCAAGCCCGCATGGCCGCTGCTGAAGTCCGGCACGGTCGACCTGTTCAAGGCCATCCCGTACGGCATTGACCAGCGCGGACGCTGGGTCGCGGTCACCCTGATGTTCATCGCCGGGGTGATCGGCGCGATCCCCCGCATGGGCAAGACGTTCCTCCTGCGGCTGCTGCTGCTCATCGCCGCTCTCGACCCGCGTGCGGAGCTGCACACCTACGACATGAAGGGCACCGGCGACCTCGATCCGGTCGGCGAGGCCGTCTCCCACCGGCACGGCGTCGGAGAGGAAGACGAGACGATCCAGTACGCGCTGGCCGACTTCCGCGCCCTGCGCGAGGAACTGCGCCGCCGTACCAAGGTGATCCGCTCGCTGCCCCGGGACATCTGCCCCGAGTCCAAGGTGACCAGCACTCTTGCCGACAAGCGCTCGCTCGGTCTGCACCCGATCGTGATCGGGGTGGACGAGTGCCAGGTGCTGTTCGAGCACGCGGAGCACGGCAAGGAGTTCGAGGAGATTGCGACCGACCTGGTCAAGCGCGGTCCCGCCACCGGGATCGTGCTCCTGCTGGCCACCCAGCGGCCTGACGCCAAGTCCCTGCCCACCGGCATCAGCGCGAACGCCAGCACGCGTTTCTGCCTGAAGGTGATGGGCCAGACCGAGAACGACATGGTGCTGGGCACGTCCTCCTACAAACGCGGCGTGCGCGCCACGATGTTCGCGTGGGGTGACAAGGGCCTGCACTACTTCGTCGGTGAGGGATCCGACGCCCGGATCGTCTCCAGCGCGTTCCTGGACGCGCCCCTTGCCGAGCGCGTCGCCGCCCGCGCCCGCACCGTCCGGGGAAAGGCCGGACTCCTGTCCGGCTACGCCCTCGGGGAAGCCCCCGAGGCCGTCACCGGCCCGTCCTACGACCTGCTCGCGGACGTCGCGGCCGTGGTGCCGGAGAAGGAAGAGCGGGTGTGGAACGAGCGGATCGCCGCCCGCCTTGCCGAACTCCGCCCCGACGTCTACGGCGGCTGGAAGGGCGAGAACGTCACCTCCGCACTGAAGCCGCACGGCATCAAGACCCGCGACGTGGCCGGCACGACGGACGACGGCACCCGCACCACCCGGCGCGGCATCGTCCGCGCCGACGTCCTGAAGGCGATTGCGGAGCGTAACGAAAAGCCGGGCGCCGCATAGGCCCGGCACGGTGCTACCGGTAGCACCCACACCTGCTACCGGTAGCACCCCCGCTAGCACCCCATATCCGCTCCCACCAGTGATCTAGCGAATAGCACCCCACCTGCGGAAACCCCGGAAACCGCCCTGGAGGGCCCCTGATGACCCCCATCCTCCTTGCTATCGCCTGCCTGATAGCCGTCACGTTCGGTTACGGCGGGCTGTGTGTTGCCTCGCCGTTCGGCGACTGCCGCAAGTGCCGTGGCATGGGCCACGAGCTGAAGAACGACCGCAAGGGACGGCTCAAGCGCGGCAAGGACTGCCGCCGCTGCCAGGCGACTGGCAAGCGCATCCGCTCCGGCCGCTGGCTTTACAACCGCTGGGCCCGCATCTACCGCGCCGGCACCACCGACTGACCCACACCCTCCCGCCGGAAGGCCCCCGATGATCCTGAACATCTCCGCCGTGCTGCTGTTCGGCGCCGCCTCCGCCCTCGCTGTCCGGACCCGGTCCGCCGGAGGCGGCGCCGCCATCGTCCTGTTCCTGTTCGGGTTCTTCACTGCCGGGACCGGCGCCTACGAGCCCATCCACAACCTCGTGCAGGCGTCCGCCGACGCCATCGCCCAACTCGGCAACTGAAACTGACAGGAGAACCCGCCATGAACCGGCACGTTCCCGCCCTCCGGCCGGACATCCCGACCGCCCGCGCCTACGACCCGGCCGGGCTCAGCCTGTACGCGCCCGACGTGGCGGCCGTCGAACTGGCCGCCGAACGTGGCCCGGTGGTCTGGGTGCCCGACGCCTACGGCCGCATGGTCCCCATGCCCAAGCACCTTGCTCCGCCCCCCATGTCCATGCCGGAGCCGCGCGACCTGACCCCGCTGCCCCTGCTGGACCCCATCGCACAGCGCTTCCTCGGAGCCGGTCTCGGGGGCGGTGCCCTTGCAGCCGGGGTCGGCTACGGCATCGGCGAGGTCATCAACGCCGCCGCCGGACTCGGCTCCGGCGCCCTGCTGTGGGTCGCCCTCGCCGTCCTCGCCTGGCGCACCCCCGCCCGCACCATCAGCGGCGGTCGCAACGGCAGCACGGTCCACATCCGCAAGGCCGTCATCAAGCGCAGCCACTTCCACGGCTGAGGGAGGAAACCATGTTCGAGATCCGAGTCATCGGCGACCCCGCCGACATCGAGCGCGTCAGCCGCGCTCTGGCTGCCGCGTTCGACACCGGCTCGGCACGCCAGTACCCCACACGCGACGGCGAGCGCGCCCGCCTGTACATCACGGCCGACCACCGGCCCGTCCCCGAGTCTTCGTCCACCGCCACCCACTGGCCCGCTCCGGAAGAGGCGTACGCGCTCGCTCCGAGCATCGTGAGCGAGATCGGTTGGACGGCCCGGACGGCGGCCGACAGGCCGTTCTACGACGGGCTGAACCGGGAGTTCTGGCTCCGCAAGGCCGGGCTGTTGGACCGGATCGCGCTGAGCGACGAGGGCGAAAGCGTCACCAGCGACGCGGCCGACCTCGCGACCCGGGCTGCGCAGCGGCTGATGGAGCTGGACGACACCGTCGTGATCTGCGACCCGCGCCACTACGTCCGGCAGCAGTACGCCGCTTGGGCCAAGAACCGGTAGCAACGCCGCGGCGGCGGGACTCCCCAGCAAGGTCGCCCGCCGCCGCGGTTCTCCCTGCCCATCCGCAGACAGAACAGGAGAACCCCCAGCATGCCGCACCTGGACGGCTCTGCCCAGCTCACGGCCGCGCTTGACGCAGCGGCGCGTGGCTGGCGCGTCTTCCCTCTCATCTCCGGTGACAAGCGCCCTGCTGTCTCCGACTGGGAGACCCGCGCCACCACCGACCCGGACCGCATCACCCGTGCGTGGTCCGTCGCCGCCTTCAATGTCGGTATCGCCACGGGCCCTTCGGGCCTGGTCGTCATCGACCTGGACAAGCCCAAGCACCGCGGCGACACCCCGCCGGCCGCTTGGGCCGAGCACGGTGTCACCGACGGAGCTGACGTGCTCGCTGTGCTCTGCGAGCGCCACGGCCAGCCCTTCCCTGCCGACACCTACACGGTGCGTACGTGGAGCGGTGGCACCCACCTGTACTTCCTCGCGCCCGAGGGTGAGCCCCTGCGCAACACCGCTGGGGACAGCGCTCGCGGGCTGGGCTGGAAGGTCGACACCCGCGCGTGGGGCGGACTCGTGGTTGGCGCGGGCAGCACCTTCGGCGGACACCCGTACGAGGTCACCCATCACGGCCCCGTGGCGCCCCTGCCGGGCTGGCTCGCCGAACTCCTGCGCCCGGCCCCGCTGCCCCCACAGACGCCCGTCGCGGTCGCCCTCACGGGCCACGGACGGCGCACCGCCTTCCTCCGCTCCGCGATCAACGGGGAGGTGCAGCGGGTCACCGGCTCCGGCCCGCACGAGCACAACAACAGCCTCTACATCGCTGCGGTCGCTCTCGGACAGCTCGTTGCCGGAGGCGAGTTGAGCGAAGCCGACGTCACCGGCTGGCTCCTCACAGCCGCACTCCAAGTCGGCCAGGGCGAACGCGAGGCACGGCGCACCATCGCCTCCGGCCTGCGTGCCGGAGCCAACCGCCCCCGGACGGTCGCCGCATGAGTGCCAACCCCATCCCGCCCCTGCACCTGTACTCCGTGCCAAGCGACCCCGAGACGCCCCCCACGGCGCCGCCGAAGCGGGAGCGGCCACGGACCGCATGGACGGCCGATCAGCTCATGGCCGCGCACTTTCCGGAGCCGAAATGGGCCGTGCCCGGCATCCTCGCCGAGGGCGTCAGCGTGCTGGCCGGACCGCCCAAGGTCGGCAAGTCCTGGCTCTCCCTCGGGCTGGGGCTGTCGGTCGCGGCCGGCGGCAAGGCGTTCGACTCCGTACCCGTCCAGGGCGGCCCGGTGCTCTACCTCGCCCTGGAAGACACCCCGCGCCGTCTCCAGACCCGCATGGGCAAGCTGCTCGGGGGCCAGCCCGCGCCCGCCGGTCTGACCCTGGTCACCGAATGCCCGCCCTTCCCCCAGGGCGGGACCGAGGCCATCGCCCAGTGGCTGGAGCGCAACCCCGACGCGCGCATGGTCGTCATCGACGTGTTCGCCAAGATGCGCGGACAGGCGCCGGCCGGGGTGTCGGCGTACGACGCGGACTATGTCGCCGTCGGCTACGCCAAGCGGCTCGCCGACCACTACGGCGTGGCCGTCGTCCTCGTACACCACGTCCGCAAGGCAGGCTCCGAAGACTTCCTGACCGAGGTCTCCGGAACCAACGGCATCGCCGGAGCCGCTGACGCCACGCTCGTACTGAAACGGGCCCGAGGGCAGGCGGACGGCATCCTGCACGTCACCGGCCGCGACGTGGACGAAGCCGAGTACGCCCTCAGCTTCCAACCCGCCTCCGGCGCCTGGCACCTGTTGGACGGCCCCGTCTCCGACCACACCGTCAGCGACACCCGCGCCACGATCCTCCGGTACGTCCGCACCCACCCCGGCGCCAAACCCAAGGACATGGCCGCAGACCTGCCCCACGTCGACATCGACACGATCCGTAGGACCTGCAACCGCATGGCCGACGCCGGACAGCTCAGCAAGGACCCCAGCGGCCGGTACTACCCGGACACCGAGACCCGGACGCAGGGCACCTCGGAGGTGTCCCAGCTGTCCGACTGTCCGGTTACCCCACCTGACCAGCACGAACGACCCGGACAGCTTCAACAGGAGCTGTCCGGCCTGTCCGGCTCCCTCACGGCTGACCAGCGTGGAAGGAAGTGACCGTGGCCCGAGACGAGATGCTCAGCATCGACCAGGTCATCGCAGAAATCGGCGTACCGCGAGCGACCTTCTACCGCTGGCGACAGCTCAGGAAGGGACCGAAGGCCATCAAGCTCCCCAACGGCTCGGTGCGCATCCGGCGGTCGGAACTGGAGCGCTGGATTGAGGCGCTGGAGGAAGCCGCGTGACCTACCGCAACACCTCGAAGGGCGCCCGCGAGAGCGGGCGCCCTCCCGCGGCCGAGGAACCGACCCTGTCCACGGATGTGCGGGTATGGAAGATCAACCAAGTTCGGAGCAAGAGAGCCCCGTATCAGCTTCGTTGGCTCGTAGCGGGCAAGGTCAAAACCGCCAGTTTTGCCACGGTCACCCTCGCCGAGAGTCGCCGTTCCGACCTGTGGAAGGCGATGGTCAAGGGCGAGGCGTTCGACGTCGAGTCGGGGTTGCCGGAGTCTGAACTCAGGGCGGCTGCCGCACGGGAGAACGCCAAGCCCGACCCGTCTTGGTGGGACTTCAGCCGGGAGTACATGGCCAGCCGTTGGCGCACGTCTGCGGCCAAGACCCGAGAAGGGGTGGCGGACAGCCTCGCTACGGTCGCGCTCGCGATGATGGACGAGGGGAAGAAGGCGCCGTCACTCGAAGAGGTCCGCTTGGCGATGCGGTGGGCTGTCGTACCGGCGCATCAGGACGAAGACCCTCCCGAAGATCTCGCGGCTGCCTGTACGTGGCTTCAGCACCGCTCACTGTCCCTGTCAGCCCTTACCGACCCCAAGGTGGTCCGGGACGTCCAGTACCGGCTCTCGTTCAAGCTGGACGACACCCCGGCGGCGGGGGAGACCTACAAACGTCGCCGTCGCGGCTTCAACACGGCCATGGAGTACGCGATCGAGTGCGGGTACCTGGACACGAACCCGCTCGCGGGAGTGAAGCGGGCGGGTTCCACCCGTGACGTCGTAGACCCCCGGGTTCTGGTGAACGCGGTGCAGGGAGCCCAACTCCTCACGGCGGTCTCGTACGTCGGGTCGGTGCACCGCAACCGAGGGCGTCGGCTGGTCGCCTTCTTCGCCTGTCAGCTCTATGCGGCGATGCGGCCGGCCGAAGCGGTTGGCCTCAGGGAAAGGGACTGCTACCTGCCCGAGAAGGGCTGGGGCACGCTAACCCTCAAGGAGACCCGTCCGGTCTCTGGCAAGAAGTGGACGGACTCCGGCAAGCGGCACGACAAACGCGGACTCAAGTCCCGCGAGGTCAAGGCCGACCGCCCGGTACCCATCCCACCACTGTTGGTCGCGATGCTGCGCGAGCACATAGGGGAGTTCGGGACGGCTGAGGACGGCCGGGTATTCCACAACGAGCGCGGCGAGGTGCTCGGAACTTCGAGCTACTGGCGGGTGTGGCAGGAGGCTCGTCCCATCGCTCTTCCGCCGGACAAGGTGGATTCGCCGCTCGCTCATCGGCCCTACGACCTGCGTCACACCTGCATCACGAACTGGCTGAACGCGGGCGTCCCCGTTGCCGAGGTCGCCCGCCGTGCGGGCAACTCGCCGGAGGTCATCCATCGCCGGTACGAGGGTTGCATTGACGGCCACGAGGAACTGAACAACACGAAGATCGAGAAGGCTATGGGATGGGGATGATGAGATGACTTGTACCGCAGCTGCAGGGCTGGTTGAGTCGAAATCAATGACCATTGACAGCCAGTCATAACGTGAGTAGTGCTCAGCGCGGAGGGCAAGGGGCGGGTCTCAGTTGGGTCCCGCTCCGCCAGCCTGGACCAGGTAATGCATTCCGGATCATGGTATTGCGCAGGAACCCATTCTTGCGCTGTTCACACCCTTCAACACATTTCGCTGCTATCCGGTAGCCGTTCCTCTGTCAACTATTGACTGCTTAATCACGGTGCTTCGCTTCAGGGGGTCCGTCAGCGTGCCAATCGTCGAGTGAACAGTGATTCTTGAAGGGTGGCCCTGTTGGGTCGCCTGTCTGTACGGTCCGACGCCTGCGGTGTGGCCGGCGTCTCTGTCCACTTGGGGGCCTCGATGAGTCCAGATATGACACATGTAGCAGTTATCTCCGACTGTCCAATCTTGCAGCGAGGCCTTGAGCAAGTGATTGGCGCTGCCGCAGACCTGCAGAGTGCCTCAGTCTGCAGCCTGGGTGACCAGGACTATGCGGTGGGCGCCGCAGACATTGCCCTTGTCAACCTTCAGGTAAACATGAAGGACATGGCTCATCTGATCAGTCGATTGCATGAGCGAGGGCATGCCGTCATCGTGATGTCGACCTCTGAGTCGCAGGCCGACCTGTTGTTGTGTATCGAGGCGGGTGCCCGGGGTTATCTCGGCAGGGAGACGGGAGAGGCTCAACTACTGGCAGCGATACGCGTGATCGCTTCCGGGCGTACCTATTTTTGCACGAGTCTCAACACTCCGTGTCGAGACGCTCACTCGGTTCATATCACGCGCCGAGAAAGGGAGATATTGGAACTCGTTGCAAGTGGCGCCACAGACCGTGAGATCGCCAACAAGCTCACCATCAGCGAGCACACCGTTCACTCACACCTCGATCGACTGCGCAGCAAGACCGGTTACCGTCGCCGGGCTGACCTTATCCGCCTCGCGCTAGAACAGAGTGTCGCGGGCAAGCCCTCGTACCTGGGTAATTCTGCCCACAGTATGGGGTTGTTCTGCCTCTTGATCACAAACCTAGGAGAGCTGAGGATTGAGTTGCTCCAGACATTGGGTGGCGATGTCCCCAATGTGCTGATGAGCCAGCTCAGTTCGGTCCTCAATTTTTGGGGTCGATGGTATGAGGAACAACCTCATGCGAAGCATCGGTGTCGTGGCAGCGACCTCCTCCTGCCTAGTGGTTGGTTTGTGGGGTACGTCACCGATCGAAGCAAGTGCTCCAACACAGAAGACGGAAGCAGCCCCGGCCACGCCAGGGGCCTTTAAGTGCTACCAGAAGCGTCATGGCGGGACGTGGTGCTACAAGATTTGGTACAAGCGTCAGTACGACAGTGGGGGCCGTGTAATTGTCGTACCTGTAATTGTCCAAGCGCCATCACCAACGACTCCTGGTGGGACGACTTCGGGTGGTCCGGCTAGCGGTGGGACGGCTTCGGGTGGTCCGGCTAGCGGTGGGACGGCTTCGGGTGGTCCGGCTTCGGGTGGTCCGGCTAGCGGTGGTCCGGCTTCGGGTGGTCCGGCTTCGGGTGGTCCGGCTAGCGGTGGTCCGGCTAGTGGTGGTCCGGCTAGTGGTGGTCCGGCTTCGGGTGGTCCGGCTAGCGGTGGTCCGGCTAGTGGTGGTCCGGCTAGCGGTGGTCCGGCTTCGGGTGGTCCGGCTTCGGGTGGTCCGGCTAGCGGTGGTCCGGCTAGTGGTGGTCCGGCTTCGGGTGGTCCGGCTAGCGGTGGTCCGGCTAGTGGTGGTCCGGCTAGTGGTGGTCCGGCTTCGGGTGGTGCCAGTTCGGGCGGTTAGTCCCTCGAAGCCTTTGTCAGCTTGCGCATTTCCGCAGGCACGCATGGCCGAAGCGGCAGGGCGAGACTGTGGCTCGCCCTGCCCGCGCGGCGGTCTGCAGACAGGTTCGTGAAACGGGGCGGAATGGACGCGTACGACTACGAAAAAGAGTTGAACTCCTCTCAGGGACCGTTGGGGCCGGTTGACGCCGAACCTTCAGCCAGCCATGACTTCCCTCCCAAGGCTCGAACCGGTTCGGGGCTGTTCCCGCGCTACCAGGTGGGCGCGGCACTGGCGCTCGCGGTCGTCGCGGTGGTCGCATGTGTGCACCTGGGCATGGTGTTCCTGCACGTCGCGCCGTCGAACACGGTGACGAAGCAGCACGGCAAGGCTATCGACGACTGGATCTATCCGGAGTTCGAGCAGAACTGGAAGCTGTTCGCGCCGAACCCGCTGGAGCAGAACATCGCGGTGCAGGTGCGCGCCGAGGCCAGCACGGCGGAAGGCGGCACCCGCACCACGGGCTGGTACGACCTGTCCGCGCAGGACGGCAGGGCCATTGACGGCAACCTGCTGCCCAGCCACACGCAGCAGAACGAACTGCGCCGCGCCTTCGACTTCTACGCCGACTCCCACGACAAGGACAACCGTCCGATGGACCTGCGCGGCGCGCTGGCGGAGCAATACCTGCGGCACATCGTCGTCATGCGTCTTAACCGGGATCACGCGGCTGGCCCGGGCGGTGTGCTGGCACGTGTCCAGATCCGGGTGCGCTCTGAGAGTGTGCCGCCGCCCAGGTGGAGCACGGAGAAGGTGTCGTACGCGCCGTCGTACCGGCTGCTGCCCTGGTGGGCAGTCCCGGCCGCCGAGGTCGAGGGGGATGTGCGGTGAACCGGTTCGCCCTCTCGGTCTCCCAGGGGATCCGCCGGGTCACAGAAGCGGCTCTCGGCCCCTGGCAGACGGCCGTCATACGCATCGGCGTCTCCGCAACCTGGCTGCTGTTCCTGCTGCGCGAGCTTCCTCACCGCCAGGAGCTGTACGGCCCCGACGGCCCCTGGAGCTGGGACCTCGCCCAGCAGCTGACCTCGGAAAACGGTGCCTTCACGGCCCTGCTGTGGTTCAGGGGCCAGTTCTGGTTCGAGATCGTCTACGCGCTGGCCCTGCTGTCGAGCCTGCTGCTGATGCTGGGCTGGCGCACCCGCACGATGTCCGTGATCTTCATGGTCGGCGTGCTCTCGCTGCAGAACCACAGTGTCTTCATGGGGGACGGCGGCGACAACGTCCTGCACCTGATGGCGCTGTACCTGGTCTTCACCCGCTGTGGCCGGGTGTGGTCACTGGATGCGAGGCGGGCCCGGCGGGTCCGGGCGGCCCGCGCGCGAGGGGAGAGGGTGCCCGACCGGGCCGGTCCCGTGCTGTGGAGCGTGCTCGGGCTGTCCCTGATCGCGGTGACGGCGGCGGGCCGGATGCAGGGCGAGTGGCTGGTGCCCACGCTGCTGTGGGTGGTGTGGCTGGCCCAGGCGCTGTACTGGGTGGTCGGGCGGCTTGCCCGGTCGGTGGAGCCGCGGGGCCTGCTCGACGTCGTGGCCGACATCGTGCACAACGGCGCCCTGTTCGTGATCATGGCTCAAGCCTGCATCATTTACACCACCGCTGGTTGGTACAAGATACAAGGCTTGCGCTGGGAGGACGGCACGGCCGTCTACTATCCGCTGCACCTGCAGTACTTCTCCCCCTGGCCGGCGTTTGCCGACCAGTTGTCCTCCAGCGGCACGCTGGTGATGCTCGTCACCTACGGGACGGTCATCGTGCAAGTCGCCTTCCCTTTCACACTGTTCAACCGGCGGGTGAAGAACGTCCTGCTGGTGGCGATGATGACCGAACACGCCGTGATCGCGGTGGTGCTGGGGCTGCCGTTCTTCTCGCTGGCGATGATATCGACGGACGCGGTCTTCCTGCCTACGTCGTTCCTGCACCGGCTTGGTGACTTGGCGGAGCGCGGCCGATCCCGGCTGTTCCAGCGAGGCGTGCGCGCTGTGCCGGCAGATCGTCATTCCCCGGAGGGCGGCGGGCCCGCTCCCGTCGGCCGTCAGCCGCTTAGTTAGCCCCGGTTATTCAGCGGAATTGGTCGGGCTGACGCCCTGACAGCAGAAAGGTGCCGCTGACCTGCGAGGATGCGAGTGTCTAGATCGTATC
>NZ_JBEYTS010000110.1:0-16504 GCF_040643155.1 Streptomyces sp. NPDC047453 | reverse complement strand
GGGCTCATGTTACGATAACGCCGCAGCTGAGAGCTTTTTCGGACTGTTGAAAGCGGAGATCGGCACCACGATCTGGGCATCCCACGAGGCGGCTCGCGCCGACGTCTTTCGCTTCATCGAGGTCGAGTACAACCGCACGCGCCTGCGGAAGCATCCCGTCTACGGATACGTCACCCCGGTCGAAACCAGGGCCCTGACAGCACAAGACCTCGCCCCCGCAGCGTAACCATCCGCTGTCCACGATCACGGGGGAACTTCAGGGCAGCGTCCCGTCAGCCGTCTCGCGCCATGTGGTCACCACCATCGGTGCCGTTGGGGGAAAGCCGGACGCAGCATTCCCCCGGCTCGGGGGCGAGAACGGCTTGAACTCCGCCGACCTGAAGGCCGTCGAGGTAGCCGCTGAGAAAGGCCTGGTTCATGCCGCATACCAGGCCGGGGGCCTTGGCGGCCAACGGGTGGAACGGGCAGTTGCGCAGCCTGAGCCGGGTGGGGGCTTCGCGGAACGGTTCGTAGCCGTACTCCTCCAACAACCCCTCGCAGGCGGTCAGCCCACGCTCCGGACCAAGACGCCCCGGGCGGATCTCCTCCCGCGCGGCCTCCCCCATCCGCCGGCCTCGCTGCTCAGCCGTCCGCACCGCTGCCTGCGCGGCGTTTTCGTCGGCGCCCGCGGTCAGGACGGCGTCCAAAAGAAGATCCGCAAGGAGTTCGTGGCGCCGGTCAGGGATGCTCACGGTGATTTGGGCGTCGGTGGGCTCATACACCTTCGGCCGCCTGCCGACCCTGCGAATCCCGCCCGGCGTCTCGTAACGCGCGCGCAGCAAGCCGACGTCGACCAGCTTGTCGAGATGGAAGGCCGCGAGCTTGCGGGAAATGCCGACACTGGCCGCGGCCTCGTCGCGGGTCACGGCGCGGCCGGCGCGCCGGACGAAGGCGAACATGCGCCGCCGTGAATCCTCGCTCAGAACGCTGACGGACTCGATGGCGGTGTTCACCGCGTCGGCCTGCTGTCGAGTCTGGTCGGAAGCCACAAGACCACAGTAACTCCCATCTGCGTGGGCGCAAGTGTTCCTTTGGCTGCGCTTGCTGCGCCTCTTGACGTCGCCGCTGAATAAGACCAAGACTTATTGGCGAAACCTTGGGAGGTTGCGATGGCCAGTGAGTCTCAGCTTCAGGCGAAGCGTCCCGTCAGTGCCTCGCTCGCCGGCCCGTACGGCCACCCGTTCCACCCGATCCTGGTGACCGTGCCGATCGGCGCCTGGGTGACCAGCCTGGTATTCGACATCGCTTCGCACCTCGTACACCGTCCGGGCTTTCTGACCCAGGGCTCGCAGTGGCTGATCGCCATGGGCGTGATCGGAGCCCTGCTGGCGGCGATCACCGGATTCCTCGACCTGTTCGCGATTCCTACCGGCACCCCGGCCTTTCGCACCGCCCTGGTCCACATGACGCTTAACCTGCTGGTCACCGCCGTCTACGCCGTCAACTTCCTGTGCCGATACAGCATCCACACCGGCGGCGGGAGTGTCGGCCTCGGCAAGCTCATCCTTTCCGCGGTCAGCCTGGCGGCCCTGGGCGTCTCGGGGTTCCTGGGCGGCAAACTCGCCTACCGCTACGGCGTGCGGGTCGCTGACGAGAGCACCCAGGCCGAGGGATACACACCCGGCCGCAGCGCGAGGGATGACCGCTCCGCCGTGTGACCCGGCCCGCGCACCCCCAACGGCGGCCGGTGCCCTCCGGCTGCCTCCGGCATCGTCATCACTCGGGAGTTCCCCATGGACATCGCCGCACTGATCACCTGGGTGGTCACCGCCCTCGGCGGCTTCTACTTGCTCGGTACCTGGATCCGACGTGGCGGAATCCGTCAGCAGCAATCCGGTACCAGCCGCCTGCCCGCCCCTGTCCTCTTCGGGCACTTCGCCCTGGCCGCGATCGGCCTGATCGTCTGGATCATCTATGTCGCAGCCGACACGACCGCCCTGGCCTGGACCGCGTTCGGCCTGCTACTACCGGTCGCCCTGCTGGGATTCGTGATGCTGGCCCGCTGGATCCCTCCTCTATCGCGACCGCGCCACGGCCGGGACGGCACCGGCCAACGCAGCCGCTCAAGGAGCCGAGGAGGCCGTGCCTGCCGAACGGCACTTCCCCCTGGCAGTGGTGCTGGCACACGGCCCGCTCGCCGTGGTCACCCTCATCCTGGTCCTGCTCACTGCCCTGGGCATCGGGGGCAGCTGACATGACCGAGCGCCCGCACCCCGCCACCGACCGCATAGATGCGTACGACAAGGAAGGAACGCCACCCGCACGGCCCGCCCTGCGGGTGGTCCACGAACCCGGCGGCATCGACCTGGCCACGGCGGAAGAAGCGGCCGGCCAGTTCCTTGAGGCACTCGGCATCTCCACCGCCCCGGAGAGCCTGCGCGGCACACCGGGCCGGATGGCCCGCGCCTACGCCGAACTGTTCAGCCCGCGCCCCTTCGACCTGACCACCTTCCCCAACGACGAGGGCTACGACGAACTCGTCCTGGCCCGCCGCATACCCGTCCGGTCGGTGTGCGAGCACCATCTGCTGCCGTTCGTCGGCACCGCCCACGTCGGCTACCTGCCCGGTGCCCGCATCCTGGGCCTTTCGAAGCTGGCCCGTGTCGTCGAGCACTTCGCCTGCCGCCCGCAGGTCCAGGAACGCCTGACCAAGCAGATCGCCGACTGGCTGCAGACGCACCTGGAGCCCAAGGGCGCCGGCGTGGTCATCGAGGCCGAGCACACCTGCATGACCCTGCGGGGCGTCCAGGCCACCGGCTCCAGCACCATGACCTCCACCCTCCTCGGCCTGTTGCGCACCGACGCCCGCTCCCGCAGCGAGTTCCTCGCCCTCACCAGCGCGGCCTCCTGAACCCAGCAACGCCGCACACAGCCCGGCCCGACATCGGAAGACCACGGCTGCGCGCCGCCGCCGGACTGCTGGGCGCGGACGTGTGGTGGAACTGAGCTGATCGGGAAGTCCCGGCCGCTCGCTCCCGGTCACAGCCGCCGGATTCTCCGCTTCACCCGGGTCACGACCGCCCCGTAGCCGACGCCGACCGCGAGGGAGGCGAACAGGGCGGTGAGTGGGAAGTCGTCCTCGAGGTGTGGATAGACCTGGTAGTGCGTCAGGTAGATGTAGAGCGTGGCGCTCGCCAGGACACCCGCGAGCGCGTTGAGCGGGGCGAGGCTGGGCAGCGTCGGCACCCAGATCAGCAGCACCAGACCGGCGATCACGATGGTGGTGCGCAACGGCTGATCCTGGAACAGGCCTGGCACGGTGAGCAGCAGCACCGCCGTCAACAGGGCCCGTTGCCCGGCCGTGCGTGCCCGCGCTGCCGCCCACCCCAGCGCGAACAGCCAGAAGACCACGGTGGGACTCAGATAGGGGCGACCGGGATCCAGACCCAGCAGGTCGTAGCGGCCGATCAGGCCGATGCCCATGAGCGTCAGCGGCACTCCGAAGGCGTACCGTCGCTCCAGCCGGTCCAGCAGCGGTATGGCCAGGAGGACGGCGAGGACCACCAGGAAGTGGACCAGGGCCTCCACGAACCAGTAGGCCCACTCGAAGCGGTCGGTCGTCTGGCCGAGCAGGCTGTTGAGCAGCAGGGCGTTGGCCGGCTCGTAGAAGTCGGTCAGCACTACCGCGCCGGTGATCCACACCATGCTCGGTATGGCGATACGGGCGATGCTGCGCCACAGGCGCCGTACGCGCTCGCGGCGCCCGGCGTCGGTCAGTTGGAAGCGGGCGAAGTTGTAGCCCGCGACGCCGACGAGGACGTGGGCGAAGCCCCTGAGGTCGAAGAGCGGGATGTGCGAGCCGACGATGCAGACGATCCCGACGGCGCGCAGGGCGATGCTGGTCTCCAGGGTGCGGAGGGTTCGCCATGAGTCCGGCGTGGTCCAGGACCGCAGCGCTTTCCGCAGTCCGGAGGCCGGCCGGGCCCGCCGCGGCTCCAGCGCGTCCCGAGCGTCCTGTGCGTCCTGTGCGTCTCGTTCGTCCGGTCGCTCAGGCGCCGGCGCCGCCAGGGCCCGCAGCTCGCGGATCGTGCTCGTGTGCCAGTCGACGGGCAGCCGGCCCAGCGCCTCCTCCAGGCGCAGGGACAGCTCGACGTAGCACAGTGAGTCTCCGCCGAGACCGACGAAGCTGCTGTCCTCGCTGACATCGGCGTGGTCGAGGATCTCTGCGTAGAGGCGGCGGAGGTCCTCACCGGGCGCGGGCACCGACTCCTCCTCCGCAGGGCGCGTCAGGCGGCGCACGGCCTCGTAGTCGGGCTTGCCCGTGGCCAGGCAGGGAAGCCGGGCCAGGCCCCGGACCCGTACGACGCGAGCGGGGAGCCCGCACTCGGCCGCGACCAGCCGCTGGATCCGCGTCTCCTCACCGGCGGCGCCGAGGGCACACACGGCCAGAGCCTCGCCGTCCGCCGCGCAGTACGCGGTGACCCCGTGCTGCTCCAGCACGGTTTCGACGCGCTGCGGGTCTATGCGCAGCCCGAATATCTTGGCGAAGCGGGCACGGCGGCCCACGATTTCGTAGAGCCCGTCGGGTGTGCGCCGGGCGAGGTCGCCGGTGTGCAGTTCCCGCACGGTTCGGCCGAGGGCGAGGTCGGCCGGGCCCCGCGCGTATCCGAGCATCACGTTCGGCCCCGAGTAGACGAGTTCACCGGTGTCCGGACCGTGTTCCTCGACCGGCCGCAGCCGGAATGAACCGCCGGGAATCGGCACGCCGACGGTCCCGGGGTGTTCGGCCACGAGGTGCGGTGGGAGGTAGGCCATCCGGGCCGTGGCCTCGGTCTGGCCGTACATCACGAAGAACTGCCAGCCCGAGCGGCGGCCCAACTCGGCGTATCGCACGACGCGTTCGGGTGCGAGCCGGCCGCCGGCCTGGGTGACGCGGCGCAGGTGCGGCAGCTCCATCCGCTCGAAGCCGACGCGGTCGAGCAGATCGAAGGAGTACGGCACCCCGGCCAGCGAGGTGCCGCGGGCTGCGCGGAACTCCTCCCAGAAGGCCGGGTCGGACACCGACCGCTCGGTGAGGACGAGCCCCGCGCCACGCATCAGATGACTGTGGATGACGGACAGGCCGTAGCAGTAGTGCAGGGGCAGTGTGGTGGCCGCCCGGTCTGTGTCGTCGATGCCGAGGTACGTGGCGATGGACTCGGCGTTGGCCTGCAGGTTCTCCTGAGACAGGCGCACCAGCTTGGGCGAGCCGGTGGAGCCGGAGGTGCTCAGCAGCAGAGCGAGGTCCGGGTGGAGGGTGTGGACGCTCTCGCGGTGCTGTTCATGCAGGGTCCACACTCCGTCGGCGTCCGGGCCGGCCACGACGTCGGGGGCGTATGCCTGGGTCAGTGAGCGGATCGTGCTCTCGTTGTCCCCGGGGACCAGCAGGACGGGGTGCCCGGCGGACAGTGCGGCCAGGTGCGTGACGAGCGCGTCGGTCCTGTTGGCGCCGGCCAGCAGCACCAGCCGTCGTGCGGAACCGAGGCGCTCCGCGGTGGCGGCCACCCGCTCGGCCAGCTCGCGGTACGACAGCTCTCCCTCAGGGGTGATGAGCGCCAAGCGGTCGCCGTACGCGGCGAGTTCGCGCGCGAAGGGCACACCGTCCGGCCGCACGGGCAGCGGCACTCCGTGCGGGCAGGGTACGTCGGACGGCGGGAGCGGATCCGAGATGGACCGGACGAGGGAGGGGGCGGCGGGCGGAGCCGCGAGGGGCTGGGACGGGTGAATCACGAGGGCGCGCCCTTTCTGGCAACGTCCGCTTGCAATGACAGCTTGACGGTTAGGTAAGGTTTACCTTATTAATAACATGGTCAAGAACAAGTCAACGCAGTGCTTCGCCGCCCGCTTTCCGTCGACGTGACCAGCGGCGCATCGGCAAGCCGTGGCAGGAAGGCACCACACGATGCGACGCCTCTCGGCGCGCCAGATCACCGCGCTGGCCGCGGCCGGTCTGCTGCTCCCCGCCCTCGCCGCCTGCGGCTCCGACGACGGCAGCGCCGGAGCCGGGAACGGGGACTCCGCCCTCGTCATCTACTCCGGCCGCAACGAGAAGCTGGTCAAGCCGCTTCTGGACGAGTTGGAGAAGGCGGTCGGCAACAAGGTCGAGGTGCGCTACGGCGACAGCGCCGAACTCGCCGCCCAGATCCTGGAGGAGGGCCGCCGCACGAAGGCGGGCCTGTTCTTCTCCCAGGACGCCGGCGCGCTTGGCGCCCTGTCCAAGCAGGGCATACTGCAGAAGCTGCCGCCGGCCACCCTCGACAAGGTCGACAAGGCGTACCGCGGCTCCGACGGCGACTGGGTCGGCCTCTCCGGACGCGTCCGCGTCATCGCGTACAACCCGGACAAGGTCCGCAAGGACGAACTCCCCGACAGCGTCCTCGACGTCGTCAAGCCGGAATGGAAGGACAAGGTCGGCTTCGCGCCCACCAACGCCTCCTTCCAGGCCTTCGTCACCGGGATGCGGGTCCTCAAGGGCGACGACACCACCCGCACCTGGCTCAAGGGCCTGAAGGCGAACGGGGCCAAGGCCTACGCCCACAACCTCGCCACCCTGGACGCCGTCGAGTCCGGCGAGATCTCCCTCGGCCTGGTCAACCACTACTACTGGTACGAGCGAGTGGCCGAGAAGGGCGAGGACAAGGTCGCCACCAAGCTGCACTTCCTGCCCGGCAAGGACCCCGGCGCGCTGATCAACGTCGCGGGCGCGGGCATCCTCAAGGACAGCGGGCAGAGCGAGACCGCCCAGAAGGCCCTGGACTTCCTGCTGTCGAAGAAGGCGCAGACCTACTTCGCGGACGAGACGAAGGAGTACCCGCTGGCCGCGGGTGTCACCAACTCGGTGAAGGACCTGCCGCCGTTCGAATCGCTCGAGTCCCCCGACATCGACCTGGGCAAGCTGGAGTCCCTGCAGGAGACGCTGACCATGCTTCAGGACCAGGGTCTGGTCTGACCTGCTGTGCACACACCGCCGTCCACCACCGAGCGCCCGGCCGGAGCCCCTGCCCCGGCCGGGCGTGACCGCCGCGAGCGTGCAGAGGGGCCGGGTCAGGGCAGCCCGGCCCGGCCCGCACGCTCGGCTCGTTCCTTCCGCCTGCCCCTGCCTGAAAGGGCGCGTACGCCAGGAAGCGGAGGTAAGGCCGGCCGGAGGCCCCCCCTGGTGCTACTCGTACCCGCCTGCCTGGCCGCCGTCTTCGCCCTGCTGCCCCTCGGCTACCTCGCCGTCCGCGCCCTGGAGCGCGGCCCTGCCTTCGCCTGGGACGTCGTCTCCGACCCGCGCACCCGGGACCTCCTCGGCCGTAGCCTCGGCCTGACCGCCGTGGTCGTGGCGGCCTGTCTGGTGCTGGGGGTCTCGCTGGCCTGGCTGACCGTGCGCACCGCTCTGCCCGGGGCCCGTGCCTGGTCGGTACTGGCCACCCTGCCGCTCGCCGTGCCCAGCTACGTCACCGCGTTCGCCTGGCTGTCGGCAGCGCCCGGGCTCGCGGGGTTCGGCGGAGCCGCGCTCGCGATGACGCTGGTCAGTTTTCCGTACATCCTCCTGCCGGTCACCGCCGCGCTGCGCGGCATCGACCCGGCGCAGGAGGAGGCCGCGCGCTCACTGGGGCACGGGCCGCTGCGGACGTTCGTCCGGGTCACCCTGCCCCAACTGCGGCCGGCGGCCGGCGGCGGTGCCCTGCTCGTCGCGCTGTACACGCTCTCCGACTTCGGCGCAGTCTCGCTGATGCGGTACGACACGTTCACCCGGGCCATCCACACCTCCTACCGCGCCTCCTTCGATCGCACCCCGGCGGCCGCGCTCAGCGTGGTGCTGGTGGTGATGACGGTCGCCCTGGTCGCCGCCGAGGCCCGTACGCGCGGCCGGGTCGGGCACACCAGGACCGGAAGGGGCACCGCCCGCCCGGTGGTCCCCGTCGCCCTCGGCCGCTGGCGGTCGCTGGCCCTGCTGTGGTGCGCGGCGGTGGTGGCCGTCGCCGTGGTCTTCCCCCTGGCCGTCCTCGGGTACTGGCTGGCCGTCGGCAGTTCGGCCACCTGGGACCTGGGCGGGCTCGCACAGACGGCCTGGGCCACCCTCGGCGTCGCCGCCGCGGGCGCCGCCCTCACCACGCTCCTCGCCCTGCCGGTCGGCGTGATCGCCGCCCGGCACCGGGGGCGCGGTGCCCGCCTGCTGGAGCAGGCCGCGTACGCCGGGCACGCGCTGCCCGGCATCACGGTCGCCCTCGCGCTGGTCTTCTTCGCGGTCCGCTACGCCTACCCCCTCTACCAGCAACTCCCGCTGCTCATCGGCGCGTACGCCGCGCTGTTCCTGCCTGTCGCGGTGGCCGCAACCCGCGCCGCCGTCCTCCAGGCGCCGCCCGTCCTGGACGACGTGGCCCGGTCCCTCGGGCGGCGGCCGTGGCAGGTGCTGCGCGAGGTCACCGTGCCGCTCGCCGCGCCCGGTGTGGCCGCCGGGGCCGCGCTCACCTTCGTGGTCTGCATGAAGGAACTCCCCGCTACCCTCCTGCTGCGCCCCACCGGCATGGACACCCTCGCCACCCGACTGTGGACCGAGACCGGCGCGGGATCCTTCGCGGCCGCCGCCCCCTACGCCGCCGCGCTGATCCTGCTGGCCGCCGTACCCTCCTACCTCCTAGGCAGACACGGGACATGAACGACATGAACGAACTGCACATCGAAGGGCTCACCAAGTCCTACGGAGCCGGAGAACCGGTCCTGCGCAGCCTCCAACTCACCGTCCGGGCAGGGGCACTGGCCGCTGTCCTGGGCCCCTCCGGCTGCGGCAAGACGACCCTGCTGCGGATCGTCGCCGGCTTCCTGCGCGCCGACGCCGGCACCGTCCGGCTCGGCGACCGGCTCCTCGGCGGGCCCGGCCTCCACCTCCCGCCGGAGCGGCGCCGGATCGGCATCGTGCCCCAGGAGGGCGCCCTCTTCCCCCACCTGAACGTGGCCCGCAACGTCGCCTTCGGACTGACCGGCGCCGACCGCGGCGAACGGCGGCGCCGCACCGGGGAACTGCTGGAACTGGTCGACCTCGCCGGGTACGGCGACCGCATGCCGCACGAGCTGTCCGGCGGCCAGCAACAGCGGGTCGCGCTGGCCCGCGCACTCGCCCCCAGACCCCAACTGGTGCTGCTGGACGAGCCGTTCAACGCGCTGGACAGCGCGCTGCGAGCCGGCGTGCGGGCAGACGTTCGGGCAGCGCTGCGGGCCACGGGCGCGACGGCCCTGCTCGTTACCCACGACCAGCAGGAGGCCCTGTCCACCGCCGACCTCGTCGCCGTCGTACGCGACGGCGAGGTCGCCCAGTGCGACACCCCGCAGGACCTCTATCGACGCCCCGCCGACCCCTGGGTCGCCCGCTTCGTCGGTGAAGCCGTACTGCTTCCCGGCACCGTCGACGACGACGGCACGGCCCTGACCCCCCTCGGTCCCGTGCCCCTCACCCCCTCCTCCAACGGACTCCGGGTCGGCACGATCCTGCTCCGCCCCGAACAACTCCGGCTGACCGCCCCGGACTCCGACGACACGGCCCGGGGCACGGTCACCGACGTCCGCTACTACGGCCACGACGCCATGGTCACCGTGGCCGTCGAGGGCCACGACACCCCAGTCGACATCCGGATCGCGGGCTCGGTACCGGTACGCCCCGGGGAGAACACGGGCGTCCGCGTCATGGGCGAGGCAGCCCTCCACCCCTGACTCCGAGCCGCCCGGACACAGGGCCCGACGGCAGATCGCGCAGAGCCGGGAGATCGCCGACTGCGACATGCCGGTCGCCGCAGCCATCGACCGCGTCGACCAATGGGGGGCGTTCTTGGGTGCCCCCTGAAGTGCGGCCGCAGGCCGTTGCAGAGAGACCCCAGCCCGCAGGTCTGTCGATCGGCGTGGCGCCCGCCACCTATCGTGGCGGTCTCTCGGGTGCCTGCAGGTCAGGACCTGCAGTGGACGAACTGGAAGGGTGCCGAGCCAGCATCCAGCACGAGGTGGGCCGCACGGGCCGCACTGCTGGAGGTTCGCGCTCGACCGTCGTCAGCTCTCCCGGCACCCCTGCCCACGGTCGATCGTGTCCTGCTTGACCCAGTTCCGCAGCCTCTCGGCGCCGACCCCGCGCTCCTGGGCCATCTCAGTGACGGTCTTCCCTGAGGAGCGAACGAGCGCGACCGTGTCCCGTTCGAACTCCTCCGTGTACCGCCTGCTGCGGTTGCTCTTGCTTCCCGCCCGGCACTACTTTCTCCGGAACCTCACGTCCCAGTCTCCAGGTGTCCACGATCAAGGGGGAGGTTCGCTGTGTCGGTCGAGGTGTAACACATCCGGCCGAAATTGCTCTTACCAAGTGGACGACTGCGTCGGTCGGCCAGGACAGGAGACACGACTCGTGCAGTGGACGGACGAGAGCGGCGGAGCATACGGCGAGGATCCGTACGGTGGCGTCGGGTACGCGTACGACTACGGCTACGAGTACAGCGGCAGCTACGAGCACCGCGGCAGCGCCACCACCGACACGGCCACGAGGTCCTGGGACCCGGAACTCGCGCAATGGACGTACCCGACGGGTAACGCCTATGCGGGAGGGACAGTCTCCTACGCCACCGGGACGCATCTGCACGCCACCGGAGCCGGGCCCGCCACGGCGCGGGACGCTCCCCATGGAGACGTCCTCACCGTTCCGCCTCCAGAACTCGACATGCCAGGCCCTTCCGTACCAGGACTGGGCACGCCGAAGCGCGAGTCGGTGCGGCCCGTCTTCGTCGATTCCTCGGGGCGACGCCAGCGCCGCGTGCTGCGCGCCGCCCGCCTGTTGGTGATCCCCGCCGGCGGCTACATCGCCCTGCTGATCAGCACCGTGGTTGGCGGCCCGAGCCTCAGCGCCCCGTTCGTCCCGCAGCCGGACTCCGCGCACCCGACCACGCCTCGGGTGACCGCGTCCGACGCCTCCCCCGGGACCGGCCACTCCGCGGGGGGTGTGAGCCCTACCGCGGTGCAGAAGAACTCCCGCCCCACGGGGGCGCAAAAGCCTTCCGGCTCCACCGACCGGTCGACAGCCTCCGCCACTCTTGCGGCCACACCCGCGCCTACCGCGGCACGCGCCGCCATCGCGTCTCCGACCTCGGCCCCGACCGCCGCCCCCACCTCCAAGCACGCCTCCAAGCCCGCCTCCAGGCCCACCACCTCCAAGGGTCGCGCGATCGGCTCGTCCCACAACCCAGTGAAGTGATCCAAGGCCCCTGACGTGACCAACCGCAGACGCCACTACACTCCTCGTCGCCGCAGCCGTACCCGCCAGGTCACACCCCGCACCCATTGGCTGCTGCTGAGCGTGCTCGTGGTGACCCTGTCGACGGCCCTGCTGCTGCAGGGCTACACCCACCACATGTTCGGTATCGCATCCGACAACGTGACCGACGTCCGGGGCCGGAATGCCACAGTGCCCAGCCAGGTGATCCACGGTGGCCCCGTGATCGCGAAGGCCGCCACCTCTCCGCACACCGCCCAGGTGAAGGCCCGTACTGTCGCGTTGACCTTCGACGACGGCCCGGACCCCGTCTGGACACCACGGATCCTGGAGGTGTTGCGCCGCAACCACGTGCACGCGACCTTCTTCATCCTCGGAACCCAAGCCGTCGCCCACCCGGAACTGGTCCGCCGGATCGTCGCTGACGGCCACCAGATCGGCATCCACGCCTTCACCCATCCCGACCTGGCCCGCCTCGCTCCATGGCAACGTTCCCTGGAGCTGCGCGAGACGCAGTTGGCGGTGGCCGGCGCCGCGGGGGTCACCACCTCGCTGCTCAGGCCGCCGTACTCCTCGGAGAACGACGCGCTGGACGACGCCGCCTGGTCCGTCCTCAAGCAGGCCAACGCGACAGGCTATGTCACGGTGCTCACCACCCAGGATGCCGAGGACTGGCAGCGTCCCGGTGTGGAGCGCATCATCGCCCGTGCGACACCGCGCGGCCACGCCGGGCAGATCGTGCTGATGCACGACGCCGGCGGTGACCGGTCCCAGACCGTCGCCGCACTGAGGTCCCTAATACCACGGCTCAAGGAACAGAGCTTCAAGTTTGCGACGGTCTCCGATGCGGTCGGCATGGCCGCACCCGTCCGGCCCGCCGGGCTCGGCGACCATCTGCAAGGGCTGGCCCTCATCAAGGTGCTGCAGGGCGGCGACTGGGTCGTGTGGCTGCTGGGCCTGGTGATGTACGCGGCCGGAGTGCTCAGCGTGCTGCGCGCGGTGGTCGTGCTGATCGCCGCCCGGCGGCACCGGCGCCTGCGGACCGAACTTGGCCGGTCCTGGGGGCCGCCGGTGACCGAGCCGGTCACTGTCATCGTCCCCGCGTACAACGAGAGCGCCGGGATCGAGGCAGCCGTGCTTTCACTGCTCGGCTCGGACCACCCGGTCGAGATCATCGTGGTGGACGACGGTTCGACCGACGGCACTGCCGACCTGGTGGAATCGCTCCGCCTGCCGGTGCGGGTGATCCGGCAGCAGAACGCGGGAAAGCCCGCCGCGCTCAACACCGGCCTCGCCGCCGCCACCTGGGACCTGGTGGTCATGGTCGACGGTGACACGGTCTTCGAACCCGACACCATCCGCACGATCGTGCAGCCCTTCGCCGACCCGCGCGTGGGTGCCGTCTCGGGCAACGCCAAGGTTGTCAACCGCGGTGGTCTGCTGGGCCGCTGGCAGCACATCGAGTACGTGGTCGGGTTCAACCTCGACCGCCGCCTGTTCGACCTCGCCGAATGCATGCCGACGGTGCCCGGCGCGGTCGGCGCGTTCCGCCGCCGGGCGCTGCTGGACCTCGGTGGCGTCAGCGACGTCACCCTCGCCGAGGACACCGACCTGACCATGGCGCTGTGCCGAGACGGCTGGCGCGTGGTGTACGAGGAGGGCGCGAGGGCCTGGACCGAGGCGCCCGCGTCCCTCAACGCCCTGTGGCGGCAGCGGTACCGCTGGTGCTACGGCACCCTGCAGGCGATGTGGAAGCACCGCGGCGCGCTGGTGCAGCGCGGCCCGGGCGGAAAACTGGGCCGTCGAGGCCTGCTCTATCTGTTGTTCTTCCAGGTGCTGCTGCCCCTGCTCGCGCCCGTCGTGGACGTCTTCGCCCTGTACGGGCTGGTCTTCCTCGACCCGGTGCGCATCATCGGGCTGTGGCTCGCCTTCCTGCTGCTGCAACTCATGATGGGCCTGTACGCGTTCCGCCTGGACGGAGAACGCCCGGGCCCGCTGTGGAGCCTTCCGCTGCAGCAGTTCGTCTACCGTCAACTGATGTACCTGGTGGTGATCCAGTCCGTCTTCACCGCCGTGTCGGGCTCACGGCTGCGGTGGCAGCGCATGGAGCGGTACGGCAGCCTGCAAGCCCCAGCGGGAACTGAGGCACCCCGCAAAGACCTCACCCCGCAGGAGCCCGGCCTTCCGCAGCCGACACCGTACGAGGGCCATCCACAGCCTGCACCGTACGACGCCCTCCAACAACAGGCTCCCTACAACGGCCTTCCGCAACCGCCACCCCCCAACGGCTTCCGGCAGCCCACACCGCACGAGACACCGCAGTGGTACTGAACTGAGGGCACGGTGGTCCGAGCCTCGGAACGGGCACCGATGTGCTGGTTATCGGTTATCGAGCAATGCTGAGGACCTGTGGATCGGCTCGGGAAGGACGTACCTTCCCGGGTGATCGACAGGTCACCGAGCAAGACCGGTGTTCGCAGCACCGGCCGGGAAGGCACGTCCGTGCGCAGCGTGGTGAACACCCGGCACTTCGCGTCCGGCAGGCGGGTGCGCACCACATGCCCGCCGCGTATGACTGCGGGAGCAGGACGCGCTGCGCGCCCACGACCGCGCTGGCGCAGATCATCCCCAGCAGCGCGCCCGCGACAACGTCCGCCGGGTAGTGCACCCCGGTGTGGACCCGCGAGTACGCCACCGCGGTCGCCAGCAGGTCCAGCGGAGCCGCCGCCCACGGCAGCTCCGTGCTGACGGCCGTGGCGAAGGCGAACGCGGACGCGGAGTGCCCGGAGGGGAACGACGCGGAGGCTGGCATGGGCACGTGTCGGGCCAACGGCACTTGGCCGGCGTCCCGGTCCGGGCGGGGGCGTCGGGCGAGGACCTTGCCCAGTAGGTTGGCGCTCGCCGAGGCGGAGCCGATCGCCGCGGCCCCGACCAGGGCAGCCCGGCGCGGCGCACCCGGGCGCAGCGCGAGTATCCCGGCGATCACGAACGAGATCTTCGAGTGGTCTGCCGCTGCGGAGAGCCGCCGCAGGGCGGCGTCCAGCTCCGGAGCGGGCGTGGCCGCGCTCGCCACGTAAACCGCCCGGTCGATGGCGATCAGGTCCCGGACGACGCGCCGAACGCGGGTGCGCTCATCCACACGCCACCGCCGCTCGCTTCGCAACTGCGGCCGGAGAGGGCGCCTGGCTCGGCCGGCCCAGAGCGATCCGCCCGATGCCCCGCCACTCCACGCGTGGTGCGGGAGGCGCGCCGGGGCGGTGGCGGGGCACGCGGACGTGAAGGGCGCCCGGGGTGATGCTGCAGTGCACGGGGGCCTCCATGGTCAGTGCCTCACCATCCAGGGCGATGGGGATGCGCTCGGCGTCGGCCGTCACCGTCACCTCATGGGGCGTCAGCACGGTCACGGCATCCGACCGCTCGCCGCGCAGGGCGAAGTCCGCGGCCTGCGCCGCGCCGGCCACGTGCACGGCCAGCAGGCCAAGGACACCACCGTCGAGCCGCGGCCTGCGACCGGCCTCCAGGACCTGCCCGGTCGCGTACGGGTTGTTACTCACCAGCAGGGCTTGCGGGTCGTCCAGACGGGTGCCCTCGGCCTGCGCGGTCAGGCGGGCCCCGGTGTAGCCCGTCAGCAGGTCGGGAAGCTCGGCAAGCGCGGTCGCGGCCTTGGCGTCCCGGTACTCGGGCCGCTGCACGATCTCGGCGTAGGCGCCGAATGAGGCGGTGTTCACGAATACGCGCCCGGACACGTCGCCGAGGTCGATCCGCAGGTCAACGCCGTCCGTCAGCGCCTCCAGCGCGCGCGAGGGGTCGGCTCGGTCCAGGCCGAGGTCCAGGGCGAAGTGGTTGCGGGTCCCGGCCGGGATCACCAGGAACGGGAGGCCGTGCTGTGCGGCGACGGCGGCGACCAGCGCCTGCGTGCCGTCCCCGCCGGCGACCCCGAGCAGGTCGGCGCCGTCCGCGACGGCGCGGCGCGCGATGGCGGCGAGATCCTGCTGCGCGCTGGTGTTGAGCAGGATCACCCGGCAGCCGAGTGCCTCAGCCTTCTCCACCAGCCCGAACCTGCCCACCTTGCCGTCACCGGACTTCGGGTTCATGATCAGCACGGGGTGGTGGAGTGGCTTTCCGGGGCGGCCCCGCATGCCGCCGGCGTGCAGGTGCTCCTGCTGTAACGCCGCCCGCGAACAGCCCTGGGCCCCGGTCCACAGCACGGCCGTGGCCAGCACCACGGGCCACAGCCCGCTCCCCGCCACGAGCAGCACCACGGTCACCGGGGCAGCCACTGCAAGCAGCACACCGAGGAGCCGCACGGCGCCACGGTGGGCCAGTCCCCACCACACACCCGCGGCCGCGACCACCAGGCCGGCCAGGGCAACCAGCAGCACCACGACGCCGCGCAGCTCCGCCGCGATGACGAGGACCGCGATCCCGGCCGCGAAGCACAGCACTGCCGCCCAGGCCAACAGGCGGGCGGGGGTGGTGGGGCCGTGGCTGGTGCCCATCGCTGCTCCTCTCTCTCCGCCGCCCTCTCGCCGCCGGACGGTCCACGGTCCTGCGCGCGCAGCACGATGCTGCCGGGCCGATTCCCAATGTAGGAGGGGGTGCGGCGGCCCGCGCCCCGTCGTACTGCGTGCGGGGTGGTGGGCCGAATTCGATACCCGCCCCGCGCCGTAGGCCGGCCCCGGCTACTACCCCCAGCGGCCGTGAACGGCTCGGCCTGCTCAGGGTTCGCGGGGACGTTGTCGGATGTTCGGCTGTTCGTCCGTGAGGTATAGGGCTCGGGTGGGATGTGCATCCCGGCGGAGATGCGCAGTGTCCGCAGGGTCTGGGATGCACTGACCCGCACGCTGGGCTTCCTTGAGGTAGCGCGTCACGTTGGTTGGTGCCGACCTTGATGGCGATTCCGATGAACGTTGGGGCCGGGCTGCTGCGGCGGGACACTGCTGACCCTCCGGTCTGCCCGGCGACACCTCGTTCGAGTTGGCCAGGAGTGTGGTGGATACCTGCTCTTTGCAACCAGGGATCCACCGCACAGGTAGTCAGGCTGCGATCCGATTGGGCTCGTCGCTTTGACTGCTCCCTCGCCTGAAGGCGGGGGATTCCTGGCTCAGGCAGCCCCCTGGAGCAGCGCTCCAGGAGGTCTTATGCCCTCAGCACCAGCCGGGTCCAGACCAGCCCGGACGAGCATCACGGATGCGGAGTTCTTGTCTCTGGGCGAGACGGCTCCGCACGCGGTGCACGTGTAGGTACGTTCCGAAAGGA
>NZ_JBEYTS010000109.1:0-16661 GCF_040643155.1 Streptomyces sp. NPDC047453 | reverse complement strand
CCCCGGTCAGCTACCTCGCCGGACTTCACTTACGCGGCGCGGTCATCTGGCTCCGCAGCCTCACATGAAGATCTCAACTCGGCACAGACCCTAGTTCCTGTCGGGGCACCAGGTCCCACGGGGCTTAGCTCAAATGTTGCTCTGAAGGTGCGGGCGGCGGGGTTCGGGGCCCGGCGCCCGGGCCATACCCCCGTCACGTGCACCGTGTGGAAGCGGGCAAGAGGGGGCGAGGCCACGATGGAGCGGCTGGGGACGGGGATCGGGTGGCGGCCGGAGATCGCGGACGCCGTGGAGGAGATGCCGGGCGTCGACTGGGTCGAGGCCGTCGCCGAGAACGTGTGTCCCGCGCATCTTCCCGAGTCACTGCTGCGCCTGCGCCGCCGCGGGGTGACCGTGGTGCCGCACGGGGTCTCGCTCGGCCTCGGCGGGGCCGACCGGCCGGACGAGGGCCGGCTCACCGCCCTCGCCGAGCGGGCGCAGGCGCTCGGCTCGCCGCTGGTGACCGAGCACATCGCGTTCGTGCGCGCGGGCGGCGTACTGACCGCCTCCCCGCGGCTGGAAGCCGGGCATCTGCTGCCCGTGCCGCGCACCCGCGACGCCCTCGACGTGCTGTGCGAGAACGTCCGGATCGCGCAGGAGGCACTGCCCGTGCCGCTCGCCGTGGAGAACATCGCCGCGCTGCTGGCCTGGCCGGACGAGGAGCTGACGGAGGGCCAGTTCCTGTACGAGCTGGCCGACCGCACGGGCGTGAGGCTGCTGATCGACGTGGCCAATCTGCACACCAACCACGTGAACCGCGGAGAGGACCCGGCCCGAGCGCTGGCCGAACTCCCCCTCGAAGCCCTCGCGTACGTCCATGTGGCGGGCGGCTTCGAACGCGACGGCTTCTGGCACGACAGCCACGCACACCCGGTGCCGCGGCCGGTCCTCGACATCCTGACCGACCTCGCCTCGCGCGTCGCCCCGCCCGGGGTCCTGCTGGAGCGCGACGAGAACTTCCCCGAACCGGCGGAGCTGGAGCGGGAGTTGGCGTCCATCGGAACAGCGGTGGAGTCGGGGCGTACGGCGGCCCGGCGGGCGGTCGATCCCGCCCCCGGCCCCGGCCCCGCCCCCACCTCCGGTCCCGGCCAGGCACCGGGCGCCGGCGGCCGCGGTGCGCCGGGACCGGATCCGCGGCCAGCCGGCGGCACCGAGCCCGCGCGGCAGCGGCTCGCCCTCGCCCAGACCTCGCTGCTGTCGGCGCTCGTCGCCGGGACGCCCGCGCCGGAGGGGTTCGACCGGGTGCGCATCGGCGTACAGGCGCGGTCGCTGGCCGCGAAGCGGGCGGACGTCGTGGCCAAGGTGGCGCCCGAACTGCCGGTGCTGCTCGGCGAGGGGTACCGGACCGCGTTCCTCGCGTATGCGCAGTGCCACCCGATGACCGGGGGCTACCGGCAGGACGCACTGGAGTTCGCGGAGTCCCTGCTGCTCGCCGGCAGGCCCCGGAACGCGGGCGTCCGGCGGGAGTTGCGGGAGTGGTGGCTGGACCGCTCGGGGCCGGCGCCGCGGTCGCGCCGTCCGGCGGTACGGGTGGCCCGCGCGGCCCAGCGGGTGCTGCTGCGCCGCTGAGCCCGGCCCCGACGCCCTGGCCTCGGGAAACAAACGGAACGTCACATACTGGCAACACCTTGTCCGGATGACGAACAAGGCATGGCGTTTCCCAGGCCTCTGGCATAGAAACGCGTCATGTTCTGGGTCCTTCTCCTGCTCCTGGCCTGGGCCTTCGCGGGCTCGGCGTGCCTGCGGCTGTGCCTGGCCGCGGTACGCGCCGCGGCCGTCGACGTGGACGCGGGCCGGGGCCGCGATCTGTCGCTCTACGAGGCGGCGTTCCTCTCGGGCGGACCCGCGCGGGTCGCCGATCTGACCCTGGTCTCCATGGCACGCCAGCGCCGGCTGCTGCTCGCGCACACCGGCTGGGCGACGGTCGTCGATCCGCGCGGGCGGGACGAGATGGAGCGTTCCGTCATAGGGGCGATCGGCCCGGATGGACAGTCCCGGATCGCGCCGGTGCGCGCGGCCGCGGCCACCGCGGACGCGGTGCGCGGCCTCGCCGACCGGCTCGTCAGCGCCGGTCTCGCCGTGCCGGACGGGGACGCGTCCACGATCGCGGCCGGGGTCCGCCGGGTGCGGACGGCCACGCTGGCCGTCCTCGCCCTGGGCACGACCGCGCTGCTGCTGCCCGGCCCGACCGGAATGCCCCGCGAGCTGATCGCCCTCTGGTTCGCGCTGCCGCTCGCGCTCACCCTGAGCTGCCTGGCCATCGCCCGCTTCGAGGTCCACCCGTACTCGCGTTGGGCGTCCCCGGCCGGACAGCGCCTGCTCGGCGCGCTGAACCGGCGGGTGAACGGGACCGGTGGCGAGCGTACGTACCTGGCCTCCGTGGCCGTGCACGGCATCAGCGCGATCGGCGAACCGAACCTGCGCGCGGCCTTCGCCCACCGCGACCAGCCCTCGCCCGGCACACCCCCGCACGGCCGGGCCCTCCGGGACCGGTAACCCCCGAGCGGCCCGGGCCGGGGCCAACGGACGTACGGGCACAGGCATGCGGGCGTACGGGCGCCGGTGCGTGCCGGAGCGCGCGCCCGGCACCAGCGCTCGCGCGGGGCGCGTCGGGAGCACCGGCGCCGACACCGGCGGGACGGTGCTTGCCCTCCCCACGGGGCGAACGAAACATCCCTTCTGTCGCTGCCGTGCACCGAAGGGATACGCGATGACCGCTGCCGCCGTCTGGACGGCCGCCGGGTCCCTGGTCCTCACCGCCCTCGCCGGCACCCCGGCCTCGGGCGCCGCGCGCCTTCCCGGCACCGCGGCGGAACTGCGCGGCACCGTCGTGGCCGCGGCGCGCGCCCAAGCGGCCGGAATCGACTTCGGCGCGTGCCCGAAGGCGCGGGACCTGCCCGGCACCATGGAGTGCGGCACGGTCGTGGTGCCCCTCGACTACACGCACCCCGACGGCGAGCGGATCCGGCTCGCCGTCAGCCGGGTGCGGGCCACCCACAAGGACCCGCACAACAGCAAGCGCAGAGTGCCCCGTCAGGGCGTCCTGGTGTTCAACCCGGGCGGTCCCGGCGCCGACGGCACCTCCTTCCCGCTCATGGGTCTCCTGCCGGAGTGGAAGCGCGTCGCCGCCGCGTACGACCTCGTCGGCTACGCCCCGCGCGGGGTGGGCCGGTCGGCCCCGCTGTCCTGCCAGGACCCGAAGGGCTTCTTCAAGGCGCCCACACCCGCGCCGACGCACCCCTCACGGGCGTACAAGGAGCAGCGCGTCGCCGAGGCCAAGGCGTACGCGGACGGCTGCGCCCGGCGCGCGGGCCAGGCGCTGCGGCACTACAACTCCCTCAACAACGCCCGCGACCTGGACGTGCTGCGGGCGGCGCTGGGTGAGGACCGGCTGACGTTCGTGGGCGCCTCGTACGGCACCTACTTCGGAGCCCTGTACGCCACGCTGTTCCCCTCGCACGTGCGCCGGATGGTCTTCGACGCGGCGGTGAACCCGGCGCCGGACCGGATCTGGTACCGCAACAACCTGGACCAGTCGGCCGCGTTCGAGGCCCGCTGGGCGGACTTCCGGAAGTGGACGGCCCGGCACGACGACGTGTACGCGCTGGGTCGCACGGCCGGGCAGGTGCAGAAGAGCTACGACAGGGCTCGGGAGCGGCTCGCCGCCGAACCGGCGGACGGCTCGGTGGGACCGGGGCAGTTGCAGGGCCTGTTCCTGACGGCCGGGTACTACGACGACTACTGGCCGGGCGGTGCCGAGGCCCTGTCGGCGTATCTGAAGGGCGACCCCAAGCCACTGGTCGCGCTGGCGGCCCCGCACCGGGAGGGGGCCGCCGAGGCGGAGAACGGCAACGCGGTCTACACGGCCGTGGAGTGCAACGACGCCGACTGGCCGACGGACTTCGAGGTCTGGGACCGGGACAACACCCGGCTCGCGCGGAGGGCGCCGTTCGAGACCTGGAGCAATGTGTGGGCGAACCTGCCGTGCGCCTACTGGAAGGCACCCCGGCAGCGGCCCCTGGATGTGCGGACCGGGCCGGGCGAGCTGCCGCCGACACTGATCCTGGCCGCCGAGCGGGACGCGGCCGCTCCGTACGACGGTGCCCTGGAGCTGCGCCGGCGCCTGGCCGGTTCGGTGCTGGTGACCGAGCGGGGCGCGGGCACGCACGGCATCGCGGGCGGGCCGAACGCGTGCGTCAACGCGTATCTGGACGCCTACTTGCTCCAGGGCCGTCTGCCGGCGCGGCAGGCGGCGTGCGCCGCGCGCGCGGAGCCGAGGCCCGACGGCCCGACCTTCCACGAGTCCCGGGCTCGCCAACTGCGCGAGGCCCTGAAGAACGCCACCGGCCGGCCCGCCGCCACCCGCTGACCAAGCCGGGTCCCGGGGCCGGCCCCGGGACCCGGCCGGCTGTCAGGCCAGACCCGCCACCAGCTCGGCGATGTCCTTGCGCCGCCCGGTGAAGAACGGGATCTCCTCGCGGACGTGCCTGCGGGCCTCCGAGGCGCGCAGGTGCCGCATGAGGTCGACGATGCGGTGCAGCTCGTCGGCCTCGAAGGCGAGGACCCACTCGTAGTCGCCGAGGGAGAAGGACGCGACCGTGTTGGCCCGCACGTCCGGGTAGCCCCGGGCCATCTTGCCGTGGTCGGCGAGCATGCGGCGGCGTTCCTCGTCGGGCAGCAGGTACCAGTCGTAGGAGCGCACGAAGGGGTAGACGCTGACGTAGTCGCGCGGCGTCTCGTCGGCGAGGAACGCCGGGATGTGCGAGCGGTTGAACTCGGCGGGACGGTGCAGCGCCATGTTCGACCACACCGGCTCCAGCGCGCGGCCGAGCCTCGTGCGGCGGAAGAGGTTGTACGCCTCCTGGAGCTGGTCGCTGGTCTCGGCGTGCCACCAGATCATGAGGTCGGCGTCGGCACGCAGGCCCGAGAGGTCGTACGTGCCGCGGATGGTCACGTCCTTGGCGGCGAGCTGGTCGAACAGCTCCTGGACCTCGTCCGCGTAGCCCGCGCGGTCCTCCGGAAGCAGATCCTTCAGCTTGAAGACGGACCACAGCGTGTAGCGGATGACCTCGTTGAGGTCCTTGGCCAGCTTGCCCTTGTTCGGGATCCTGCCGGTCTCGGTGGTGGGGGCGTCGTCACTCATGAGGCTATTCTCCCGCTCCGCCGTGCAGACTCTGCACCGGGTCCGCGGTCAGCTCCCGCACGGCGCGCAGATCGCCTTCCAGCTGGTCCACGGCCGCGTACGCGCTCGCGACGCACGCAGGGATGCCCACCCCGTCGTACACCGCGCCGCACACCGCAAGACCGGGCAGCTTGCCGACGTGCTCACGGATGCGGGCCACGCGCGCGTGGTGGCCGACGGGGTACTGGGGCAGGCCGTCGGTCCAGCGGGTGACGCGGGTCTCCAGGGGCGCGGCGTCCAGGCCGGTCGCCTCGCGCAGGTCGTGCCGGGAGACCTCGACGAGGTCGGCGTCCTCGCGCTGGAGGATCTCCGTCTCGCCGTACCGCCCCACGGAGGTGCGCAGCACGACCACGTCCGGGTTCTCTTCGGCGATCCAGCCCCACTTCTGGGAGGCGAAGGTGGACGCCTTGATGGTGCGGCCGTCGACGGGGGGCACCAGGAAGCCGCTGCCCTCGGGCAGGGCGGTGCCGGCGCGGCGGTAGGCGAGGGTGATCAGGGCCATGGAGGCGTACTCGACGGCCCGCAGCTCGGCGGCGGCCTCCGGGGACTCGGCGCGCAACAGCCCGGCGGCGGCGGGCGCGGGCACGGCGACGACCACCGCGTCGGCATGCAGCACGCGGTCACCGGCGGCCACCCGCCAGGACGTACGGTCCTGCCGGCGCAGCTCCGTCACGGGGGTCCCGGTCAGGATCTCGCCGCCGCGGGCCCGCACCGACTCCGCGACCGCGAGCGGCAGCCGGCCCACACCGCCCTCGACGCCCATGAACACCGGCCCGGTCTGCTGTGCGGCGGCCGCCGCGGCCTGGATCTCGCGGACCCCTTCCAGCAGCGAGTCGTGGGTCTGCGCGGCCCGGAAGAGCTGGGGGACGGCCGAGCGCATCGAGATGCGGTAGGCGTCGCCGGCGTAGACCCCGCCGAGCAGGGGCTCGACCAGCCGGTCGACGACCTCGCGGCCCAGGCGTGCGGCCACGTACTCGCCGACCGCCACGTCGTCGCCGACCTCCGTGCGGGGCAGCTCATTGTCGCGCCCGATGCGGGCGAGGCCCTCCTCGGACAGCACGCCGGCCAGCGCGGAGGCGGTGCCGGGGACGCCCATGACGTGTCCCTTCGGCATGGGCCGCAGGGCGTCGCGGGTCCAGATGGAGGCGCTCGCCGTGGCGGGCGGCTGGAGGTGACCGGCGAGTCCCGTCTCGCGCGCGAGGGTCACGGCCTCGGGCCGGCGGGCCAGCATCGACTCGGCGCCCAGGTCGACGCGGACGCCCGCGATCTCGCCCGGCAGCAGCTTGCCGCCGAGCCGTTCCGCCGCCTCCAGCACGGTCACCCGCGCCCCGCGCTGCAACAGCCGGTGCGCGGCCGCCAGCCCCGCGATCCCGGCCCCGATGACGACGACATGGCCCGTGCCCGTACCCGTTGCGCTCATGAGCCCACTCTCTCAGACCGCTCCGACGCCGCTCCCGCGCCCCGGTGTCCGGCCCGAGTCATGAACGTGACCGCATCGGAACCGTTTTCGGCCAACGTCTCGCGCGGCTCGGGAGTCGAAGAAGCGTCATTGGTCAAGAAGACCCTCGGGGGTATGCCACATGCGCACGCGACGTTCCGTCCGGCCCGCTTCCGCCCTGGCCGGGCTCCTGCTCGCCACCGCCCTCGCGCTCACGGGGTGCAGCGCGGGCGGCAGCAACGACTCCTCCACCAAGTCCGCCGCGGCCGCGGCCGGCGGCGAGGACCAGAAGGGCGCGGCGGACAGCGGCCGCGGCACGGCTTCCAAGGCGAGGGCCACCGCGCCGCCCCGGATCGGCGCGAGCCACATCATCCGCACCGCCTCGCTCACCGTGCAGGTCAAGGACGTACCGAAGGCCCTCGACACGGCCCGCACCACCGTCGAGAACGCCGGGGGCTACGTCGGCGACGAGAGCACCAGCCGCGACGAGGACGGCCACGAACGCACGCGCGTGGTGCTGCGCGTGCCCGCCGACAGGTACGACGAGGTCCTCAGCGGTCTGGAGGGCACCGGCAAGCTGATCGAGCGCACGGCGAAGGCGCAGGACGTCACCGACCAGGTCGTCGACGTGGACAGCCGTATCAAGTCGCAGCGCGCGAGTGTGGCGCGGGTGCGCGAGCTGATGGACCGGGCCACGCGGCTCAGCGACGTGGTCAGCCTGGAGGGCGAGTTGAGCCGCCGCGAGTCCGACCTGGAGGCGCTGCTGGCCCAGCAGTCGTCGCTGAAGGACCGCACCAGCCTGGCCACCATCACGCTGTCGCTGTCCCGGACCCCGGCCGCGCCGGTGGTCGCCGAGGACGACGAGCCCGGGTTCGTGGACGCGCTGGCGGGCGGCTGGCACGTGTTCGTCACCGGGCTCCGCTGGATCGCCCTGGCCATCGGGGCGCTCCTCCCGTTCGCCGCGGCGGCGGCTCTCCTCGCGGCGCTGTGGCTGTGGGTCGTACGGCCGCGGCTGCCCCGGCGCCCCGCCGCCGCGACGCCCACCATGACCGCGCTGGGCGCGGTGCCGGACTCCCGGCAGGCGCCCGCGGACCCGGCCGGGAAGCCCGGCGGCCAACCGGACCCCCAGGACTGAGACGGCTTCAGGGCTGGATCGGCCTCAGGACTGGGACGACCTCGGGACTGGGACGCCCCGTCCCCGTAGCGTGTTCGCATGGACGTGAGCGCTGCGCGGGATGCCCGGGGTACCAAGGAACGCCTTGTCGTGATCGGCGGCGACGCCGCGGGGATGTCCGCGGCGTCGCAGGCACGACGGCTGCGCGGGCCGGACGAGCTGGAGATCGTGGCGTTCGAACGCGGCCACTTCACCTCGTTCTCGGCGTGCGGCATCCCGTACTGGGTGGGCGGCGACGTCGGCGAGCGGGACCTGCTGATCGCCCGCACGCCCGAGGAGCACCGCGCGCGGGGCATCGACCTGCGGATGCGCACGGAGGTGACGGAGATCGACGTGGCCGCCGGCCGCGTGCGCGCGCGGGACGTCGATTCCGGCGCGGAGTCCTGGACGTCGTACGACAAGCTCGTGATCGCGACCGGGGCCCGCCCCGTCCGGCCCGACATGCCCAGCGCCGACGCGCCCGGCGTGCACGGGGTGCAGACCCTCGACGACGGGCAGGCCCTGCTGGACAGCCTCGCACGCGCGCGTGGCCGCCGGGCGGTGGTGATCGGGGCCGGCTACATCGGGGTGGAGATGGCCGAGTCGCTCATCAAGCGCGGCTACGAGGTGACGGTCGTCAACCGCGGCCGGGAGCCGATGTCCACGCTCGACCCCGACATGGGCCGCCTGGTGCACCGGGCCATGTCGGGCCTGGGCATCACCATGGTCGACGACGCCGAGGTGACCAAGGTGCTCACCGGGGACGACGGCCGGGTCCGGGCGGTGGCGACCGCGGACGCAGAGTACCCGGCGGACGTGGTCGTGCTGGGCATCGGGGTACGCCCGGAGACCGCGCTCGCGCGGGCGGCCGGACTCCCGCTCGGCGCGCGCGGCGGGCTGCTCACCGACCGGGCGATGCGGGTGCGCGGCCACGAGAACATCTGGGCCGGCGGCGACTGCGTGGAGGTCCTGGACCTGGTCTCCGGACAACTGCGCCACGTCCCGCTGGGCACTCACGCCAACAAGCACGGCCAGATCATCGGCACCAACGCGGCCGGCGGCTACGCCACCTTCCCGGGCGTGGTCGGCACCGCGGTGAGCAAGGTGTGCGACCTGGAGATCGCGCGCACCGGGTTGCGCGAGAAGGACGCCCGCCGGGCGGGCCTGAAGTTCGAGACGGTCACCGTCGAGTCGACCAGCCGCGCGGGCTACTACCCCGGCGCCTCCCCGATGACCGTCAAGATGATCGCCGAACGCCGCACCGGCCGCCTGCTGGGCGTGCAGATCGTCGGCCGTGAGGGCGCGGCGAAGCGGGTCGACATCGCCGCGGTCGCCCTCACGGCCGGCCTGACGGTGGAGCAGATGACGGCCCTGGACCTGGGCTACGCGCCACCGTTCTCCCCGGTGTGGGATCCGGTGCTGGTGGCGGCCCGGAAGGCCGCGGCGAAGGTCCGTGACAGCATGGCGTGAGCCCTGGCCGGCCAGGGTCTCCCGTTTTGGGCATACGTGTACGCGGACGGCGGCTACGCGGACGGCGGCGTTCGCCGGTTCGGCGAGCGCATCGCGGGCAGAACTTTTCTGTGGTCATTCCCGTCCATGATGTGAACCCGGCGCGACGCACCCCGTGGGTGACGTACGCCCTGATCGCCGCGAACTTCGTCGTGTTCCTGCGCACCCCCGGCATCTCCGGGTCGTTCACGGGCAGCAGCACGCTGGCGCAGCTGTGCCATCTCCAGGCCTTCACGGAGCAGTACGCGCTGGTGCCCAGAGAGTTGATCCACCATCAGTTGCCGTCGCTGGTCCCGACGGGCGCCGTCGGGGTGGGCCCGCACGGCCCGGGCTGCGTGGTGGGGCCGCCCGCCTACGACAAGTCGCCCGTGCTGTCGGTCCTCACGGCGATGTTCCTGCACGGCAGCTGGCTGCACCTGCTGGGCAACATGCTGTTCCTCCTCATCTTCGGCAACAACATCGAGGACCGCATGGGCCACCTGCGGTACCTGCTGTTCTACGTCGTCTGCGGCTACGCGGCCGGGTACGGCTTCGCGCTGCTCAACGCGGCCTCCAGTGAGCCCCTGATCGGCGCGTCGGGGGCGATCGCGGGCGTCCTGGGCGCCTACCTGGTGCTGTATCCCAGGGCGCGCGTGTGGGTGCTCGTGCCCTTCCTGATCTTCCTGCCGCTGCGGCTGCCGGCCTGGGTGGTACTGGGCTTCTGGTTCGTGCTCCAGGCGTTCTACTCCTCCGGCCAGGCCGTCGCCGAGGCGGGCACCGTGGCCTACGCGGCCCACGTGGTCGGCTTCATCGCGGGCATGGTGCTCGCCTGGCCCCTCAAGCCTGGCACTCCCCCACCCCCCGAACCGCGCAGCATCCTCTTCGGACGGCAGACGCGACGCGCCTGGTAGGGCCACCCACCAAGAGCCAGGAAGCCCAAGGAAACCCCGATGGGTTTACATGAGCAACGTTTGCATTCCCGGGCTGGCTGTCGGTTGTTGAACTATTCAACCACCTGCATGTTTTGCCGGATTCTTGAGCCTCCGGCAGGGCTCACGCTGACCCATTGCCGACTTCCCTGACGCCCTGCCAGGCGAGGAGCACCTCCACAAAGTCACATCGAGCACCATCCATCACGGCTCGGAGTGGAGGCCCCCAGGGGCTCACAGCCGAGCTCGACAGACCCCCCGGCACCCCAAGCCGGAGAGGCCGCATCACGAGGCGGCGCGGAACGTTCCACCTGGGTGTTGCCACGACCCGCGCGCGGAGCTGTTCAAGGCGCAACTCGCCTGGAAGACGACGGTTACCTCAAGGTCGCCGCGCCCTCGACTCAGACGAACATCCCGGGAGTCCTCGCCGCGGGGGACATCGTCGACCACACCTACCGCCGGGCCATCACTGCCGCCGGCGCTTTCGGCCCGGCATCAGCGTGCCGCCGTCCAGGTCTTCCACCCAAACCGCTGACCGTGCCCTTGATCAGCGAGTCACGCCGAGCGTGGCGTCCTCCGAGCGGTCCGCGTCCATGGCGTCGCTGAGCCCGAGGCGCAGGTGCTCGATGTGGTAGACGGCCTGGTCGAGGAGTTCGGCGACGTGGTTGTCGTAGAGCGCGTAGATCACCGAGCGGCCCTGGCGGCGGCCGACGACCAGGCCGAGGTTGCGCAGGAGGCGCAGCTGGTGCGAGCAGGCGGACTGTTCCATGCCGACCTCGGTGGCGAGTTCGGTGGCAGCGCAGGGGCCTTCCCGCAGGCGGGAGAGGATCAACAACCGGGAGGGGGTGGCCAGGGCCTGGAGGGTGGTGGCCACCCGGGCGGCGCTGTCCGCGTCCAGGCGAGTGCGCGGGACGGGGTCTTTGGCAGGAGCTGCTCCATGGCCCATGGCAGCCATCATACAAGTAACACTTGAACAGCTCTTCATATGTACGTGTATGGTGATTGAGTCGATCCGCCCCGCCCTCTCGAAGGGTTCTTCGTCATGTCCTTCACTCTGACCGAGCGGCCCGCGCCGGCTGCGACCGCGCGCCCGGATGCCGCCCCACCGCGACGGACCCGGGTCTTCGCGCTGCCCGAGGTCCGTTGGGCCGCGGCGGCCACGGCGCTGTTCCTGCTCGCGCTCCCGCTGCAGCTGACCGGCGCGCCCGCCTGGTCCTGGGGTGTGTTGTACGCGCTCGCGTACGCCGCCGGCGGCTGGGAGCCCGCGCTGGCCGGACTGCGGGCGCTGCGGGAGAAGACCCTTGACGTCGACCTGCTGATGATCGTGGCGGCACTGGGTGCGGCGGCCGTGGGCCAGGTGATGGACGGTGCGCTGCTGATCGTCATCTTCGCGACCTCCGGCGCGCTGGAGGCCCTGGCCACCGCGCGCACCGCCGACTCGGTGCGCGGCCTGCTCGACCTGGCTCCGGCCACCGCGACCCGGCTGCTCGACGACGGCACCGAGGAGACCGTGCCCACCGCCGACCTCGCCGTCGGCGACACCGTCCTGGTGCGGCCCGGCGAGCGGATCGGCGCCGACGGCCGGGTGCTGGACGGGGCGAGTGAGGTGGACCAGGCCACCATCACCGGCGAACCGCTGCCCGTCGCGAAGGAATCCGGCGACGAGGTGTTCGCCGGCACCCTCAACGGCACCGGCGCACTCCGCATCAAGGTCGAACGGGACGCCGCCGACTCGGTGATCGCCCGGATCGTGCAGATGGTCGAAGAGGCGTCCGAGACCAAGGCTCCGACCCAGCTGTTCATCGAGAAGGTCGAACAGCGCTATTCGATCGGCATGGTGGCGGCCACGCTGGCCGTGTTCGCGGTGCCGCTCGCGTTCGGCGCCGCGCTGACCGACTCGCTGCTGCGGGCCATGACCTTCATGATCGTCGCCTCGCCGTGCGCGGTGGTGCTGGCGACCATGCCGCCGCTGCTGTCCGCGATCGCGAATGCCGGGCGGCACGGAGTGCTGGTGAAGTCCGCCGTGGTGATGGAGCGCCTGGGCCAGGTCGACGCGGTCGCCCTGGACAAGACCGGCACGCTCACCGAGGGCACGCCGCGCGTGACCGACATCCGGCCACTGCCCGGCTCCGGCGTGAACGAGGAGGAGTTGCTGGTCCTGGCGGCGGCGGCCGAGCACCCCAGCGAGCACCCGCTGGCCCGCGCCGTCGTGGACGCCGCCCGCGCCCGTGGTCTCGCCCTGCCCGTCGCGGAGGACTTCACCTCCAACCCTGGTGTCGGGGTCACCGCCACCGTCAACGGCCGCAAGATCATGGTCGGCGCCCCTGCCCGGCTGCTGTCCGGCGCCGAGGGCGGGCACGCCGCCGTCGTCGCCGAGTTGGAGGATGGCGGGCGCACTGCGGTCCTGGTGGTGGCCGACGGCGCGCCGGCCGGAGTTCTGGGCATCGCCGACCGACTGCGGCCGGACGCCGCCGCCACCGTCGCCTCGCTCGCCGCGCTCACCGGCACCGCGCCGACGCTGGTCACGGGCGACAATCCCCGCGCCGCCGCCCGCCTGGCCGCCGAGGTCGGCATCACCGACGTCCGGGCCGGACTGCTGCCGCAGGACAAGGTGGCCGCGGTCAGGGAACTGGAGCAGGCCGGCCGCAAGGTCCTGGTCGTCGGCGACGGCGTCAACGACGCGCCCGCCCTGGCCGCCGCCCACACCGGCATCGCCATGGGCCGGGCCGGCTCCGACCTGGCCCTGGAGACCGCCGACGCGGTGATCGTCCGCGACGAACTGGCCACCGTGCCCGCCGTGGTGGCCCTCTCCCGCCGGGCCCGCCGCCTGGTCGTACAGAACCTGGTCATCGCCGCCGTGTTCATCTCCGGCCTGGTCGTCTGGGACCTGGCCGCCACCCTCCCCCTGCCGCTCGGCGTCCTCGGCCACGAGGGCTCGACCGTCATCGTCGGCCTCAACGGCCTGCGGCTGCTGCGCGAGGCCGCCTGGACCCGGGCCCGCGAGGAGGGCTGCCGCTGACCCGTTGCGCCCACGGCCCGCCGCACCAGTCGCTGGTGCAGCGGGCCGTTGCCGTCCGACCGCTTCGACGGCACTTCTACCCGCGGGAGGCGTCACCCGGCGACACATGATCGACGATTCATATGGACATGGATTTCATTTCCATCTACGGTGGAAAACGCCGACTTCGCACGAGCCGTTGGGAGTGATGTGCCATGGGCGGCCGGATGACACGGCAGCGCAAGGCGGTCACGCGCGCACTCACGGGCTGCCAGGACTTCGTGTCGGCCCAGGAGTTGTACGCCCTTCTGGTGGCCGACGACCACGCGATCGGCCTGACCACCGTCTACCGCGCCCTACGTGAGCTGGAGGCGGACGGCGGCGTGGACGTCGTCCGCGACGAGACGGGCGGGCGGCTCTACCGGCTGCGCCCCGCCGACGGGCACCGTCACTACCTGATGTGCCGTGACTGCGGCCGCAGTCGGCCGGTGGACTCCGAGGTCGTCGAGGAATGGGCGGGCCGGATCGCCGCCGACACCGGCTTCGCCGCGGTCGAGCACACCGTCGAACTCACCGGCGTCTGCGCCGACTGTCTGCCCCGCACAGACGGCGGATGCCGGCCGTCCGGGGACGAAGGAGAAGAACCGCCATGCCACTGGGATCGCGCCCCGGACCCCCGGGGCCGAGTCCGCAGCTGCGCGCGCTGAAGGAAACCGTGCGCGCCCTGCTCGGACTCGACGACGACACCGCCGTCATGGTCCGCCAGCTCGCCTGCACCGAACCGGACTGCCCGCCGCTGGAGACGGTCGTCGCCGTGCTGCCGATGGAGGGCGAGGCCCGCCGCTGGACCCTGCGCCGCTCCGCTGACCAGATCACCGAGGACGACCTGCGCGCCGCCCTGCTCACCCCTGAACAGCACGACTAGGAGACTGACTTGACCACCCCGGAACCCCGCGACGTGGGGGTGCCCCCGGTCGAGCGAAGCCGAGACTGGGGGAGGGTCCCCGTCACCGTCCTGACCGGCTTCCTCGGCTCCGGCAAGACCACCCTGCTCAACCGCATCCTCACCGAGAACCACGGCCTCAGGATCGCCGTCATCGAGAACGAGTTCGGCGAGGTCGGCATCGACGACGCCCTCGTCCTCGACGCCGAGGAGGAGATCTTCGAGATGAACAACGGCTGCATCTGCTGCACCGTGCGCGGAGACCTCATCCGCATCCTCGGCGCCCTGATGCGCCGGCGCGAGAAGTTCGACCACATCCTCATCGAGACCACCGGACTGGCCGATCCGGCGCCGGTCGCCCAGACCTTCTTCATGGACGACGAGATCGCCTCCCAGCTGCGTCTGGACGCCATCGTCACGCTCGTGGACGCCGCACACGTGCTCCAACACCTGGACGAGGTGAAGCCCGAGGGCGTGGAGAACGAGGCCGTCGAGCAGATCGCCTTCGCCGACCGGGTCGTGCTCAACAAGACCGACCTGGCCGACGAGGAGACGATCGCCGAGGTCGAGGCCCGCGTACGGTCGATCAACGCCCCGGTGCAGATCCTGCGCGCCCAGCACGCCGCGGTCGACCTCCACCAGGTTCTCGACGTAGGCGCGTTCGACCTGGAGCGGGTGCTCGCCGACGACCCCTCCTTCCTCACCGAGACCGAGCACCAGCACGACACCACCGTCACCTCGGTCGGCATCGAACTGGACGGCGAGCTCGATGAGGACCGGCTCAACGCCTGGCTCGGCAACCTGCTGCGCACCAAGGGCGTCGACCTCTTCCGCTCCAAGGGCATCCTCGCCGTCGCCGGAGCGCCCAAGCAGTACGTCTTCCAGGGCGTGCACATGCTGTTGGACGGCACCTTCGGACGCGACTGGCGGGAGGGGGAAGCCCGCACGAACAAGATGGTGTTCATCGGCCGCGACCTCGACCGCGAGGCCCTCGAACGCGGCTTCGCCGACTGCCTGGCCACGGCGGGAGCGGCCGCGTGAGTACGACGGTTCAGTCCCCGCTCGTCTGGGAGGTCGGCGTCGACGACGCACCCGTCGCGCTCAGCGCACGGGGCGATCTGGTCGCCGTCGCGGGGGCCGAGGGGACCGTGAAGGTCCTCGACGCGGCAATGGGCGCCGCGATCGGGTCGTTCGCCCTTCCCGGAGGTGCACTCACGATCGCGCTCTCCCCGGATGCCGGGCACCTGGTGGCGACCGGCCCCATGGGTTACGCACTGTGGCGCCGCTCCGACGGGCGTACGACGGTGCGGGAGTCCGGTGCCTGGTCGGCCGCCGCCGCCTGGGCCGACGGCGCACGAGTCGCGGTCGCCTCCGGCCGTCACGCGCTCGTACTCGACGCAGAGGGAGACGAGTTGTGGCGCACGGAGCCCGCCGCCTCCACGATCACCGACCTCGCCTGGATGCGCCAGGGGCGGCGCCTGGCCGTGGCGGCGTACGGGGCCGTGCGCTGCCACGAGCGGCACACCGAGAAGCCGGTCGCCACCTACCCCTACGTCGGTTCGCACCTCGCGCTCGCCATCGCACCCACCGGGAAGTGGATCTGCAGCGGCAACCAGGACGCCTCCATCCACATCTGGAGAGCTCGCGACGGCGGCGAGCTGACCATGTCCGGTTACCCGGAGAAGGTCTCCCGCCTCGCCTTCGACGACACCGGCTTCTGGCTGGCCGCCGACGGCGCACCCGACGTGACCGTGTGGGACTTCTCCGGCAAAGGCCCGGAAGGCACGGCACCGCGCTCGCTGCGCTGCCACGAGACAGTCACCGCGCTCGCCTGGCGGCCGGGTGCCGCCGGGCACCTCGCCAGCGGCGGCGCCGACGGGACCGTAGCCCTGTGGTACGCCACGGCCGGACGGCCGCAGGCGCGCCTGCGGCCGGTGCGCGAGCTCGACGGCACCGGTGCGGCGGTCGCGGCGCTGGCCTGGGCAGGCCCCCACCTGCTGGCCGTCGCGTGGCGGGACGGCCGGATCCGGACGTACGGCGTGCCGTCCCGGACCGCGCTGTGAACCGGTCCGTGATCCGGGCGGCCGCTCCCCGGCCCTGCACCCTCGTCGTGTGCCGGGGCTGCTGCTGCGGCAACCCGCGCAAGCACCCCGGCACCGACCACGCCTGGCAACTGGACCGGCTGCGCGCCGGCGCGGCGGAAGGCGGCTTCCAGGTCCGCACGACGGACTGCCTCGGCCCCTGCGACCAGGCCAACGTCATCGTCGTCCAGCCGTCGACCGCCGGGCGCCGGGCCGGGGGACGCGCCGTCTGGGTGGGCTTCGCGATGGACGACGACTGCACCGACGACCTGCTGCGCTGGGCGCAGTCGGGCGGACCCGGCATCGCCGAACCGCCCGCCACCCTGGCGCTCCAGCTCATCCGCCCACCGCGCGAGGCCCGCGCCCGTGCACGCCGATGACGTCGAGCCGGGCGGCCGCGACATCCTCGC
>NZ_JBEYTS010000108.1:0-16770 GCF_040643155.1 Streptomyces sp. NPDC047453 | reverse complement strand
GCCCCTGACCGGCCGGTCAGGGGCGGCGCGCCACGCAGTCCGCGAGGTGGTCGTCGACCAGGCCGCACGCCTGCATCAGGGCGTACGCGGTCGTCGGGCCGACGAAGCGCAGACCGCGCTTCTTCAGGGCCTTCGACAGGGCCGTGGACTCGGGGGTGACGGCCGGGACGTCGGAGAGGGTCCTGGGTACCGGACGGGCGGCGGAGTCCGGGGCGTGGGACCAGATGAGGGCGTCCAGCTCGCCCGGGGACCAGCCGGCGATCACGCGCGCGTTGGCCAGCGTCGCGTCGATCTTGGCCCGGTTGCGGATGATGCCCGGGTCGGCGAGCAGCCGCTCGCGGTCGGCGTCGGTGAAGTCCGCCACCGCCGCGATCTTGAAGTCGGCGAAGGCGGAGCGGAAGCCGACGCGGCGGCGCAGGATGGTGATCCAGGACAGGCCGGACTGGAAGGCCTCCAGGGCGAGGCGTTCGTAGAGCGCGTCGTCGCCGTGGACCGGGCGGCCCCACTCCTCGTCGTGGTAGGCCACGTAATCCGCCGTGGACAGGGCCCACGGGCAGCGCAGGGCGCCGTCCGGGCCGGCGATCGCCGCACCCGGCGTCATGGTCTCGTCCGTCACCGCTGGTCCTCCGGATCGGGCTTGGTCAGGTGGACGTGAGCGGCGGCGCGGGCACCGGCCAGCGCGGACTCCAGGTCGGCGATCCGCGCGTCGCGCTCGGCGAGTTCGGCGCCGAGACGGCCGAGGGCGTCGTCGACGTCCGCCATGCGGTAGCCCCGGACGGTCAGCGGGAAGCGGAGGCTCTCCACGTCCGCGCGGTCCACCGGGCGGTCCGGTGGCAGCGGGTCCAGGAGCCGCTCGGGCGCCGCCTCGGGCAGCGGTCCGGTTCCCTCGCCGCCGCCCACCACCGCGAGGGTCACCGCGGCGACCACGACGGCGAGCGCGACGACCAGGAAGAAGAACATAACCATCGCTGGGGTCCCCACGGAGTCTGTCGTAAGTGTCAGGGTCCGATCGTGCCATGCGAGGCTGACGGTTAGGGTCGCAGACGGCCGAAGACCGGGAAAGGCCGGGGAAGACCGGCAGGACCGGGGAAGACCGGGAAGACCGGGCAGAAGAGGAGAGGTCACAGGGGATGCTCAGGCTGGGCAGGCGCGCATTCGACGCGCACGAGCCGGTGATCATGGCGATCGTCAACCGGACCCCGGACTCCTTCTACGACCAGGGGTCGACGTTCCGTGACGAGCCGGCCCTCGCGCGCGTGGAGCAGGCGGTCGCCGAGGGGGCCGCGATCATCGACATCGGCGGGGTGAAGGCCGGGCCCGGCGACGAGGTGACGGCCAAGGAGGAGGCCCGGCGGACGGTCGGTTTCGTGGCCGAGGTGCGGCGGCGCTTCCCGGACGTGGTCATCAGCGTCGACACCTGGCGGGCCGACGTCGGGGAGGCCGTGTGCGAGGCGGGTGCCGACCTGCTGAACGACGCGTGGGGCGGGGTGGACCCGCGGCTCGCCGAGGTCGCGGCGCGCTACGGCACCGGCCTGGTCTGCACGCACGCCGGCGGCGCGGAACCCCGGACGCGGCCGCACCGGGTGACGTACGACGACGTCATGGCCGACATCCTCCGGGTGACCGTGGGGCTGGCCGAGCGGGCGGTGGCGCTCGGCGTGCCCCGGGAATCGGTGATCATCGACCCCGGGCACGACTTCGGCAAGAACACGCGGCACAGTCTGGAGGCGACCCGGCGGCTGGGCGAGATGGTCGCGACCGGGTGGCCGGTGCTGGTGTCGCTGTCCAACAAGGACTTCGTGGGCGAGACGCTGGACAAGCCGGTGAAGGAGCGGCTGGTGGGGACGCTGGCGACGACGGCTGTCTCGGCGTGGCTGGGGGCCCAGGTGTACCGGGTGCACGAGGTCGCCGAGACGCGGCAGGTGCTGGACATGGTGGCGTCCATCGCGGGGCACCGGCCGCCGGCGGTGGCCCGGCGCGGGCTGGCGTAGGGCTTTCCCGCCGGCAGTGGCCCGGCGGGGCCGGTCGGGCCGGGCGCACGGTGCCCCGCGCCCCGCCGTACGGGCCGCTAGCGGCCCGCCTCCTTCGACATCAGGGCCACCGCCTCCGTCACGTCGTCCGTGACGTGGAACAGGGTGAGGTCCGCCTGGGCCGCCTTGCCCTGGGCGATCAGGGTGTTCTGCAGCCAGTCGACCAGTCCGCCCCAGTACGCGGTGCCGAAGAGGACGATCGGGAAGCGGGTGACCTTCTGGGTCTGCACGAGGGTCAGGGCCTCGAAGAGCTCGTCCAGGGTGCCGAGGCCGCCGGGCAGGACGACGAAGCCCTCCGCGTACTTCACGAACATCATCTTGCGGACGAAGAAGTAGCGGAAGTTGAGGCCGATGTCGACATAGGCGTTCAGGCCCTGCTCGAAGGGCAGTTCGATGCCCAGGCCCACCGAGACGCCGCCGGCCTCCAGCGCGCCCTTGTTCGCCGCCTCCATCGCGCCCGGGCCGCCGCCCGTGATCACCGCGAAGCCCGCCTCGACCAGGCCCCGGCCGAGGCGCACCCCCGCGTCGTACTCCGGCGAGTCCACCGCCGTCCGTGCGGAGCCGAACACGCTGATGGCGGGCGGGAGTTCGGCGAGCGTGCCGAAGCCCTCGATGAACTCCGACTGGATGCGCAGGACGCGCCAGGGGTCCGTGTGGACCCAGTCCGTGGGAGCGCGTTCGTCCAGCAACCGCTGGTCCGTGGTGCTCGCCTGGACCTGGCCACGCCGCCGGAGGACCGGTCCGAGGCGCTGCTCCTCCGGTGGCTGCTTCTTGCCCTCGGGGTTGCCTGTTGGCATGTGCACTCCCTCCGTGTGCGTGACGTTCCACCTCAGCGTAGATCCACGGGGGTTACGAGAGGGGGACGTCGGTATGTCCGCCGTGAAGCGCCGTGCGGACGCCCGTGGCGGCGGTCGGACACCCGTGACGGCGGTCCGACGTTCGTGACGGCGGTCAGTCCGTCAGCCAGGCCCGCAGCCGCTCCTCGCCGGCGAGGATCTTGGCCGTCTCCACCCGCTCGTCGCGCTTGTGCGCCAAGTGGGGGTTGCCGGGGCCGTAGTTGACGGCGGGAATGCCCAGCGCCGAGAAGCGCGAGACGTCCGTCCAGCCGTACTTCGGGCGCGCGGTGCCGCCGACCGCCTCGATGAACGCGGCCGCGGCCGGGTGGTTCAGCCCCGGCAGGGCGCCGCCGCTGTGGTCGTCGATCACGAACTCCTCCACCCCGCAGTCCGCGAACACCTCGCGGACGTGGGCGACGGCCTCCTCCTCGGTGCGGTCCGGGGCGTAGCGGAAGTTGACCGTGACCACGCACTCGTCGGGGATGACGTTGCCCGCCACCCCGCCCAAGACGCCGACCGCGTTGAGGCCCTCGCGGTACTCCAGGCCGTCGATGACCGGATAGCGCGGCTGGTACTCGGCGAGCCGCCGCAGGATCGGCGCGGCGGCGTGGATGGCGTTGGAACCCATCCAGCCGCGCGCCGAGTGGGCCCGCTCGCCCTTGGTCCTCAGCAGCACCCGCAGGGTGCCCTGGCAGCCGCCCTCGACCTCGCCGTCGGAGGGTTCGAGCAGCACGGCGAAGTCGCCGGCCAGCCACTCCGGGTGCGCCTCGGCGACGTGCTTGAGGCCGTTCAGCTCGGCGGCGACCTCCTCGTTGTCGTAGAAGACGAAGGTCAGGTCGCGGTTGGGGGCGGGGACCGTGGCCGCGATGCGCAGCTGGACCGCCACGCCGGACTTCATGTCGCAGGTGCCGCAACCCCACAGGACGCCGTCCTCGTCGAGCCGAGAGGGGACGTTTCCGGCGATCGGGACCGTGTCGATGTGGCCGGCCAGGATCACCCGCTGCGCGCGCCCGAGGTTCGTGCGGGCCACGACGTTGTTGCCGAAGCGGTCGACCGTCAGGTGCGGCAGGGCGCGCAGGGCGCCCTCGATCGCGTCGGCGAGCGGCTTCTCGGTGCCGCTCTCCGAGGGGAAGTCGACGAGTCGCGCGGTCAGGCGCGCGGCGTCCAGCGTGAGGTCAAGCGGGTTATCGGCCATGCGGTCGACCCTAACGCGGCGAACCGCCCGTACGTCCCCGCACGTTGTCCACACCTGCCTCATGCGCCCCGGCAGCCTCCAGTACCTTGTAGGCGTGCCGCACCCTCCCCCCTCTTCCAAGCGTCGTGGCCGCCTCCTCCGGTTCGGGGCGGCTGTCGTGGTCCTCCTCGGGCTCGCCGGCTACCTCTCGGTGCAGTACCTCACCGGAGGCACCGGAGGCCCGGGCTGCGAGGTCGTCTCCGGCAAGGGCGACGGCGCGTCGTACCGGTTCACGCCGGAGCAGGCGGTGAACGCGGCGACGATCGCGGCCGTCGGCACCGGGCGCGGCATGCCCGAGCGGGCGGTGACCATCGCGCTGGCCACCGCCCTCCAGGAGTCCGCGCTGCGCAACATCGACTACGGCGACCGGGACTCCCTCGGCCTGTTCCAGCAGCGGCCCTCGCAGGGCTGGGGCTCGCCGGAGGAGATCATGGACCCGGCCTACTCGGCGGGGATCTTCTACGAGCACCTGAACAAGGTCCCCGGCTACACGCGGCTGCCGCTGACCGTGGCCGCGCAGCGCGTGCAGCGCAGCGGCTTCCCGCAGGCGTACGCCAAGCACGAGCCGGACGCGACGCTGCTCGCCGCGGCGCTCACCGGGCGCTCCGGGGCCACGCTGGCCTGCCGGGGCCGCCCGGGTCCCACCCGGACCAGCGGCCCGGACACGGTGCGTGCCGCGCTCGTCCGGGACTTCGGCCGGGACGTCGTGCAGGAGGCGGGCGCGGAGATCGGCGGCAAACCGTCGCCGACGCCCACCCCGAGCCCGGCGGCGAGCGCGAGCGGGGACGGGCGGACCGTGACGGTGCCCGTGCCCGACGACACGGCCGACGCCGGCCGCGGCGCGCGGCAGCGCGGCTGGCAGCTGGCGCACTGGGCGGTGGCCAACGCCTCCGCGCTGCACATCGAGCAGGTCTCCTACGGCGGCTGGCAGTGGACGGCCGGGATGACCGAGAGCCGGTGGCGGACGGCGCAGACGCGGGGCACCGCCGGAGCGGAGCGGGCGGCGGGCTCGGTCCTCATCACCACGACCGGGCGTTAGTACGGGCCCTCACCCTGAGGGATCACCCCTGCCAAGGGCACCGAAGCCCTTGCAGCACAGGGCTGCACGGGGTTTTACGGCTTTGAAGAGGTTCCCTTTGTTCGGTTTTACGCGTACCCGATAATGCGACGCGTTACCAATTCTTTACGTTGGCCCGCCGCAACCTTCGCGGACTTCGAGCGGTAGTCAGAGCGTCCGTTCCCTCCGTCGAAGGAGCACCATGTCCCTCCCCCTGACCCGCCGGATCGCCCGTGCCGCGCTGCTCGTCGCCGCGGGAGCGGCCGCCGGGGTCGGTGCGGCCGGAGCCGCGAGCGCTGCCCCCGAGCTGCCGGCCGCCCCTAACCTCGGCGGGCTGACCGCCCTGGACGGGGCGAGCGTCGGCAACACCGTGGACGGTGCCGCGCAGCACGTCACCGGGGTCGCGGGCGGCACCGGCGGCAAGGTCGTGAAGCAGGCGGCGCCGACGGCGCAAAAGGCGGCGGGCGACACGGCGGGGTCCGCCGGAGGGCTTCTCGGCGGCGCCGCGAACACGGCGGCCAAGGGCGGGCTGCCGACGCAGTCCCTGCCGGTCTCCGGTCTGCCTCTCGGCTGAGCGCCCCTCGAACGACCGACGGGGTCCGGGGTCTCCTCCCCGGACCCCGTCGGCGTGCGGATCCCGTCCACGCGTGGGCGCGGGTACGGCCGTCGCCGACTACCCGGCCAGGCGCTCCACCGCGGCGCGGACCCGCTCGTCCGTCGCCGTCAGCGCGACGCGTACGAAGTCCGCGCCCGCCGGACCGTAGAAGTCGCCGGGGGCGACCAGGATGCCCCGTTCGGCGAGGTGGGCGACCGTGGTCCAGCAGGACTCGTTGCGGGTGGCCCACAGGTAGAGGCTCGCCTCGCTGTGCTCGATGCGGAAACCGTGGGCGAGGAGGGCCCGGCGCAGGTCCGTGCGGCGGGCGGCATAGCGTTCGCGCTGCTCGCGGACGTGGGTGTCGTCGCCGAGGGCGGCCACGACCGCCGCCTGCGTCGGCGCCGAGGTCATCATCCCGCCGTGCTTGCGGATCTCCAGCAGGGGGCCGAGGACGGCCGGGTCGCCGGCCAGGAAGGCGGCGCGGTAGCCGGCCAGGTTCGAGCGCTTGGACAGCGAGTGGACCGCGACGATGCCCTCGTACGAGCCGCCGTTCACGTCCGGGTGCAGGACCGAGACCGGGTCCGCCTCCCAGCCCAGCTCCAGGTAGCACTCGTCGGAGAAGACCAGTACGCCGTGCTCGCGGGCCCAGGCGACGATCCTCTTCAGCTCCTCCTTGGGCAGCACCTGGCCCGTGGGGTTGGAGGGCGAGTTCAGCCACAGCAGCTTCAGGCCCGCCGGGTCCAGCTCCGTGGGGCCCGGCACGCCGGCGCCCGGTGTCGCCGAGTAGACGAGGTGCTCGGCTCCGGCCAGGCGGGCGCCGACCTCGTAGGTCGGGTAGGCCAGGCGCGGGTACGCGACCTTGTCGCCGGGGCCGAGGCCCAATTGGGTGGGGAGCCAGGCGACCAGTTCCTTGGAGCCGACGATCGGCAGGACGTGCCGGTGGGTGACGTCCCGCGCGCCGAGGCGCCGCTCGACCCAGCCGGTGATCGCGTCACGCAGTTCGGGTGTGCCCCACACGGTCGGGTAGCCCGGGGAGTCCGCGGCCGCGATCAGCGCCTTCTGGATCAGGTCGGGGACCGGGTCCACCGGGGTGCCGACCGACAGGTCGACGATGCCGTCCGGATGGGCTGCGGCCGTCTTCTTGTACGGCTCCAGCTTGTCCCAGGGAAAGGCGGGGAGCCGGTCGGAGAGTGCGGACACGGGGATCAGGCTCACTTTCTGGTCCAAAAACGCCTCGGTCCCGTGCGGCGGGCGGAGCGCTGGAGTGCGATCAGGCCGTACGGGACCGAGGCGGCGCGAAGGCGGGCCGCTTTTACTGGTTCTGCGGCGGCAGCGCGGCGATGATGGGGTGGTCGCGCTCGATCAGCCCCAGCTTGCTGGCGCCACCGGGAGAGCCGAGCTCGTCGAAGAACTCGACGTTGGCCTTGTAGTAGTCCTTCCACTCCTCGGGAGTGTCGTCCTCGTAGAAGATCGCCTCGACCGGGCAGACCGGTTCACAGGCTCCGCAGTCGACGCATTCGTCCGGGTGGATGTACAAGGACCGCTGGCCCTCGTAGATGCAGTCGACCGGGCACTCCTCGATGCACGCCTTGTCCTTGACGTCGACACAAGGCTGCGCGATGACGTAGGTCACGCTGTCGTTCCTCCTCGATAGGGCGCTGGCGGGCCTCCACAGGCTCCGCCGCCTGGCGCGCGGGAGCGCGGCGTCGTCGATGCCCGCCCCTAGTATCTCCGTTCCGGGGCATGATCCGAACAGGAGGGGTGAACAGACCTGTGGAAATATCGGCGACAGGACGCCTCGAGGTCCGAATCAGCCCTGCTGACGTGGGCAAACGGGTCTCAATACGGCGCTTGAGCGAACCTGGCGCGCCGGGTGAGAAGTTCACCGACACGGTCGGAGTTCTCACATCATGGGACCACGGTGTGCTGCTGATCACACGAAAGAGTGGCGAGACCGTGCGGATCGCGGAGTCCTCCCTGGTCGCGGGCAAGGTCGTACCGGTCGCACCGGCCCGGCGGCGGGGCCCGGCGGCCACGTACGAGGAGCTCGCGCGCGCGGCGGCGCGGGCCTGGCGGCCGGTGGAGAGCGAGCGGCTGGGCGAGTGGGAACTGCGGGCGGCAGTCGAGCAGGTGCCGCGCGAAGCGCGCCGACGCGGGGTGGTGGTCGGGCGACGGATGGGCTTCACCCGTCGCGCCAACTCGGTGCTGCCGCTCGGCGATCCCGGACTTCCGCTCGACGCGGCCCTGGCCGCCGTACGACGCTGGTACAGCGAGCGCGGCCTGCCCGCGTACATCCAGACCGCCACCGGCGCCGACGGCACGCAGGAACTGCTGTGCGCCGAGCTGGAGCGGCGGGGCTGGGTGCGCGAGGTGACCGCCGAGCTGTGGATCGGAGCGCTCGCGCCGGTCGCCGACCGGGCCGAGGGCTCCGGGGTCGTGCTGTCCCGCACGGCCGACGAGGCGTGGCTTGCGCGGTACCAGCGCAAGGGGGTGAGCGAGGTGGCCCTGAAGGTGCTCGGCAGCGGGCCGTCGGTGTGGTTCGCGACGGTGCCCGGTGAGGGCGGTGTCCCTGCGGCGATCGGACGGTGCGTCGTCGACGGCCGCTGGGCGTCGTTCGCCGCCGTCGAGGTGGATCCGGCGCTGCGGCGACGCGGGCTCGCCACCACCGTGCTCGCCGCGCTCGCCCGCAGAGCCCTCGACGAGGGCGCGTCGGCGGCCTGGCTCCAGGTCGAGACCGACAATGCCGCGGCGCGGGCGCTGTACGCCGGAATGGGCTTCGGCGCGCACCACGCGTACCACCACTACCGCGCCCCGGAATTCGGCGGCGGCGACCACCCGCGGCCGTCGCGGGCGGAGTCCACGCCGGGGCCCCCGTCGGAGCCCTCGCAAAACTCCGGCGCTCGTCCGTCGTAGGGATCGTCGTGGAAGGGCACGAGCCTGCTATGCGTCCCCTGCATCCGCCGTCCCCGGAACGGTCCGCCGCGGTGCGCCGGTGGTTCGGCGAGGAGGTGCGGTCCGAGCGGCCGGACCTCGCGATGCTGTGCCTGCTGGTGGGCGCGGCGGCCGACGGGACGCTGGACGAGGCCGGCATGGACGTGGCGCAGCTGGAGCTGGACCGGCTCGCGGGACAGCTGCCGTACCGGCCGGGAGGGCCGCTGGACTGGGCGCAGGCCCTGTGCGGACTGCTCGGCGAGCGGTACGGCTTCCACGGCTCGGCGGCGGACTACCAGCGGCTGGAGTCGTCCCTGCTGCACGAGGTGCTGGTGCGGCGGCGCGGGCTGCCCATCCTGCTGTCGGTGGTGTGGATGGAGGTCGCGCGGCGGGCCGGGGCGCCGGTGTACGGGGTCGCGCTGCCGGGGCACTTCGTCGTGGGGTTCGGGGCGGCCGGGGAACAGGTGCTCGCGGACCCGTTCGACGGGGGCCGGGTGCTCACGGGGGCGGACGCCGAACTGCTGGTGGTCGGGGCGACGGGCGCGCCGCTGCACCCGTCGATGCTGGTGCCCGCCTCACCCTTGGAGGTCGTGTCCCGGATCCTGAACAACATCCGGGCCTGGGCGGCGATTCGGCCCGAGCGGTCGGACGTGTCGCTGTGGGCGGTGGAGCTGTCGCTGCTGCTGCCGTCGCATCCGGCGCGGCTGCGCTACGAGCGGGCGCAGCTGCTGGTGCAGCGCGGGGACTTCGTGGGCGGGGCCCGGGAGCTGGAGGCGTACGCCGATGTGCTGGGCGCGGTGGACGAGCCCGCGGCCGAGCAGGTGCGGGAGCAGGCGCGGGCCGCACGGGCCCTGCTGAACTGAAGCCGGGCCGAAGCCGCGGCCGCCCGGCATGCCCGGCGAGCGCTGCTACAGCCAGCCCTTCTCCCGTGCGATGCGCACCGCCTCCGTCCTGTTGCGCACCGCGAGTTTCTGGATCGCGGTCGACAGGTAGTTGCGGACCGTGCCCTGGGACAGGTGGAGGGCGGCGGCCAGCTCGGCGTTGGTGGAGCCGTCGGCCGCGGCGCGCAGGACCTCGCGCTCCCGGTCGGTCAGCGGGTTGGCGCCCTCGGCCAGTGCCGCCGCGGCCAGCGTGGGGTCGATGACCCGCTCGCCGCCGAGCACCTTCCGTACCGCCGCGGCGAGTTGCGCGGCCGGGGCGTCCTTGACCAGGAACGCGTCCGCGCCCGCCTCCATGGCGCTGCGCAGATAGCCGGGGCGGCCGAAGGTGGTGAGCACGACCAGTTTCACCGCGGGCAGTTCCTTGTGGAGCCGGGCGGCCGCCTCGATGCCGGTGCAGCCGGGCATCTCGATGTCGAGCAGGGCCACGTCGACGCCGTGGGCGTGCGCCGCCGCCACGACCTCGTCCCCGCGCGCCACCTGGGCGACGACCTCGATGTCGTCCTCGAGGCCGAGCAGGGCGGCCAGTGCCTCGCAGACCATCGACTGGTCCTCGGCCAGGAGGACCTTGATCGTTCGGCTCATGCGGGGGATCCTACGTCCGCGGGGGAGGCGAGAGGCGCCCGGGCGACGAGCCGGAAGCCGCGCTCGGCGCGCCCCGCCTCCAGTTGCCCGCCCGCCTTCTCCAGGCGCTCGGCCAGGCCCGTCAGACCGTTGCCGGGGCCCTTGCCCACGCCGGCGGAGCCGCCGGAGCCGTTGTCCTCGACGCACAGTTCGAGGAACGGCCCGTCCAGGGTCTGGCGGCGCACCAGGTCGACGGTGCACCGGGTCGCGCCGCTGTGCCGTACGACGTTGGTGATCGCCTCGCGCAGCGCCCAGGCGAGCGCGGACTCGCTCTCCTCGGGGACGCCGTGCAGGTCGGGCTCGGCGGGTACGTCGGCGGTGACGTCGGCGGCGGTCAGCGCCACCTGGGCGCCCGCCAGTTCGGCGTGCAGGCGGGGGCGGCGGTAGCCGGTGACGGCCTCGCGGACGTCGACCAGGGCCTGGCGGCTGACCTGTTCGATGTCGGCGACCTGCTGGGCCGCCTTGTCCGGGTGGTCCGGCAGCATCCGGCCGGCCAGCTCGCTCTTCAGCGTGATCAGCGAGAGCGAGTGGCCGAGCAGGTCGTGCAGGTCGCGGGCGAGCCGCAGCCGCTCCTCGTTGGCGGCGAGCTGGGCCACGGTGGCGCGGGCCTTGCGCAGGTCGATCGTGGTGCGCACGAGTTGCCGTACGCCGGTCATCGCGAAGCCGACGAGCATCACCAGCAGGAACAGGGTCCACTCGCCCTCGGCGCCCGTGTGCCGGGCGACGAGCAGCATCACGGCCGTGGTCAGCGGGATCGTCCAGTAGGCGATCCGCAGCGGGTTCGTCGCGCCGCAGGCCACGGAGACGTACACGAACAGGCCGATCCACGGCGAGCCGAGGGTCAGGCACAGCACGACGGCGAGCACGCCGAGCACGGCGACGAGCCAGCCGACGACCGCCCCGGAGAACGACCGGCCCATGTTCCGGTAGACCAGCGTCAGATAGGTCCCTGTGAAGGCCGCGAGGCCCGCCCAGCCGGCCGCGGTGGCGGCGGCCGTGTGGGCGCCCGAGACCAGGTCGTGCACCGGATAGCTGAGGAAGATCAGCCAGGGCAGGATCCACACCAGTTTGCGCAGCGCCTCGCCCCCGTTCCGGGGCGGTTCCCCCATGCGCATCAGCCGGCCCGCCCGGGCTTCGCCGGGCCGCGGGTCTTCCGTCATGACGCTCACGCCTTCAGCGTGTCCTTCCGGTACAGCCAGGCCGCGCCGCCCGCGAACAGGGCGAAGAAGACGACGAGGATGGCGAGGTCCTTCGCGTGCGGGGCCTGGCTCTCCTCGATCGCCCGCCCCAGTGCAGCGTACGCGTGCGTGGGCAGCCACTCGGCGATGTTCTGCAGCCACCGCGGGAAGGTGGTCGACGGCATCCACAGACCGCCGAGCATGGACAGGCCGAAGTAGATGATCATCGTGATCGGGCGGACCGCGTCCCCGGTGGCGAGGTAGCCGATGGTGACGCCGAGCGCGGCGAAGACCAGGCTGCCGGCCCAGATCGCGCCGGTGAGGGCGAGCCACTGCCAGGCCTCCAGGCGGACCTGCTTGACGGCGGCGGCGACCACGAAGACGACGACGATGGACGGCAGGCTGACCACGGCGGCGCCGGCGGTCTTGGCGAGGACGTAGCCGCGCCCGGGCAGGGGGGTGAGCCGCAACTGCCGTACCCAGCCGCTCTCGCGCTCCTTGGCGATGCGCTCGCTGTTGCCCATGAGCACGGCGGTGAGCGCGCCGAAGGAGGCCATGGAGACCATCATGTACGTCGGGACGGTCAGGCCGGTGCCGTCGACCTTGGTGACGCCGTCCGCCTTGCCCGCGATGATCAGGAACAGGATCGAGGGGTAGAGCATCGAGAAGAACAGGAACTTGCGGTTGCGCAGGGCGCGGGCGAGCTCCAGCCTGATCAGACTGTTCACGACTGCTTGGCCTCCTCGGCCTCGGTGATGGCGACGAAGGCCTGCTCGAGCCCGAGGCCGGCGACTTCGAGGTTGCGGGGGTAGACGCCGAGCCCGTACAGGGCGTGCACGGTCGCGTCGGCGTCGGAGGACTGGATGCGGACGGTCTGGCCGCTCACGGTCATCGAGGTCAGGAAGGGCAGATCGCGCAGGGCGGCCTCGTCGATGGGGCCCTGAAGAGCGAAGGAGACCCGTCGCGCCCCCGCCTTCGCCTTGATCTCGGCGGCGGTGCCGTCGGCCAGCAGCCGTCCCCGGTGCAGCACCAGCACCCGGTCGGCGATGGCGTCGGCCTCCTCCAGGTAGTGCGTGGCGAACAGGACCGCGCGGCCCTGGTCGGCCTGTTCGCGCATGGTGGCCCAGAAGGCCTGGCGGGCGGAGACGTCCATGCCGGTGGTCGGCTCGTCCAGGACGATGAGGTCGCTGTCACCGACGGTGGCCAGGGCGAAGCGGACGCGCTGGGCCTGACCGCCGGAGAGCTTGTTCACCTTGCGGTCGGCGATCTGGGAGATGCCGGCCCGGGCCAGCACGTCGGCGGTCTTGTACCGCTTGGGGTGCAGGTCGCAGGCGAGCCGCACCAGTTCGGCGACGGTGACGTCCTCCATCAGCCCGCCACTCTGCAGCATGGCGCCCACGCGCCCGGCGACGATCGCCTCGCGCGGGCTGGTGCCGAAGACGCTGACGGTGCCGCTGTCGGGCTGCCGGAGGCCGAGCAGCAGGTCGAGGGTGGTCGACTTGCCGGCGCCGTTCGGGCCGAGCAAGGCCACGGTCTCCCCCGGACGCAGGGCGAGGGTCAGCCCGTCCACGGCCCGTACGTCCCCGTAGTTCTTGGTCACCTGGTCGAACCCCACCACCGTGGTGGTGGCGGCTCGCTCCGCCGTCGTCGTCATGGCCGCCATGCTGGCCGACGGGCGGGGTCGCCGGGCAGTGTCGCGGGTCCTGACTGCCGGATGACAGATGTCATACGGCCCCTGCAGCAGAAGAGGGCACCCGGCGGGTTCCGGGCGCCCCTGACCGTGACGGCCTCTTCTCAGTCCTCTTTGTTCAGCATCCCCGTGTTCCGGTTTCTATGGGGTAGCCAGTACCGCCCCACCAGATCTCGCCGATCGCCGAAACACAGTTCTTCGCCGTGCCGGTCACACCGACCGGACCGGCGTAGTAGGCATAAGAACCGCTGTCTGGAAGTGAGTTGGCGGTAGGAGTGCACAGCTTTCCGGTGCCCGAAGTCTGTGCGCACCGGAGGATCTGAATGGAAGTGTAGGCCGAGACGCCGTAGGACACACCTCGGTGGTAGAAGCAGGCGCTGTTGGTGCCGCCGTTGCTGCTGTTGTAGTAGATGACCAGTTCGCCTATGGCGCTACCGCTGCGGGAGACGGTCGCGGAGTACGTCACAGTGCCGGAGCAGGAGGTGGCGGCCTGCGCGGGGGACGCGAGGAAGAAGCCGGCACCTGTGAGCATGACCAGGCTGGTGAGGAACACCATGGCTCGACGGAGCAAGTGCATGCAGATTCCTGTCTGAGTCGGATTGCTGACGATGCTGACCTTGCAGAGAGCAAGATCACATTATCACTGCCTCGCAAATCGCAACTCTGTTTAAAACAGGGCCCGTTGACGCCTCCGAACGATCAGTTGCATACAACGAGGGGGCACCCTCTGTCAGCTGGGTGCCCCCTCTGGGTCGTGCTCGATCAGCTCGGGTTCGTGTTGATGGTGGCGTCCCGGCTGCTCTTGCTCAGCAGGGCCTGCCGCAAAGCGACATATACGTCCTGGGCGGTGACGGCAGTCTTCTTCCCGGTGCCCCGGGTGATCAGCACGCCGTCGAAGGTCTGCCCGTAGAGCTCCTTGAGCGCCTTCAGGTCGGGGCTGTCGACGAGCTTGCCGTTCACGGCCTTCACCCCGAGGAACTTCCACAGGGAGTTCTGCGGGCTGAACTCGATGAAGTGCGTGGCGTCCGTCCTCGCGATGACGTTGCCGGACATCGCGGGCTCCGCGAACTCCTTCATCATCCGGTCGACCTCGGCGTTGGGAACCGTCGGCTGCCGGGTGACCGTGGGCAGCTGGACCGGCGTGGCCGCGCCCGTCTCCACCTGGGCGCGGTACGCCCGCTGGACCAGCTGGGTCGAGCCGCCGACGTCGATGCCCTTGCCCGGCTTGCCGTAGACGGCGACGGCCTTGCCGGACTGGAACTTGATCCCGCCCTCGGTCACCGACCCGTCGCCGCCCGAGACGCTCTGCAGGGCGACCTGGAGCTTCTCCTCGTCGACCGGCATCTGCGGCTCGATCACCCGGTGGTTGCCGAACAGCGAGCCGATCACCGACACGGGGTTGTAGTCGCTCGTCGCGGCCGAGCTGGCCGTGGCCTGGGTGTCGAACTGGAGCCCGGCCTGGTCCGGCTTGAGGGTGACGGTCCTGCCCTCGACCGACAGCTTCAGCGGCTGGCTCACCCGGCTGCCGAAGGCGTCGTCGAGCTTCTTGACCGCGTCGTCGCGGGTGCCGCCGCCGATGTCGACGCCGAGCACGGTGGTGCCCTTGGGCACGTCGGAGTGGTTCATCAGCAGCCCGGCGCCGTAGGCGACACCGGCGACGACGATCACGGCGCCGCAGAGCAGGACGAGCTTGTTGCGGCCCTTCTTCTTGGCCTTGGGCGCGGCGGGGGCCGCGGCGGCGCTCTGCGGGGCCGGCTCGGGCAGCCGCGGCGGCGTGTGCGCCGCCGGCCCGTTCCCGCCGGCTCCGGGCCCGAACGGCGAGTTGGCACCGGGCTGGATGACGGGCATGCCGCTGGTGACGGTGTGCCCGGAGACGTTCTCCGGCCGGGCGCCGTAACCGGGGGTGCCCGGCTCCGGAACGTGCTGCTGCGGGGTGAGGACCGCGGTGTCGTCGCTCAGGCCGCCGCCGGGGCGTGCCGTGTGCGCGCCGGGGGCACCGCCCGGGTGTCCCGCGCCCGCAGCGGGTCCCGCGGGCGCGCCGACCCCGGGCGGCCGCAGCGGTCCGTCGCCGGTGACGGGGCCGCCCGTCGGGCCCGTGGGGCCCTGCGGACCGCCCGGCACGCCGGGGGCACCCGGACCGCCCAGGCCGCCGGTGCCGCTCGGGCCGCCCTGGCCGTCGCGGGCGCCGTGCCCGTTGTCGGAGAAGTACGGAAGGTCGTCGCGGCGCGGCTCGTCGCCGGGGCGGTGGCCGCCGGAGAGCGGGCCCGCGGCCAGCGCCTCGGTGACGTCGAAGGACCCGGTGCCGCCGCCGTGGCCGGGGGCGACGGGGCCGCCGGTGGCCCCGGGCAGCCCGGCGCCGTTGGTGGAGCCGGGGCGGGAGCCGTTGGCCACCCCGGGCACGTTCATGGCACCGACCACGCCGCCGGGGCGGGCCCCGCCGGAAGAGCCCGGGACGGAGGAGCCGGCGCCCGAGGGCCCGGGGACGGAGGTTCCCGGACCGGAAGCGCCCGGACCGGACCCGTTCGCCGCGGGCGTGCCCGAACCACCCGGCACTCCCGCGCCGTTGGTGGAGCCGCCGCCCTGACCGCCTTTGTTCGCCTGGGGCTTGCGGGGCGCGAACCAGTCGCTGGTCGGCTTCTCCGCGGCCGGTGCCGCGGGTTCGGCGGGCGACTCCGCGGCGGCGCCGGGCTCCGGGGCGGCCGGCTGCGGAGCCTCGCCGCCGGTGTCCTGAACGCTGTTCTCGGATCCCTCCGAGGAGACGGGCGTACGCACGACGACCGGCGGGATCGGCCGGGATCCGGGGATGTTGATCCGGATCCGGGTCGTCAGCGTGGTCTCGGTCTTGCGTTCCTCGGGCTGCGTGGCCGAACGGCCCGCGTCCGCACGGTCGTCGGAGACCGCCGGGATTCCGTACGGCGGGGTCCCCGAGGGGTAGGCGGCTCCGCCGTGCCCGTTGGGCCCGGACGACGGAGTGTCAGTTTCACGACTCAAGGCAGGTTCTCCCGGTTGGCTCCGCCGCCCGTTACGACCTCAGTGCGGGCGGCTCGGCGGCGCGCGCACCACCATACTGGCCGCTTCCGGCCCTTATCACGGGACCGCTGGGTAAACCCCCACCGGACTCGCACCTGCCTCACGGGAAGAAGTGGTACGTCACTTGCCAAGTCGGGCGTCGCCGTCGTGCCGTTGGCGCCCCGGCGCCAGGGTGGCGCAGATCACAGCAACGGCCATGCCGCCGAGCAGGAAGAGATAGGAGCCGCTCTCGGCCGCGAAGAAGAAGTCTCCTTCGGGGCGGCTGGTGGTGAGCACGAAGACGGTGACGATCCAGCCGGCCGCGCCCGCCACGGCCCCTCCCCGGCTGCGCGCGGCCCGCGCCCCGCCCAGGAACAGCCCGGCGGCGCCCGCGAGCGCGAGCAGCAGCCCGCCGGGGAACCAGGCGGCCTGCACCAGAGCGCCCGCGACCGCGACCACCGCGCCGAGCAGGAAGAGCCCGAGATACGCGGCGGCCCGCCCGGCGGAGGGCGGCTTGAGGGGCTGCGTGAGCGTGGGACCCCCTCCCCCTGTACTCATGACGCTCTACCTTTCTGCCGGGCCTGCCCCAGCCATTCGTAGGGTTTGGGGACCCAGGGGAGCCGGGTGTGGCTTTCATGACGCTGCCGA
>NZ_JBEYTS010000107.1:14085-17158 GCF_040643155.1 Streptomyces sp. NPDC047453 | reverse complement strand
GCGGCGGCCGGCGGTCGGCTGCCCGTCGCGCCGGCCCGTGGCCCCGGCGGCGGAGGATTGACTAGGGTTCCCGGGTGAGCGAACAGGCCCAGCAGCCCACCGGGGCAATGCCCGGGAAGGAGCCCGGGAAAGCGTCCGGGAAACCCTTCCTCTACCTCGTCGTCTGCGCCGCCGGCATCGCCGAGGGCGTCAGCAAGCTGATCACCGCCGCACAGGAGCGGGGCTGGGAGGCCGGTGTCATCGCGACCCCGGTCGCCATGGGCGGCTTCTTCGACACCGCCGCGGTCGAGGCGCTGACCCGTCGCCCCATACGGTCGGCCTGGCGCACGCCTGCCGACCCGCGCCCGTTCCCGCCGCCGGACGCCGTGGTCGTGGCGCCCGCCACCTTCAACACGCTCAACAAGTGGGCCGCCGGGACCGCCGACACCCTCGCCCTGGCCACCCTGTGCGAGACGTACGGCCTGGGTGTCCCGGTCGTGGTCCTGCCGTGCGTCTCCGACACCCTCGCCGCCCACCCCGCCTACCGGGAGAGCCTCGCCCGCCTGCGCGGGATGGGCGTCCGCTTCGGGGAGCCGTTCTCCGGCGAACCATCGCCGGACGGCGGCCGGCCCGACTTCGGCTGGGAACGGGCACTGGACCTGCTGGACACGTTTCCGACGCGGACGCCCGCGGGCCGCCCCGGCTCGTGACCGGCGACCGCACCATGGACAGGAGCGCCAACGATGCAGTACGTGAAGCTCGGTTCGACAGGTCTCGAGGTGTCGCGGATCTGTCTGGGCTGCATGACCTACGGCGTGCCCGGCCGCGGCACGCACGAGTGGACCCTCGACGAGGAGGCGTCACGCCCGCTGATCCGGCAGGCGCTTGAGGCGGGGATCACCTTCTTCGACACGGCCAACGTCTACTCCGACGGCACCAGTGAGGAGATCGTCGGCCGCGCGCTGCGCGACTTCGCCCGCCGGGACGACGTCGTGCTCGCCACCAAGGTGCACGGCCGGATGCGGCCGGGACCCAACGGCGGCGGGCTGTCCCGCAAGGCGATCATGACGGAGATCGACCACAGCCTGCGCCGGCTGGGCACCGACTACGTCGACCTGTACCAGATCCACCGCTGGGACCCGCACACGCCGGTCGAGGAGACCATGGAGGCGCTGCACGACCTGGTGAAGGCGGGCAAGGTCCGCTACATCGGGGCGAGTTCGATGTACGCATGGCAGTTCTCCAAGGCCCAGTACACGGCCCTGCTGCACGGCTGGACCCGGTTCGTCTCCATGCAGAACCACTACAACCTGCTCTACCGCGAGGAGGAGCGGGAGATGCTTCCCCTCTGCGCGGACCAGGGCGTCGGCGTACTCCCGTGGAGCCCGCTGGCCCGCGGCCGCCTCACCCGGGAGTGGGGCACCACCACCGAGCGCAGCACCACCGACGCCTTCGGCGGCCGGCTCTACCCGGAGGGCGACCGCGGCATCGTCGAGTCCGTCACCCGCGTCGCCGGGGACCGCGGGGTCCCGCGCGCGCAGGTCGCCCTCGCCTGGCTGCTGCGTCAGGACACGGTCACCGCGCCGATCGTCGGCGCGTCCAGGCCGGAGCACCTGCGGGACGCGGTGGCCGCGGTCGAACTGGAACTGAGCGACAAGGAGGCCGAGGAACTGGAAGGGCCGTACGGACCGCACGCCGTCAGCGGTCACTGAGGGCGGCAATTGCCGTGCACGTCGGGCAGTAATCGCATTCCATCCATGGGAATTGACAATTCGTCAACACAGGGTGCCGGGAGCGTTATGCACAAAACCGCGTGATCCCTTGTTGCTCGCCGCTGGCCTGTGTAAAGGTGTGGCCAGTCGGCGAGCAGGCCATGGGTCCTCCCTCTGCGCGGTGGACGTTCGAGATGCCGACACGCCTTTCTGGGACGGATTTTTTGGTACGGACCAAATCCGCGGTGTGTATGGAGGAATGCGGTCGTGAAAGACCAGGGCACGTCCAATTCCCCCACGTCACCCGGTCCGTTCGGTACCACGGACGAGCAGTTGAGCGCCGAACTCCGGAAGTGGACGGGTACTTCGCCCGCTGTGCTGCCCGTCGGTGAACTCCTCGACCGGCACTGGGAGGCGGCCTTCACCTACGCACGGCTGTGCGCCGACGGCCCGCATCCCGCGGGCATGCTCACCACCGCGGCTTTCACCCGCCTGTTCGGCGAGTCCCTGCGGCAGTCCGGGCCGACCGCCGCCTGGCGGCCCCAACTGCTCGTCACCGTGCGCCGGATCGCGGCGGAGTGGAGCACGGACCACCGCCAGGAGATGCTGCACCCGGAGTTGAGGGCCGCGGGCGCGGACGGCGACCGGATCGCCGCGCGGCTGCTGCCGCCGGGCGACCGGCGTCTGCTGTCCCGGGCGTTCCAGCGGCTGCCGCAGACGGGGCGCGCCCTGCTGTGGCACGCGGAGGTCGAGGCCGAACCCGCCGCTGCCCCGGCCCGGCTGCTCGGCCTCGAGGAGGAGGACGCGCGCGTCGAACTCGGGCGAGCCCGGGAGCGGTTGCGCGAGGAGTGCCTCCAGGTGCACCGCGAGGTCGCACCCCGGCAGGAGTGCCTGCTCTACCTGCGGCTGCTCGACGTGACCTACCGGCGCGGCGGCGTCCACGTCGACCCCGATCTGCGCACGCACCTGGCCGGCTGCACGCACTGCCGGCACACCGCCGACCAACTGGCCCAGTTCAACGCGGACCTGGGTGGCGCGCTGGCCGAGGGCGTCCTCGGCTGGGGCGCTTGCGCCTACCGTGCCTCCCGCCTGGCCGGCCCCTCGGCCGCGACGGAACCGGAACACCCCGCGCCCGCCGCCGAGTCGGGGCCGGTCGCGCCCGCCCCCGAGTTTGGGCCGGCCGTGCCCGCCGGGGGAGAGCCGTTCGCGTCGGGGTGGCCGGGGACGCCGGGCGGGCGCGAGCCTTTCGCGCCGGATCCGTCCGGTCCGCCGGCCGCAGGCCCGGCGTACCCGGCCGGACGGCCTGACGGTCCGTACCCGGCCGGACGGCCTGACGGTCCGTACCCGGCCGGACGGCCTGACGGTCCGTACCCGGCCGGACG
>NZ_JBEYTS010000107.1:0-13988 GCF_040643155.1 Streptomyces sp. NPDC047453 | reverse complement strand
ACGGTCCGTACCCGGCCGGACGGCCTGACGGTCCGTACCCGGCCGGACGGCCTGACGGTCCGTACCCGGCCGGACGGCCTGACGGTCCGTACCCGGGCGGCGCCCTCGGCACCGACCCGGCGGGTAGGCCCGCCCCCGAGATGTTCGCCGCCGCGCCCTTCGCGGCCCCCGCCGCTGCCGAGCCCTGGGGTTCCGCCCCGCCGCCCACCACCGCGGCCGACGGCCCGGTCCCGCAACCGGCACCGGCCGGTCGCGGTACGGGGGCCGAGCCGGGCTCTGGCGATCGCGGGGCGCCAACGCCGGACGCGCAGCCGGCACCGGCCGGTCGCGGCGCCGCGACAGCGGGACCGGGGGATGGGGTGGTGTCGGCAGGCGTGAAGGCCGGGGGCCGTGCGGCCGCGCGGGGGCGGTCGGCCCGGAAGGCGGCGCGGCGGGCGCGGCAGCGGAACCTGGCCATCGCGGTGGCGACGGTGAGCGGGCTGGTCGTGCTGCCGATCGCGCTCTGGGCGGTGCTCGGCCCCGGGGACGGAACCCCGACGCGCCCCGAAGGGCAGCCTTCCGGGCCGCCCGGCACCGGCGCCTCGGCCTCCTCCGGACCGTCCTGGACCGGAGCCGGGACGGCGGCCAGGGGCACCTTGCGCGGACGGCTGCACAACGCCGCGTCCGGACTGTGCGTCGACGTCGTCGGCAAGAAGGCCGTCGAAGGCGCGGAGACCGAGCTGAAGGCCTGCTCCTCGGCCCCCGGCCAGCAGTGGGTGTACGAGACCGACGGCCTGCTGCGCAGCGGCGCCGCGCCCGGCCTGTGCCTGGACTCCCGCCTCGGCTACTCGGTACGGCTCGCCCCCTGTGTGGACGGCTCCGGACCCGGCGCCAGGAACATCCGCTACGACTTCACCCTTCAGGGCACCCTCGTACCCCGTTTCGACCAGGACCTGGCCCTGACGCCCGCCGCCACCGACGGCGGCGGCGCCCTCGTGCTCAAGACCCGTGCGAAGAGCGACACCCAGCGCTGGGCGATGGACAGCTCCACGCCGGAGCTCCAGATGGAGGTCGTCAACTGGGACCTGGACGGCGGCTCGTCGGCCCGGCCCGGCCCCGGACCGTCCGAGCCTGCGAAACCGGCGGCGCCGCCCGCCCCGGCCCGCAGCGCGCCCCGGACGACCCCGTCGCCCACGCCCAGTAGCGCCGAGCCGTCCCCCACGGACCGCTGCTCCTCCCACGGCCACCCCTGCTCGTGGGACGACCGGAACAGGCGCCACCGCCACGGCGGCGGCCGCTGAGCGACGTCAGCGGTGGTGCGGCGGCGGGGGAGGCGGCATCGTCGTGAGGTCCGGCGCCGCCTCCGGCCACACCAGCAGCACCGCGCAGGGCGCGTGGTCGACGGCGAACCGCGCGGCCGGACCCAGACTGTGCGGGCCGAGCCGCTCGCGGTCGCCGTCGCGGGCGAGCACCAGCAGGTCCGCGTCCTCCGCGGCCGCCACCACCTCGCGCTCCACCCGCCCGCGCCGCTCCATCCGGGTGCACGGCCGCCCGAGCCGGGCCGCGGCGGCCTCGAGCAGCTCGGCCGCCGACGTACCGCCGAGGTCCGTCAGCAGGTCGCCCGGGTCGCGCTCGGCGCGGCCGCGGCCCAGCAGCCCGACGAAGGCCCCGTGCGCCACCGCGGGCACCTCCGGCCCGCTGACGTGCAGCAGGACGACGTCGGACGCGTGCGGAGCATGGGTGCGTACGGCGTCCACGCAGGCGGGCCAGGTGCCCTCCACCAGCCAGGTGATCACACGCATCCGGTCGGCCTCCTTCCGTTTCACAGCACCGTCAGCGCCCCCCACAGTGCCACCACGGCCGGTACGAGCGCGGCCGGCACGGCCAGCAGACCCAGCCGGGTGAACTCCCTGAGGTCCACACCGTGTTCGTGCTGGTGCACGATCCGCCGCCACAGCAGGGTCGCCAGCGACCCGGCGTAGGTGAGGTTCGGGCCGATGTTGACGCCGAGCAGCACGGCGAGGACGGCCCCCGGCCCGGTCGGCGCGGTCAGCGGCAGCAGGACCAGCACCGCGGGCAGGTTGTTGATCAGGTTGGCGAGGACGGCGGCCAGCGCGGCGACGGCGAGCAGCGCGGGCAGTCCCGTACCGCCGGGCAGGACGTGCCCGAGGGCATCGGCGAGACCGTTGTCGACCACCGCGCGGACCACGATGCCCAGGGCCAGGACGAAGGCGAGGAAGGCCGGCGCCGCGGCCCGCACCACGCTCAGCGCCGTCGCCCTGCGCCGCAGCAGCGCGCGCCCGGCCAGTACCAGCGCCCCCGCCAGGCCGGCCCACACCGGCGCCACGCCGAACGCGGAGGCCACGACGAACCCGGCGAGCGTGCAGGCCACGGTGACCAGGGCGAACAGCGGCAGCTCGGGCGTCTCGCCGGTGCGCGGCGAGGGCACCGCGGTGGCCAGATCGCGGGCGAAGAAGCGCCGGAACACCAGGTACTCGGCGCCGATCGCCACCAGCCACGGAAGCGCCATCAGCGCCGCGAACCGGGTGAAGCTCAGCCCGCTCGCCGCGAACGCCAGCAGATTGGTGAGGTTGGAGACCGGCAGCAGCAGCGACGCCGTGTTGGACAGATGCGTGCAGGCGTAGACGTGCGGTTTGGGCCGTACGCCGGTGCGGGCGGCGGTCGCGAACACGACCGGCGTCAGCAGTACGACCGTGGCGTCCAGGCTGAGCACGGCGGTGATGGCGGACGCCAGCGCGAACACGGAGGTCAGCAGCCGCACCGGGCGGCCGCGCGCCCGGCGGGCCATCCACGCCCCGCAGGCCTGGAACAGCCCGTCCACGTCGCAGAAGTGGGCGAGCACCAGCACCGCGGCGAGGAACCCGACCACCGGTCCCAGCCGCTCCGCCTCGGCCAGCGCGTGCTCCAGCGGGATCACGCCGGTGGCGACGGCGATCCCGGCGGCGGGTACGGCCATGACCGCCTCGGGCCAGCCGAAGGGGCGGACGACGGCCCAGGCGAGCACGGCGACGAGCAGGACGACCGAGAGGGCCTCGGCCAGTGGAGTGTTCAGTGCGGTGTTCCTCCGGACGTGACCGACGGTGCCCGCCCATCAAAGGGCCGCGCCGGGCCTCCGCGGGAGAGCGCCGCCGACGGGGCGGGTCAGGGCTCGGTGCCGGGGCTGAAAACCGTCAGGAACACCGAGGAGGCGTTGCCGCCCACGGGCACCTCGCCGGCCGTCCACTTCACGGTGAGGTGGTCGCGCTCGTCCGGCGGTGTGACGATCAGCGAGGCGGGCGTCGCGGTCTTCGCGCCGCTCACCCCGGGGTTGGAGAAGGTCAGCCCCGCCCACGCGCTCTGGCCGGGCTTCAGCGTCACCGTGGCGGGTGTGCCCGAGGACCGCTTCGGGTCAGGGCCCAGCTGCCTGCCGGAGGCGTCCACGAAGGCGGCGCCGGGATAGCCGCGCACGGTGCAGGTGCGGCCGGAGGTGTTCGTCAGGACGACCGGGAAGTTCTCCTGCCCGGCGCCCGGGTTCTCGCGGCCCACCGACGCCCTGAGTTCGGAGGTGTGACAGCGGGTGCTCGTGGCGGGGGTGCGGGTGCCGCCCGTGTTCCGGGCGGTGCCCGGGGCGGAGCCGGTAGCCGTGCCGCTCGGGGGCGCGGCGCCGCCGCTGGGTGCGGAGCTCGTACCGGGGGTCGTGCCGGGTGCCGTCCCGACGGTGGTGCCGCCGGTTGCGGGCGCGGCGGTGCCGGACACCTTCTGCGGAGCGCCACTCGTGCCGCTGCCGTGGCCGCAGGCGGTCAGCGGCAGGCCCAGCAGGGCGACCGCGCCGACGAGCAGGGCCGCCCGGCGGGCGGACGGGGACTTGTGCGCCATGTTCCACACTCCTGGGTCGCTCGCACGCGGTGACCGCGTGCCTCCGGCGCCGGGTGCGCCGTCCTGAGTGTCCGATGCACGGACCGGGCGAAAAGTTCGCGGCCGCCCGCACCTTTCTCCCGGTGACTTCTTCCCGCGCGGACCCCGGCCGGCTCTCACCCGTACGGGGTGGAGCGGCACGCACCCGTACGGGGTCAGGTGACGCGCAGGGAGCCCAGTACGCGCTCGGTCGCGTCGCCGCCGCCGTGCTGACGGATCTGCACGTACACCTGCGGCCGCCCGCCGCCGGCCGGGACCAGCGCGGTCTCCGTGAGCCGGCCGCCGCCGGGGCAGCCGCTCCAGGTCCGGATCCGGCCGTGCCACCGCCCGCCGGTGTAGGCGCGGGCGCCGTCGTAGTGGCAGCCCGGGTGGCCGAGGGCGTCGACCCGGGCGGTGACGTCGCCGTGCTCGCTCAGTCCGGCGAACACCCCGCGCACATCGGCCCCAAGGTCCTGCCACCGGGTCAGGTCGTCGGCGACGGCGAGTCCCGGCTCGTGCCCGGCGGGCAGCTCCAGCGCCGCGGGATCCCAGCCGGAGTCGCGCAGTTGGCGCCCCCAGCCGTCGGGCACCCGCACCGCGATCCGGCCGGTGGCGTCCTCGACGTCCACGCCGGAGGCCGAAGACGGCCGGTTCACCAGGGCGAAGGCGGCCCCGGCGACGGCGACGGCCGCCACGGTGGCGGCCAGTGCGACGGTCCTGGACCGCCCGCGCGGGCCGACGGCGGCCGCCGAGGCCGAGGACAGCCGGTCCAGCTCGTCCGCGAACGCCTCGGCGGTGGGCCAGCGCCGCTCCCGGTCAGGTTCCAGGGCCCGCATCAGGGCCCGGGCGACACCGGGGTCCAGGTCCGGCCGCAGCCGCTCGGGCCGTACCACCTCGCCGGGCTCGGCGGGCACCGTGCCCGTGACGAGCCGGTAGCCGACCGCGCCCAGGCCGTAGACGTCCGCCCGCGCGTCGATGCCCGCGCCGGGCCCGGCCTGCTCCGGCGGCCGGTACCCGGCGGAACCAGCCGCCAGGGTCAGCCCCGAGGCCTGCGCCAGGTTCTTGGCGAGCCCCAGATCGGCGAGCAGCACCCGGCGGGTGCCGTCCGGCGCGGTGCGCAGCAGCACGTTGCTCGGCTTGACGTCCCGGTGCACGATGCCCGCCTCGTGCAGGGCGTGGGCGGAGCGCGCGGCCAGCGCGGTCAGCCGCAGGGCCTCCGGCACCGGCAGCGGACTGGCGGCGAGCAGGTCGGCGAGGGTGCCGGCGTCGGCGTACTCCATGACGAAGTACGGTCTGCCGTCCGGGAGTTCACCGATGTCGTAGACCTGGACCACCCGGGACGAGCCGGCCTTGCGCAGCAGCCGTGCCTCGGCCAGGAACCGCTCGCGCACGTCGAGGCGGTGGGACCAGTTCTCGGCGAGGACCTTGACGGCCACGGGGGCCTCGAGCTCGTCGTCGTGGGCGAGCCACACCGTGCCGAACGCGCCCGTGCCCAGGCGCCGTTCGAGCCGGTAGCGGCCGATCCGCTCGAGGGAGTGCATGCGACTATCATGCCTGCCCCGGGATCGACGCAAAGGGGGCCTTGTCGTGCAGAACGCCGCGCCGGTCGAAGACCTCGCCCGCCGTGCCGCCGCCGGTGACGGCGCCGCGCTGGAGGCCCTGCTCCAGCAGGTCCGGCCCGAGGTGCTCCAGCGCTGCGGGCGTTTCCTGCCCTGCCGCGAGGACGCCGAGGAGGCCGCGCAGGACGTGCTGCTCCAGATCGCGCGGAGGATCACCTCGTTCGAGGGCCGCAGCCGCTTCAGTACCTGGCTCTACACGGTCGTCGCCAACTGCTGCCGCCAGAAGTACCGGGAGCTCAAGCGCCGCGCCGCCGAGCAGCCCGCGCGGATCGAGCCCGCGCAGTACGCCGACCCGCGCACCACGAGCGTCATCGCGGGCTCCCGGGTGGACCTGCTGGAGGCGCTGGAGCGGCTGGAGCGGGAGCATCCCCACCTGGTGGCGCCGCTGGTGTACCGGGACATCTGCCGGCTGGAGTACGCCGAGGCCGCCGAGCGGGCGGGCATCCCGCTGGGCACGCTCAAGTCGCGGCTGTACGAGGCACGGCGGCGGGTGCGGCCCTGGCTGGCCGACGAGTCCTGAGACCCGGCCGGGTTCACTCGTCCTCGATCAGGCTCAGCTCCGCCCAAATCGTCTTGCCCTCGGCGGTGTGCCTGCTGCCCCACCTCCGGGTGAGCTGGGCGACCAGCAGCAGGCCGCGGCCGCCCTCGTCCCAGGTCTTGGCCCGGCGCAGGTGCGGAGCGGTGTGGGTGGTGTCGGACACCTCGCAGGTCAGGTGCGACTCGTCGTGGATGAGCCGGAGCCGTATGGGCGGGGTGCCGTACCGGATCGCGTTGGTGACCAGCTCGCTGACCACCAGTTCGGTGGTGAACGCCGCCTCGCTCAGCCCCCAGTCGTCGAGCCGGTCGACGACCTGCTTGCGGACGGGCGCGACCAGCGAGGGGTCGGCGGGGATCTCCCAGGTCGCCACCTGAGAGGGCGGCAGGACGCGGGTGCGGGCCAGCAGCAGCGCCGCGTCGTCGGAGGCGCCGCCCGCCGGCAGCAGGGTGTGCAGGACGCGGTCGCAGGTCTCCTCCAGCGAGCCGCTGCGCGCGGCCAGCGCCTCGCACAGCAGCCGGTGCCCGGCGTCGGTGTCCCGCTCGCGGCTCTCGATCAGCCCGTCGGTGTAGAAGGACAGCACGCTGCCCTCGGGCAGTTGGAGCTCGACGCTCTCGAACGGCAGCCCGCCCAGGCCCAGCGGCGGACCGGAGGGCAGCTCCACCCGGCGGGGCGGGCCGTCCGGCGGGACCAGCACCGGCGGCGGGTGCCCGGCGCGGGCGAGCGTGCAGCGGCGCGAGACCGGGTCGTACACCGCGTACAGACAGGTCGCGCCGACCTCGCCGGGCCGTCCCTCGGCCCCGGCCTCGGCGGACAACCGGGCCACCACGTCGTCCAGATGGGTGAGCAGCTCGTCCGGGGCGAGATCGATGTCGGCGAGGGTGCGCACGGCGGTGCGCAGCCGGCCCATGCTGGCCGAGGCCTGGACACCGTGCCCGAGGACGTCCCCGACGACCAGGGCGACCCGCGTCCCGGACAGCGGGATCACGTCGAACCAGTCGCCGCCCACCCCGGCCCGGGCCGCCGGGAGGTAGCGGGAGGCCGCTTCCACCGCGGCGGTGCGCGGCAGGCTGCGGGGCAGCAGGCTGCGCTGGAGCGCGAGGGCGGTCTCCCGCTCGCGGGAGTAGCGCCGGGCGTTGTCGATGCAGACGGCGGCGCGGGCCGTGACCTCCTCGGCCAGCAGCACGTCGTCGGGCATGAAGGGGGCGGGCTGCCGGAACCGGGTGAAAACGGCGACCCCGAGGGTCACGCCCCTGGCCCGGATCGGCACGGACATCGTGGCGTGGACGCCGAGTTCCCGGGAGTGCAGGCGGCGCACCGGGTCCCAGGACAGCCACTTCTCGAGGTCGCCGGATTCCTTGGAGATCACCACGGAGTGGCCCGTGACCAGGGAGGCGCCCTGCGGGGAGGTGGCCGGGTACGGCTCGGTCCGCCCGGTGGTACCCAGCGCCTCGGGGCTGCCCGCGTTGATGGAGCCGTGGGCGGCCCGGCGCAGCACGACCGGCATCGTCACCGGCCCGGTGAGCGGTTCCCCGCCGTGCTCGGGCGGGTCCAGCAGGTCGACGCTGACGAAGTCGGCGAGGGCCGGGACGCAGACGTCGGCGAGTTCCTGCGCCGTCCGGGCGACGTCGAGGGTGGTGCCGATGCGCACACTCGCCTCGTTGACCAGTTGCAGCCGTTCGCGCGCCCGGAACTGCTCGGTGAAGTCGTGCGCGGCGACGCACACCCCGCGCACCCGTCCCTGCCGGTCGGTGATCGGGGACATCCGGGCCAGCCAGGCGCTCACCTGGCCGTTGCCGCCTATCGGCACGTACGTCCGCACGTCGTTCCCCCGGCCGGTGGTGAGGACCCGGTGCATGTGCCACTCGAAGTCCTCGCTCTGCCGGCGGCCGCCGATCTCGGAGATGCGCAGGCCCCGCAGCCGATCGGCCGGCACCCCGAGCACATCCGCCATGGCGGCGTTCATCCCGTGCAGCCGCAGCCGCTCGTCGTAGATCGCCACGGCGCAGGGGGACTGCATGAGCTCGGCCCGGGTCAGCGGGTCGTCGGGGTCCGGGGGGCCGCCGCCCTCCAGCGGGGTGACCAGGAGCCAGTTGCCGCCGTCCTCCGGGCGCCGGTGGTGGGCCAGGACCCAGACGGGCACGGCGCGCCCGTCGCGATGCCGCACCGTCAGCGTGCCGTTCCAGCGGGGCTCGTCGGGAAGGGGGGCGTCCGGGGCGTCGGCCAGCAGGGTCGCGGCCTGCTCGCCCAGCACCTCCTCGGGCGCCCAACCGAGCAGCCGGCGCGCGCCCTCGTTCCATTCGACGAGGACGCCGTGCTCGTCGACGACGGCCCGAGCCGTGGCGGCATCGTCGAACGGATACACGGGGCTCATCGTCGCCACTCCATCGCGCACACTCACAGTGAACAGGTGCGTCACTTCCGTTCCAGCCTAGTGCGTGGCGGCGCCGTACGGACGGCGACCCCCCTGCTGGTCGAACGCAGTCATGCGGCCGGGCCTGCCGTGCGGTGCGCCGGTGCCGGGGACGGACGCGTCGGCGCCTCGGACGGAAGGCCGGTGCGGCCGTCCGGCGGGGAAGGCCGTGCCGGCGGCCCGGCAGGCAACACGTCCCGTCGGGACCGTTGACGGATGTCGTGGCTGCAACAAATATGGTGCTTCGCCCTTGGGAGCGCTCCCATGGCGCCGCCCGTACCTCCTCCGAGGAGCCCAGACGTGAAACGACGCAGAACCACCCTGCTGTCCGCGGCAGCCCTGCTCGCGGCGGCCCTCACCACCCTGCCGTCCGCCCCGCAGGCCCTGGCCGGCGAGGTCGAGCAGGTCAGGAACGGCACCTTCGACACCACCACCGAGCCGTGGTGGACGACGAGCAACGTCACCGCGGGCCTGTCCGACGGTCGGCTGTGCGCGGACGTGCCCGGCGGCACTGCCAACCGCTGGGACGCCGCCGTCGGACAGAACGACGTCACCCTGGTGAAGGGCGAGACCTACCGGCTGTCGTTCACGGCGACCGGCACCCCCGACGGGCATGTCGTCAGGGCGCTCGCGGGGCTCTCGGTGGCGCCGTACGACACCTGGTTCGAGGTGAGCCCGCAGCTGAGCGTCTCGGGGAACGCCTACTCCTACACCTTCACCTCACCCGTCGACACCACCCAGGGCCAGGTCGCCTTCCAACTCGGCGGCACCGCGGACCCTTGGCGCTTCTGCCTGGACGACGTGTCGCTCCTCGGCGGGGTGCCGCCGGAGGTGTACGAGCCCGACACCGGGCCCCGGGTGCGGGTCAACCAGGTCGGCTACCTGCCCGGCGGCCCCAAGAACGCCACGCTGGTCACCGACGCCGGCACCAAGCTGCCCTGGCGGCTGCGCGATGCCCGCGGGACCGTCGTGGCCCACGGCTGGAGCGCGCCGCGGGGCACGGACGTCTCCTCCGGGCAGAAGGCGCACTCGATCGACTTCGGCACCTATCGGGGGAGCGGCAAGGGCTTCACCCTGGTCGCCGACGGCGAGACGAGCCACCCGTTCGACATCCGTGCCGACGTCTACGACCAACTCCGCCTGGACTCCCTGAAGTACTACTACACCCAGCGCAGCGGCATCCCGGTCCGCGAGGACCTGCGCCCCGGCTACGCCCGCCCGGCCGGCCACCTGAACGCCGCACCCAACCAGGGCGACGCCAAGGTGCCCTGCCAACCGGGCCTGTGCGACTACACACTCGACGTCACCGGCGGCTGGTACGACGCCGGCGACCACGGCAAGTACGTCGTCAACGGCGGCATCACGACCTGGGGGCTGCTGAGCACCTACGAGCGCACCCTGCACGCGCGCACCGCCCGGCCCGCGAGCCTCGGTGACCGGACGCTCGCCGTCCCGGAGAGCGGCAACAAGGTGCCCGACATCCTGGACGAGGCCCGCTGGGAGCTGGAGTTCCTGCTGAAGATGCAGGTGCCGGCCGGGCAGCCGCTGGCCGGCATGGCGCACAGCAAGATCCACGACGAGCAGTGGACGGGGCTGCCGCTGCTGCCCGGCCAGGACCCGCAGAAGCGCGAGCTGCACCGGCCGACGACCCAGGCGACCCTGAACCTGGCGGCGACCGCCGCGCAGGCGGCCCGCCTCTACGAGCCCTACGACCGGGCCTTCGCGGCGAAGGCGCTGCGGGCCGCGCGCACGGCCTGGACCGCCGCGCTCGCCCATCCCGCGGTCCACCCGGACCCGGACGACGGCATCGGCGGCGGCGCGTACCCCGACGACAACGCCACCGACGAGTTCTACTGGGCGGCCGCCGAGCTGTACCTCACCACCGGTGAGCGGCAGTTCGCCGACCACGTGACCAAGTCCCCGCTGCACACGGCCGACATCTTCGGCAGTGTCAGCTTCGACTGGGCCGCCACCGCGGTACCCGCCCGCCTCGACCTCGCCACCGTCCCGAGCAAGCTGCCCGGCCGGGAGAAGGTGCGCCAGTCGGTGATCAAGGGCGCGGACAAGTACCTGGCCACGCTGAAGGCGCAGCCCTACGGCATGCCGTACGCGCCCGCGAACAACGTGTACGACTGGGGCTCCAACAGCCAGATCCTCAACAACGCCCGGGTCCTCGCCGCCGCCTACGACCTCGACGGCGCCGTGAAGTACCGCGACGGCGCGGTGCAGAGCATGGACTACGTCCTGGGCCGCAACGCCCTCAACATCTCCTACGTCACCGGTTACGGCACGGTCAGCTCCCGCAACCAGCACAGCCGCTGGTACGCCCACGAGCTCGAGCCGAGCCTGCCGAACCCGCCGAAGGGCACCGTCGCGGGCGGGGCCAACTCCAGCATTCAGGACCCGTACGCGCAGAGCAGACTCCAGGGCTGCGTGGGCCAGTTCTGCTACATCGACGACATCGAGTCCTGGTCGACGAACGAGACGGCCATCAACTGGAACGCGGCGCTGGCCTGGATGGCCTCCTTCGTGGCGGACCAGGGCCGGCCCGCCGGACCGCCCGCCCACCCCGGACACGGGTGAGCGAGCCGGACCGAAGGAGCGCCGCCGCGTCCCCAGCGGCGCGGCGGCGCGCGGCCCCGACCGCCGCGGACCCGCCCCTCGGTACCGCCGTCCCGCAGCTGTGATCAGCGGATATTTACGGGAAAGTACCCGCGCGGTACCGTGTGGACCATGCCAGCTCTCAACGTGGAGTTCAGCGACCGCGAGCTCGAGGACCTGCGTCAGATCGCCAAGGAGCGCGGTACGTCGATGAAGGCACTCGTGCGCGAGGCCGCCGCCGCGGACATAGCCCGGCACCGGGCCCTCCAGGAGGGCGCCGAGGCCTTCCGGCGGTTCTTCACCGCCCACGCGGACGAGTTCGCGACGGCCTTTCCCGAGGACGAGACAGCCACGAAGGGCGAGGGGCGGGCAGCCTGACCGATGACCCCCGTCATCCACATCGACGTTCCCTGGCTGCTCCAGCGCCACGAGGAAGTCCTGCCGGACCAGCCCGCCGTCGACGACTTCTCGGCCCTGGTGGCCGCCGTCGCCCGTCACCGCGTCGACCCGCCGCGTCTCGGCGTCGATTCGGACCCCGCCTGGCGGGCCGCCGCCCTGCTGCACACCCTCGCCGTGCTCAAACCCCTGCCGTCGGCCAACGCCCGTTTCGCCTGCGCGACGGCCGTGGCCTACATGTTCGTCAGCGGCGTCGGCATCGACCCGCCCTACGGCGCCCTCGTCGACCTCAGCCGCGACCTCATGTCCGGCAAGGCCGACGTCTACGGCGCCGCCGACCGCCTGCGCTCCTGGGAGATCTGACACCGCTCGCCGTATGTCCCCCGGGGCCGCCGGCCGTGGGCGGGAGGAGCACGGTCGGCGGCCCGGCGCGCGCAGGAGAGCCGCCGTCCTGCGCCGGGCCCCCTGGAGAGGCCGACACCAGTGCACTCCCGGGCCGGGCGTGCGGGGAGCGTGCGTGCGGCGCCGGTGTGTGCGCGTGCTTCACACGGGGCGCACGGCGATGGTGGTAACGCGTAGGCGTGCACCGCTCGGTGGCTACGCGCACAGCGCCCGGTGACTCCCGCTTCCTGAATTTCCGTCAATGATGCCCGTGTTGTCGGTATGTCTTGTTGTGTGTCAATGAGCTGTGCAAGGCTGAGCGGCCCGTGCGTGGGCAAGGGCCGGTCCTGAAGGGACAGTTGGGGAGTCGAGCCGATTCGTCCGCCGGCCGTGTGCCAGACCTGCGGGCCCGCTCCACACAGGTACGTACCAAAGGAAGCCTCTTCGTGCCCACCCCCCACCCCACCCGTCCTCCCAGCCCCCCGCCCGGCGGGATCCCCGGGGAGCCCGACGAATCCCTCGCCGCCCGGCTCACCGGAAGCACGGACGACGAAGTCGCCCACTGCGTCGCCCTGCTGATCGCCCGCCACTGGCAGCCGGTCCACGACTACGCGGTGATCTGCCTCGCCTCCCCGGCGCCCCTCGCGGCCATGGTGACCTCGGCCGCCTTCCACCAGGTCTTCGACCGGCTGACCCTGGGCGAGCCGGGCACCGCGCTGCGCCCCCGGCTGCTGCTGACCGTGCGGGACACGGTCCGGCTGTGGGCTGCCGAGGACCGCGTGTCCGCCGCCCTGCCCGAGCTGCACAAACCCGCCGGAGGCCGGGGCATGCGGACCGCCGCGACCCTGGTCCCGGAGAACCGCCGGCTCGCCCAGCGGTCCTTCGAGAGCCTCGCCCCGGCCGCCCGGTGCCTGCTGTGGCACACCGAGGTGGAGGCCGAACCGCTCGGCGTCCCGGCCGGGTTGCTGGGCATGGACCCCGACACGGCCTCCCGCACCCTGGGGGAGGCCAGGGACAAGTTCCGCGAGGACTGCGTGCGCGCCCACCGCGAACTCGCGCCGACCGACGACTGCCGCTTCTACAACCGGCTGCTCGACGTGCCGATCCGCCGCGGCGGCGCCCTGCTGCCGGACGTCGAGCGGCATCTGGACGACTGCCGCTACTGCCGCGACGCCGCCGGGCAGCTCGGCCAGGTGGAGAACGCACCGGGCGCGCTGCTCGCCGAGGCGGTGCTCGGCTGGGGCGCCCGCCGCTACTTCGACTCCCGCCCGGGCCGGGCCGGGCACGCCGCGCGCCCGAAGGGCTCCGCCCGGCACGGCGGGGGACGGCCGGCCGGAGGCGGCCGGCACCGGCTGCTGTCCCGGATCATCGCGCCGGTCCGCCGCGCCCAGGGTGGCCCGCGGCCGTCCCGGGCGCTGCGCACCGGCCTCGGCCTCGTCTCCGCCTCCCTGCTCGCGACCGTGCTCGGCGTCAGCCTGTGGTCGCACGGCGACGGCACCGCCCCGGCCGCGTCCACCGGCGCCTCCGGCACCCGGGACACGGTGCACGGCGCCGACTCCGAGGCCCCGTCCGGCGGTTCCGCGGCACCCGGCACCGCCGGGCCGTCCCCGTCGACCGAGGAGACCCGGCTGCGCAACATCGCGGCCGGCCTGTGCCTGGCCGTCCGGGGCGAGCCGAAGGCCGGAGCCGCCACCGCACTGGCCGAGTGCTCCTCGGCCTGGAGCCAGCGGTGGACGCTGGAGGACGACGGGCTGCTGCGCAGCGTCGCCGACCCCGGCCTGTGCCTGGACTCGCACGCGGACACGGGCGTGGTCGTCCTCGGCACCTGCGCGGAGGCCGGTGACGGGCGGGGCCCCGACGTGCGCTACGACGTGGGCGCGCAGGGAGAGTTGCAGCCCCGCTGGGGCGAAGGACTCGCCCTGACCTCCGCCTCGCCGCAGGCGGACGCGGACATCGTCGTCAAGGTCGGCGACGGCACCGCCGCGCAGCGCTGGGCGGCCGACTCGGCGTCGGTGACTCCGGGGCCGCTGTCGGTCGCCGGGCCGGGCACGCCGTCCGCCCGCCGGGCCGCACCGCCGGACGTCACCATGTGAGCGGCCGAGGGGCCCCCCCCCCGCCCGCCCGCCGCCCCCCCCCGCCCGCCCCCGGGCGGGGGGGGGGGCGGCCCGAC